>CAKTKB010000053.1 GCA_934569195.1 uncultured Oscillospiraceae bacterium
CCACTGGTACTTATTTTCCATCTGGTCCCGGTAGCCCTTCATGATCGGGTAACGCATCTGGCTGGCCTTGGCCATCTTTTCCATGTTCATGCCCTTCAGACCGTCGGGATCCTCAGAGGTCAGGTAAATGCTGCAGGGCAGGACGTCGCAGTAGTGCTGCATCTTGGCCTTCTGCCACTCCGTAACGGTGCCCAGCGTTTTCAGGCTCTGGTTGCGAACGTGCAGCTTCTGCAGGGGCTGGTAGCTCCAGTCCACAGTCACCTTAGCAGCCTTGGCCTTGTAGGCCTCCTCCACAACCATCTGAACAAACTCAGGCTGGTCCAGCTCCGCATTGATCAGGACCTCCTGGCCCTTCTGTACATTGGCGCCGCAGCGCACAATCAGACGCGCATACGCGCGCAGAATGGATTTTTTCATTTTAGGTCGCTCCTTTTGGGATTTTTGGCTATCATAGCAGATTTTTACAAAAAGGTCAATCTTTTATTCTTTTTAGAGGGAGACAGCCCCTGTAAGAAGCCCGGTCCCGTCAGATTTACCTTGCTATTTTGCCCGTTTCATCCTATAATGATGCGAGTATGATTTGAGGAGGCATTCCCCATGCTCACAAAACAGCAGTTTCTCGCCCAGTTGTCTGATACCCCCACCCTGCTCGACGGCGCTACCGGCTCCAATCTGATTGCCGCCGGAATGCCCATGGGCTGCTGCTCCGAAGCCTGGATTCTGTCCCATCCGGAAGCATTGGTCACCCTGCAGCGCGCCTACGCCCGTGCAGGCAGCCGTATTCTCTATGCGCCCACCTTTCAGGCACAGCCAATCGCCCTGGAGCGGGTGGGTCTGGCCAACCAGACGGAGGCCATTAACGCGCAGCTGGTTGCCTTGAGCCGCTCTGCAGCCCCCGACTGCCTGATTGCGGGCAATCTGACCACCCTGGCCGCCTTTACGGACAGCGCGGACCCGGCCAACATGGACCTGCTCATTGAGAATTACGCCCGCCAGATTCGAGGACTGATAGACGGCGGCGCAGATTTGCTCGTGGCCGAGACGCTGATGTACCCTCAGGAGGCAGAGGCCATTTTTGTCGCCCTTCAGCTGGAAGGCGGCGGCGCATGTCTGTTCAGCTTTGTCATGCAGACCGACGGCTCCTTCCTGTCCGGTATGGATGCCGTGCCTGTGCTGCAATCTCTGGAGGAAATGGGCGCTGCCGGTCTGGGCTTTAACTGTGTAGCCGCAGATTCGTTTACCGGCGGACTGGTAAGCCGCCTGCATCGCTCCGTAAAGGTCCCGCTGATCTGCAAGCCCAACGCCGGACTTCCCTACATCAACGAGCAAAAGCAGGCTATTTATCCCATGGGACCGGAGGAATTCGCCGGAATTCTTACTGACTGCGTGTCGGCCGGTGCCAGGCTGGTAGGCGGCTGCTGCGGTACGACCCCCGCCCACATTGCCGCGGTGAAGGCAGCCCTCTGCCCAAACGCATAATTTTCTTCTACCCCTTGCGACTCCGGGAATCTTAAATTTCCGGAGCCGTATTTTCCACCCCGCAGGCCGAATTTTGCCGTTTCCTGCAGACTCTCCCTCCGATCCGGCGCGAATATCCGGTTTTTTCCCGTCCTCCCATTGCAATGGGGGGATTTTTTTGGTATACTTCTCTTGTTATGGAAACAAGAACACATTTTTATGTCAGCCGCAAAAACGCGCTGACCTGGATGATGGCGCTGTGCCTGGTGTGCTCGGCAGTGGCCCGCATTGTGATCGCCTGTGTGAAAGGGTCCGGCGACTCGCTTCAAGTGTGGAGTCAAATCGTTCTGCCTATCGCAGCATGCCTGCTTTATGCGCTCATCACCCTCACCGACGGGAAAGAGCGGTTTTATAAAACGGCCATCCCCATTTGGATGATTTGCCTGTATTTCGCCTTTGCCGTAACCGGATATCACTTCCAGTTCCAGAAAATGGTCGTCGGGCTTTACTGGATCGTGCTGTTTTCCTTTGCCGTGACCTACACGGAAATCACGGCGGGCCGCGGGCGACAGGCATGGCTGCTGCTGTTTCTTTTCGCCGTTCCTCTGGGCGCCCTGCTGTACCTGAACCGGCAGGCCCTGCTGGTCAACCGGCTGGATGTGACCCTGCGGCTGCTGCCGGACTTTTTGATGCTTCTGGGACTGATGCTGGTTGTGTTCGCCATCCGGTTTCATCCCGTGGGCGAATACCACCCCACCTGGGGCGACCGGCGCGACGGCCGCCGGCTGCGTTCCCTGCCCCCCATGGCCCAGGTATCTCCGTACATCATGGTCACCCGCAACACCTCCACCAACTACTTTACCGATTCCTTCGAAATCAGCCACATTGACCGCTACATTCGTCAGAAGCGCCGGGAGGGTCTGACCAGCTTCGGCATCACCCATGTTTTCCTCGCAAGCTACTGCCGGGCGGTCGCCCGCTACCCCGGTCTGAACCGTTTCCTTGCCGGGCAGAAGGTCTATTCCCGGGGAGAGGATATCCAGTTCTGCATGACCATCAAGAAGGAAATGAACGCACAATCCCCCGATACGGTCATCAAGGTACACCTTTCTCCCAGAGACACGGCGGAGGACGTCTACCGCAAGCTCAATGAACAGATTGAGAAGGTCAAGAACACCCCTCTGGACTCCAGCTTCGACAATACCGCCCATGTCCTGACCATGATCCCCGGCGTGTTCCTGAAATTTGTGGTCTGGCTGCTGCGCACCCTGGACTATTTTGGTCTGCTTCCTGCTTTCCTGCTGGAGGTCAGCCCCTTCCATGGGTCCATTTTCTTCACCTCCATGGGTTCTCTCGGCATACCGCCCATCTATCACCACCTGTATGATTTCGGAAACCTGCCCGTATTCGGAGCCTTTGGCTGCAAGCGCCGGGCGATAGAGGTGCAGGAGGACGGCACCGTCGTCCAGCGCAAGTACATCGATTTCAAGTTCTGCATGGACGAACGTATTGTCGACGGTTTCTACTACGCGGCGTTCTTCAAGCACTATAAGCGGATCATACTTCACCCCGAGGTGCTGGATCACCCGCCTGAGGAAGTCCTTCCGGACATTGTGTGAGGTCCCACGCCATGCTGACAGAAATTCTCAGCCGTCTGCCGGAGGATTTTCCCTGGCGCGGCAGCATTCGCTGGTATGACGTCATTGACTCCACCAACAACCGGGCCAAGGCGATGGCCGACGAGGGCGCGCCCTCCGGAACGGTCCTCATCGCAGACTGCCAGACCGGCGGCCGCGGCCGCCGGGGACGGAGCTTCCGCTCCCCCGCCGGGATGGGCATCTATATGAGCGTCATCCTCCGGCCGGAGTGCGCCGCAGGGGAATTGATGCACCTGACCTGCGCCGTTTCCGAGGTAATGTGCGATGCCGTGGAGAAGGCCGCTTCCATCCGTCCCGGCGTCAAATGGACCAACGATCTGGTTTACAATCGCAGAAAGCTGGCGGGCATTCTGACGGAGCTTTCCCTCCGCCCGGGTACCGACCGGGTGGACTGGGCTGTCATCGGCATCGGCATAAACTGCTGCCAGCAGCCCGCAGATTTCCCGGACGAGATTCGCAGCTTCGCCGGCTCCGTCGCCATGGCCGCAGGGAAAAGCGTGGACCGCGCGGCTCTGGCCGCCGCCATGGTGGAGGCCCTGCATCGCCTGGACCGGGACCTGCTGGCCCGCAAAGACGCACTAATGGCCGATTACCGCAGAGATTGCATCACGATCGGCAGTCCCATCTGCCTCCTCCGCTCCGGGCAGGTCCGGCACGGACTGGCCCTGGACGTAGACGCAGACGGCGCGCTGATCGTGCAATTCGACACCGGAGAGACGGAGGCCGTTTCCTCCGGCGAGGTCAGCGTCCGCGGTATGTACGGCTATGTCTGAATAAAATGTGAATTCATAAAAAATGGATTGCTTTTTCTCCCTGATTTGGTTATACTTAGCACAGATGTCATACAAAGAATGGAGGCTTTCCTATGAAAAAGGTTCTGCAAGTTCTCTCTGTCCTGGCCGCTGTGGCCGGTGTTGTCTATCTCGTCGCTGCGTACGGCGATAAGCTGATCGCTTGGTGCAAGCGTCTGTGCCCCTGCCGCGATACCGAGGTGCATATGCCCCAGCCCTCCGCCTGTGATTCCCAGTGCGAGCCTGCCGAAGCCCCTCAGGAGACGCCCGTCTCCGATGAGGACGCTCCTCAGGAGGAGCCGGAGCAGACGCCGGACGCCCCGACCGAGACGGATGCCGTAGCGGAAGAGGCAGACTTCGAGGGCTGATAGAGTAGCGCATTCCGAAATAGGGGATATCCTGGGGTATCCCCTATTTTTATGCGCATAGGGGGGAGGATCAACTTGATCGGATACCGCAAGGCAAGTCGCAGCGATTTAACGCAGCTGTGGGCAATTTACATATCCCAGCACCCGGGGGACGCCCGCTGGAAGCAGCGGGCCGAGGAGTGCCTTGCCTACAATCGCAGTGGCCAGGCCGCCACCTTTGTCGTCCTCCACAACCGAGAGCCTGTCGGCGGCGCAACCCTGTTTTTCTCTCCGGCCTGCCGCCCGATTGACGGGCGCACGGTTCTGGCCGACGGTGTGTCCGTGGCAAATCTGCGGGATCTGCACATCCGGGAGGAATTCCGGAATCCCGGCTGTCTGGCCGATCTGATCCGCATCATGGAGCAATTTGCCCAAAGGAACGGCTGCCGGACCATCACGCTGGGCGTCCCGGCCAGCCGGCCTCAGGAGCTGGTAACCTACATTCACCTGGGCTACACCCGCTTTGTCTGCACCCAGACAGAAGGCGGCGTTCAGACGCTTTATTACGCGAAGGACCTGGACAAGGCATAAAATTGACCCGGAGACGGACAAGCCGCCTCCGGGTTTTGCCATATGCCGCCCCTTCCGGCGGCCGAAATCTCCGCTTTATTCTGCCGCACCCGTCAGAATCTCAATGAGCATCCGGGTACACAGCTCCATATCCTCCACCGGGATATACTCAAAGCGGCCGTGGTAATTGGCGCCGCCAGTACACAGATTCGGACACGGAAGCCCCATATACGACAGGCGCGCGCCATCGGTACCGCCGCGGATCGGCACGGCCCGGGGATTCTGCATTCCCGCCGCCCGCATGGCATGCATCGCCCGTTCCACCACATACATGCACGGCTCGATCTTCTCCCGCATGTTATAGTAGCTGTCCCGAATGGTAAGCTTCACCGTTCCCTCTCCGTATTTTTCGTTCAGGAACCGCGCAGCCGCCTCCATCACCGCCTTTTTCTGCCGGAATTTCTCCGCGTCATGATCCCGGATAATATAGCGCAGGGTACTGTGCTCCACCTCCCCCTGCATATCCGTCAGGTGGAAAAAGCCCTCATAGCCTTCCGTAGCCTCCGGGCGCTGGTGTACCGGAAGCAGGCTCTGGAACTCCATGGCCACATACTGGGAGTTTGCCATCTTTCCCTTGGCATCGCCGGGATGGATATTCAGTCCGGTAAATTCCACCGTCGCTCCGGCCGCATTGAAATTCTCATACTCGATTTCTCCGACCGTTCCGCCGTCCACGGTGTAGGCATAGTCCGCGCCAAACCCGGCCACGTCAAACCGGTCTGCCCCCCTGCCGATCTCCTCATCCGGCGTGAAGCCGATCTTCAGCGTTGCGTGGCTGATCTTTGCCGTCAGCAGATATTCCGCTGCCGCCATAATTTCCGCCACACCGGCCTTATCATCCGCTCCCAGCAGGGTCGTCCCGTCGGTGACAATCAGGTGCTTGCCCGTATGGGAAGCCAGCGCCGGGTAATCCTGCCTGCGCAGCCAAATCTGCCGCTCCGCATTGAGCAGAACATCCTCCCCGGTGTACTCGACGACCTTTGCCCGAATATTGGCGCCGGAAGCATCCGGTGCAGTGTCCATGTGGGCAATCAGGCCGATGGTCGGCAGCTTGGGATTTCCGGGGACCGTACCGTAGACGTAGCCGTTTTCATCCATATGGGCATCCGCGATCCCCATCTCCCGCATTTCCTTTACCAGCTCCTGGCCCAGCAAGCGCTGCTTGGCCGTCGAGGGGCAGGTAAGGGATTCCTCGTCCGATTGGGTATCAAAAGAGACATAACGCAAAAAGCGCTCCGAAACCTTCTCCATTATTTCACGTCCTCATCTTTCTTATTTCTGTATGCAAATCCAGGCGCATGGAAACGCCCTTTTCCGTCCTCTCCCATTCCCGGAAGCCCACCGCGGCGAAGCATTTCCTGGACGGAAGGTTATAAGTATAGATTTCCCGGACCCGAAGCTCCGGTAGCCCCAGCTCGCGCCCCCGGCCGATCAATGCCTCCAGAACCTGTCTGCCCACACCTCGCCCCCGGTAGGCAGGCTCTCCGATCACAATGGGCAGATCCTCCGGACTGAACGTCACATCCCCTATGGGGCGAAACGCACCGTCCTCCAGCGCCTCAATGAAATACAGCTCCCCGTGTTTATCCAGGTAGTGGTACATATTGTCCAGCGTCTCCCGGGTATAGGGCCTGCGCACGCCGTCCACCAGATACACCAGCTCCGGGTCCTGGTACCAGGCGGCCGCAAACGCATAATGGTCGTCAAATCGTCTCAGCCGCAGCGTATCACTGACCTGCAAAAGCTCCGGCTGCGGGATGCCTGCAATGGGCATAAAAAATCTCCTTCCTTGGAAAAGAGCCGCCGCAGAACGCGGCGGCTCAGTACGGTATTTACTTCTTGGCTGCGTTCACCAGCTCGGCAGTATCCTGCGCGATCATCAGCTCCTCGTTGGTGGGGATGACCCAGACCTGAACCTTGGAATCCGGCGCAGAAATCAGAGTCTCCTTGCCGCGGACCTTGTTCTTCTCGGGGTCCAGCTTCACGCCCATGAAGCCCAGATATTCGCAGATAGCCGCACGGGTGTCCGGGCCGTTCTCGCCCACACCGGCGGTAAAGGTCAGCATGTCGATGCCATTGAGGGCAGCCGCATAGGCGCCCACATACTTGGCGACCTCGTAGCAGAACTTATCCAGGGCCAGCTGGCAGTCCGCATTGCCGGACTCGGCACCGCTCTCCAGATCCCGGAAGTCGGAGGACACGCCGGAAATTGCCAGCATACCGGACTTCTTGTTCAGCATAGTCAGGCAGTCGTCCACGGACATTCCATACTTGTTGCAGATAAACTGCACCACGCACGGATCGATATCGCCGGAACGCGTGCCCATAGGCACACCGGCCAGCGGGGACAGGCCCATGGAGGTATCCATGCACTTGCCGTCCTTTACGGCAGACAGGGACGAACCGTTGCCCAGATGGCAGTTGACCATCTTGAAGTTCTTGGTCCCCATAATTTCCGCAGCCCGGCGGGCAATATACTTGTGGGAGGTACCATGGAAACCGTAGCGGCGGATGTCGTCGTTCTCATAGTACTCCTTGGGAATGGCATAGCGATAGGCCTTGGGCGGCATCGTCATGTGGAAGGCGGTATCGAACACCGCCACCTGGGGTGTACCGGGCATGACCGCCTGGCAGGCGCGGATTCCCATCAGATTGGCCGGGTTGTGCAGCGGGCCGAGGGGGATGCACTCTTCAATAGCCTTGATGCAGGCATCGTCAATGATGCAGGAATCGCTGAACTTCATGCCGCCATGGAGCACGCGGTGACCCACGGCATCGATCTCCGCCACGGACTGAATCACGCCCCACTCCGGGTCCACCAAAATATGCAGGACGGCTTCGATTGCCTCCGAATGGGTGGGCATGGGGATATCCCGGACCACCTTCTTGTCGCCGACCTTATGGGTCAGCCGACCGTCGATATAAATCCGCTCGCACAGGCCCTTGGCGGAAACGGCGCCGGTCTGCGGATCCATCAGCTGATACTTCAGGCTGGAGCTGCCGGCATTGATAACCAGAACATTCATGGGAATAGCCTCCTAATTTGTTTTCCTTTGCATTTTTCGCATTTTATGATATGATAGCCATAGCTGTTTCTATTTTATAATATTTCCCAAAATTTCTCAAGCCCTATGCGGAACTTTTTTCGCAAAGGAGGATTTTTTTGTATACCATAGGAATTATCTGCGAATACAACCCTCTTCATCTGGGGCATGCCAAGCAGCTTGCCGCCGTGCGCCGGCAGTTTGGCCCGGATTGCGGCGTCGTGTGCCTAATGAGCGGCAACTTTGTGCAGCGGGGATATCCGGCAATCCTGGACAAATCCCTCCGCGCCCAGGCTGCCCTATGCAGCGGGGCCGACCTGGTCCTGGAGCTGCCGGTACAGGTCAGTCTGTCCTCTGCCGAAGGCTTTGCCTCCGGCGGCGTAGGCATCCTCGCGCCCTTTTGTGACGGGCTGTGTTTCGGAGCGGAGACCGCCGATGTGGATACCCTTATGGCCGCAGCGGAAGCGCTTCTCAGCCCGGCCTTCCCTCCTGCCCTGGCCGCGCACCTGAAAAACGGAATCTCCTTTCCCTCCGCGCGTCAGGCTGCACTGGAGGATATGGGGTTATCCGGGTCCGCTCTGCGCAAGCCAAATGACATTCTGGCCATAGAATACTGCAAAGCCATTCTGTCCGGCGGCTACAAGCTGACGCCGCTTCCCCTCCCCCGCCGCGGGGACTATCACGCCCAGGCGCCGGACCCGGCGGAGCCGTCCGCCACCTCCCTGCGGCTGCGGATGGAGGCCGGAGAACCCTGGCTGCATCTGGTTCCGCCTCAGGCGGCGGCAATTCTTTCCCGGGGCACGCTGCACACCCGTCAGGATGGAGAGCGTCCCATGCTGGCCCGCCTGCGCACGATGGATGACGGCGCTTTTGAAGCACTGCCCTACGGCTCCGAGGGTCTCTGGCGCAAGCTGATGCGCGCCGCCCGTCAGGAGGCGACTCTGGAGGAAATCCTCCAATCCGTCAAGTCCAAGCGCTATACCCGCAGCCGGCTGGACCGGATGGTGATGTGTGCCTTTTTGGGACTATCTCAGACCGATCTGTCGGCCCCGGCCCCCTACGTCCGGGTTCTGGCGCTGAACCGCCGGGGCCGCGCCATTCTCAACGCCGCCAGAGCCACCGGCACATTTCTAAACGCCGGACAGATTCCCGATTCCCCCTATTGGCATTTAGAGCGCCGGGTTGGCGAGCTGTACGGTCTGTTCGCCCGGGACATACCGGATCCTCCTGCCCAGGAGGCCCGCCGCCGCGTTATTTATATGGATACCGACCACACAGACAAAGGAGTGTACTAACAAAATCATGCGTTTTCCCTCTGCCCTTTTCCCGAAGCTGAAGCCGTCTCATTGCCTGGTTGCCTTTTTTGCCGCCGCCTTTCAGGCCTTCGGCATGTACAACATTCACGCCCTCTCCGGAGTCACCGAGGGCGGCGTACTGGGACTGACCC
>CAKTKB010000054.1 GCA_934569195.1 uncultured Oscillospiraceae bacterium
GAACGGGTGCAGAACCTTCGCCTGCCTCATTGGAATAGAGACCTCGGGCAATGCCTTTCTGCATAGCGATGATCATGCTGCCCAGCATACCACCGCCAACCGCTCTCAGACCAAATGCTCCCGCAAAAATATCTGCAAAAACACCGGGAAGTTGCTTAATATTGATCAGAATGATCAGCAATCCACTGGCAATGTAAAGCGTTGCCATAAAGGGAACCACTTTACGTGCCACATTTGCAAATCGTTTCAAGCCGCCGGCCGAAACAACAAAAATCAGTACTGTTAGGATAATGCCTGTATAAATGGGGGCAATCCGGAAGGTATCTTCCACTACACCGCCAATGGTGTTGGACTGTATGAAGTTTCCGCCAATAATCTGAACCACCATAAAAATGGAACACAATAAAGCAAGCCACGGGGCATGGAGACCATCTCGGATATAGTACATGGGTCCACCCATCCATGTTCCGCTGTCATCTTTCTGCCGATACAGCATGCCCAAAATAATCTCTCCGTATTTTGTGGCCATACCTACAAATGCAGCGACCCACATCCAGAAAAGCGCGCCCAAGCCGCCTGCCAGAACAGCAGTTGCAACGCCAACGATATTTCCGCTTCCGACGCATGATGCAATTGCCATATTCAGAGCCTGAAAGGACGATACGCTTCCTTCCGAATTCGTATCTTTATCACCATAGCAAATCGGATGTATCAAGGTCTTTTTGATGATATACTTAAAATGCCTGACCTGAACGCCGCCGGAAATAACCGTATAAAGAATGCCAACCGCAAGCAAAACAAACAGCAGCCAATTCCCCCACAACCAATTGTCAACCGTGGTCAGTATTTCCTGAATTCGCTCCATAGTGATAGTCCTTTCAGTCAATTAATTTCAATCCAGATAAATCGGGTTTGTCCAAGCTGTCCGGCCGTACTTGTCCGTAACTTCGGCGCGAATATAGGTTTCGTGACCTTTCATTACATACTCGCCATAGGTCAAGGAATCCTCGCAGGGCTTTCCGAGAACCATTACGCCGTCATTGATGATATTTCCCGCAACGAAATTGATATGATTGACGGGAGAGCAGGAAATCCATGCCTTACCATCTTTAATGCCCCAATCCTTGATTTCCGGGCCGGCAGAGGAATAATAGTTGCCGTCCATGAAATTCTGGATAATTGCATCGTGCGTCAGTTCCGGAGCCTGTACGCAAATCCAGCCGCCGCAGGAATCCTCAAACAAGCCTTCGTTATGGTTGTCGTCGCTGGCGAAGCCGTTGATTTTCTTGCCCATTCGCAGCATACGGTCCCAATATGTAACATCGTAGCCGGTGTTAGACTCCAAAACCGTGTTGTAGTTGAAAATCTCCAGCGCCTGTACGCCTTCCGTATGAATGAATTCTTCTTCGGTCACGCGGCTCCAAATCGGATGATTGTATGTTACCACACAACCGCGGTCACGCAGCATATCCGCAATATTCTGCGAGATTTCCGGGCCGCTCCAGGTTCCGTAATATTTCTGAGCCGGAACGCGCTCCATGTGTTTGAACAAGGGCGCCTTGGCATTTTCCTGCATCTCGGTGGTACCGAGAATGCCGTGCAAATGATGAATCTTCAGCCGCTTGTTGCTGCCCTCTTCCTGATACAAGATTGCACTGGCTTCAATGGCAGGAATCGTAATGAACCCATCTGTATTGTACACCTCGCGATAGTCCGTGTAAATATCGTGTTCAGAAAGCGCCAGAAAACTATATCCGTGCTGCTTATAAACCTCTACAGACTGTTCCGGCGTCATCATGCCGTCAGAAACCGTTGTATGACTGTGGAGGTTTCCTTTGTACCAGTTTCCGTTGTTCTTGAAACCCTGATAATCTTTCATAGTTATCATCCTCCTAATTATGCTTCTTCCTGATGTTTCTTAATTCTATGAATCAGGAAAGTAGAAACACCGATACCAACAATAGCCCAACCAATCATCACGGAGAACACAATTCTAAATCCGGTCATGCCGGGGAAACGATCCAGGAAATTGCCGTACATTACGTAAGCAAAGGTGTTCGGCAGGTAAATGATCAGAGATGCCATACTCATAGCTGCGCCGGTAATCTCACGGGGAACCTTCACTTCGTCCATGGGAGCAAAGAACACTGCGCGCATGGTAAATACGATTGCGCCAAAGGTCAGGGTGCAGATAGCGCCCAGCATCCACATGCCTTTCTGTCCAAGAGCCTCGTGGGGGATCATCAGGAAGATGCCCATGGCAACAATGCAGACTACGAAACCGGCTCTAATGTGCTTGGCTGCGGATTTATGAACTTTATCGGACATAAAGCCGCCAACGGGGCCGCCGATCATCTTCAAACCATACTGGTTGACAATTCCGTACATACCGACTGCGGTGGCAGGCAGCATATAGATTTTATTGAGAAAGGGAATAAAGTAAGTCAGACCGCAATAGATGCAATACACAACAAAGCCGTTGATAGCAACTGCCCAGATATCCACGCTCTTCAGTGCCTGCATCATGCCGGAGAAAGCAGCCTCTGCCTTGTTGACCTCTTTGCCGTCCTCTCCAACGTTCTTTTCATCATGCGGAACAAAAATCAGGCACAGCACACCGGCTACTATGGTCACTACGGCCAGGAAAATGATACCGCCGCGCAGAGCTGCAGCACCCTCGCCCATTGCCCGGAACACCGCCAAGGCCGATGATGCGACAATCACGTCAACAATCCCTCGCCCCATTTCAAGGAAACCGAACATTCTTCCCTGCGTCTGCTCATCGCCCAAAAGACGAATGGCTTTCAGCAAGACGGGCCAGTAGGTAACCTCACCCAAAATAGCCAGGATACCAAAGGCCAGCAAAAATCCATAGTAACCGGGGAAGGTTGCAATGTAAAAACCAACAATACCGATTCCGATCAGCGAACCACCAATCATGTACTTCTTACTAATCATATCACAGATGTAAATACCTGCGATCAAGCCAATCGTCTGGACAATACCGTATACGCTCAAGGCTGCGCCGATCTGTGTATTCGTCAGTCCCATGAATTCCTGCATAGGAACATAGAACATATCTTTCATACTGGAGAGCTTAAATGCAATACCGCCCGAAAAAACAAGGATACAGAATACCAACCAACGGTTAGGCGCTGCTTTTGCAATTTGCTTTTTTGTTTCATTACTCATGATTTATTCTCCTTTCACCATACCATAATCCTGCTTGAGGATTTTTTGACATAGCATTGTTTGCATGTTTAGTATACTTGGTTTTTGTTGCGTTTGCAAGAAAAACCAAGTATTTGCAGAAAAAACCATGAAAATGTCCAATTTTTTGCCAGATAATTTGTTAACAATCATGCGATTATTTGCATTTTATTGCTATAATCCAAGTAAATCCAATTTTTTCTTGTGTTTTTTTGCTTTTTCTCTTTTCAAATCAAACCTTTTGCGTTATAATCTTTTCAGATATCTTTACAGATTTTCTATATTAGAGGAGGTGCATCAATGCTACAACAGCAGCGGCACGATATTATACTGTCTATCCTTGCAGAAACCGGAAACGTCCATACCGCAGACCTTGTCAAACGCATGGACGTATCTTCTGAAACAATTCGGAAAGACCTGGATTATTTGGAAAAGTCCGGACAGCTCACGCGCGTACACGGCGGTGCAATCCCCACAAGCGATAAAGAGCCCACGATGAATCCCGGCTATATTACGCTGAGCACCCGCAAAACACAAAACGTTGAACAGAAGAAAGCAATTGTTCAATACGCAGTTTCAATGGTTGAAGAAAACCAAGTAATCGCTCTTGATTACGGCAGCACCAGTCAATTGATGGTAATGGCTTTAAAAGAACGTTTTCAAAAGCTGAGTATTATCACAAACTCCATTCAAAATGCTTTGCTGCTTTCCGATGTTCCCGGCTTTACCATCATTTTGGTCGGCGGAGTGCTGAACAAAGATGAATACACCATCGTGAATCCACTGATTTCTCTCGAAGACACGTTCCATATTGACACATATTTTATGTCAGCCAGCGGAATCGACCCCGTCATCGGTTGTACGGACCTTGGTTTTAGCGAAGCAACCGTACAAAATCAGATGCGGCATGCCGCAAGACGCACAGTGGTCTATGCCGACTCAAGTAAATTTGGCCGCGCAAGTCTGGTAAGAGTGTGCCCCTTGGAAGAAGTCGATTGCATCATCACCGACCGAGGGCTCTCCGAAGAACAGAAAAATGCATTTGCAGAACGCGGTGCAAAGTTGGTCATCGTATAACATTTGATTCAAGTATATAAGCACAAAGACTTGCAGTTGTTGAGGATACTACGGTATCCCGCAACTGCAAGTCTTTTTATATATATCTATATCTTTCGTTGACATCTACGGTGCGCATGCCAACGCTTTCGATATTATCTCTGCTTACCTGCCAGCGCCAGGAACTTCTTATCCGACTGAATCGCCTGCGTCAAGAACTGACCGTTCCGGAACAGTGCGTACGTCGTGACCGGCGCAGGTACATTCTGTGCGGTTTCTTTGTCGGTGATGTGGATCACCTTGAACGGAATGCCATGTTCCTCGGCGGTCTTCTGCACCCGCGGCACCCAATAGCAAGTAAAGGGGCACTGGTCGGTGTAGTAAAGAACAAAGCCCTGTTCGTCCACCTTTGGGTGCTTGGCGCAGTCCTTGAATCTTGGCAGCTCCGGGTTCTCCGTAAGGGGCAGATACATAAGATTGATTCCGCAGTCGGATATATCCGCAACCTTGAATCCTTGATAGGTCAGAAACTTGGGGTCCGCTAAAAATTCCCGTTTCCGCCCCTCGGCGCAAAGGATACAAATGCCCTTCTTGCCTTGTGCCTTGGCATCTCGGATGCACTCGTCCAAAAGGTCACCGGAATAGCCATGCCCTTTCATAGCGCCGGAAACCCACAGACAGTTGATGTAAATCCAATTTCTTGCCTCAATGGGCACCCATGCGTTTTCCGCCGGGATGTATTCGATAAAGCACTTGCCACGCTCCTCGCTGCGGTAAAAAACAAGCCCCTCGTCAAAGCGCTGTCTCATCCATTCCTTTTTGGCAAGGCTCTGCTTACCGGACATGGCGCAGCAAATATGCTCCTTGTCAATGTTCTCTTTAGTGATATGGATATAATTCATAGGTTCTCACCTTTTCTTTTTGATACAAAAGCCTCTCGGAGCGGCTGCCTCAACCCCTGCTATGAGCGAGTGCGGCAAACCGGTATTTGTCATTCTTTCTTGTTCTTTTCAATAGCACTAATAGTGCAAGCAAAACCTGTAATCATTGAAAGTAGTATTGCCCCACCTATTGCTTCGTTCATTATAGCACCAAAGAAAAAACCGACCAACGCTGCAATTGCCATGAGAATAATTGAAATCATTGCTCTCATAATAGCTTTTTTCATCGCGCTTTACCTCCCAAAATTTATATTTCTATTTCTGCTGCCATACCATTGTATACTCTTTTTCCCCGGTAGCGTCATCCAAGCCGCTACACTGAATCTCAAATCCTTCTCTTTGATAAAAGGAGATTGCCCGTGTGTTTTGTTGGTATACGCTCAAACGCAACGCATTTCTTTTATTCTTCGCAAAATTCAGCAGAATTTTCCCTATGCCTTGAGATTGTACTTCATCAGAAACAAAAATGCCCTCAATGTATTCATTGTTCAGTCCGATAAAGCCTTGTATCTCTTTATCGTTCTCATACACGTAGACTTCCGCCTGCAGCAGCGCCTCTTTTACGAATTCGAAATTATTTTTCCAGTATTGTGCAGGAATAAAACAGTGCGCCTTTATATTTGTATCCAACCATATATCCGCAACCTTATTGATATCTGCTTTCCGTAATTCTCTAATCATACCGGTGACTCCCCTGCAAATGATAACTTCCCCGTCTAAACCAAGTATACCACATCTGACAAACAAAAAAAGCCTTGAAACTTACGTTTCAAGGCTTTTTGCTGGTGGACGATACAGGACTCGAACCTGTGACCCTCCGCACGTCAAGCGGATGCTCATACCAGCTGAGCTAATCGTCCGGATCAGCGAACAACACGTATAATACACGAAGTTCGCTAATTTGTCAAGCGTTTTTTACAACTTTTTTAAAAATTCTTTACCGGCTGTATACAGTGCAGGTTGCTGTCATACCATAACAGGTTGCCGTTACCGTTGCGGCACCGGAGCCGCCCTGTCCGGTTACCAGCCCGTTTTCATCCACCGTGCAGACAGCCTCATTGGAGCTGGTCCAAGTCACCTCTGCCTGCTGACCGTTCTCCAACAGCGGATACGCCTCAGCAGTCAGCTGCACCTGATTGCCGCTAGGAGAGGTAAACTCCGTAATCTGAGAGTTGTTGAATTTAATCGTCAGGCTGGTAATGGTGGGCGTGGGGGTAGGCGTGGGCGTGGGGGTGGGGGTGGGCGTTGCGTCCGGAGACTCACTCACAATCGGCACCGGGGTCGTTTTTCCCGCACCCGGCTCGGTATGCAGGCTTGTAGAGATCAAAACGATCATTGCCAAAATTACAGCCACAACCAGAATTGCTGCGAAGGTCATCTGCCATTTTGCATTGGCCTGCGCCTGATCACTTGCATAAGTTCCGGAAACTGTTCCGGCGGTAGTACCGGGCATCCGCTGCGTTTGTTTCACCTTTCTGGTTCCGCATTTGGGGCAGCGGCTTTGCAGAACTGAATATTCCGTGCCGCACTTACGGCATTGTACACGGGGAATCAAATCCATCTGCATTTCCTCCGTTTCATAGATAGATAACTGTATTTTACTATCTTCCGGCGGTTTCGTCAAGTATTGCGCCGTTTTCCACGGATTCTGCTGTCCATTATCATTAAACGCACAGAGACTCAAGTGAGTCGGCTGTGCGTTTTTTCTTTACTACAACCCCATAGGACGGAGGTGAGACTGACGGGAAAGTACCGCTACCTGACCTTCGAGGACAGGAAGAAGATCGAGGCGTGGCATCTGCTCGGAGATCGGCCGGTCGACATCGCGGCCCGCCTGAGCGTCCACCACACCACGATCTACAAGGAGCTCCAGCGAGGCGCGACCGGCACGCTGGACGCCAACCAGCGCGAAGGGTACAGCGCAGAGCTCGCCGAGAGGCGGCTGCGTGAGAGCTTCAAGCGCAGAGGCAAAAGAGCACCGGCCGCACAGTAGCCAAGAGTACCCGGCAACGCCGGGCCGAAGAAAGGAGAGCCCAACATGAAAACAACCACACGACCCCGACGCTGAAAATGGACGAGCTGCGCACCCTCCGCGCTGCTCTCTGAAGCGATCCGGCGGTCGTGTTTCTGCTTTTCAGGGACTCGACACCACCAAGACCCCCCGGCTCCGGCCGGGCCAAGATGAAAGGAGACCACCATGAACACCTACGAGATCACATTCACCAGAGAGAACGGCAGCACCGGCAAAGACCGCATCACGGCCGCCAATGAGAAGCAGGCCCGCAAAGACTTCCGCGAGATCTACCGCCACAGCAGCGCCACCATCACCGACGTCATCGTCGCGGCCGAGAATGTCCCGGCCAGCAAGCAGCAGGAGCGGGACGCTCTCGACCAAATCCGGGCCATCGTGGACACCCTCGGGCCGGACAGCTACCTCGCCACGGCCTTCGCTGGATGCTTCGAGGACGCCGAGGAGAACATCAAAAACGACTTTGCGTGCAGTATGAAGCAGCGCCTCGAGAGTGCTGAGGCAAAGCGCATCGAGGCCGAGCTCGGCTACAACCGCCTCGTCGACAAGCTCGCGGCGAGTGAGAAAGCCCTCGAGGCTGCCCGTGCTGACATCGAAAAGAAGGACGAGGAAATCGCGGTGTTAAACGCTCGGATCTCTGCCATCCAGCGCCCCACTGAGCCGACCGAAATCTCGGACGAGCTTCTGGCCGACCTCGCCACCTTCTCCTCCGTGTATATCGAGCGGATCCAGAAGGCCATCATCGAGAACGCTGGACAGATTGCCAAAAACGACACGCTCGTGCGCCTTCTCCACCAGTACAGCACGCGCCTCGAGCAGGAGCGCATCGAGTACGCCCGCGAGGTCTACAACTGCGCGAAGCACGGCACGGAGTTCCGGCCCTCAAATAAGTGCCTCACACACGCCAGCAGCTACCGCGACGTCATCCAAGACCTGCTGCGCGGCTACTGGAGCTAAGGAGGTGAGACACATGAAACAGGGCATCAGCATCGAAAGAACCTACGACCTGCACGACAGGCTGGTCGTCAGGATCCTGAAGCGCCGAGGCCGCCTGACGCTGGAGGAGGTCAGCGACCTCCTCCGGCTCGAGGGCGGGGGCGAGTGGAGCGGCTGGTATGCCGTTCTGCTCAACTGCACCGAGGGGACGATCGGCGGGAACGGCTTGTACGACTCCGAGGATCCCAAAGGCGACGCCGTCGACCTTTACGAAATCAACGAGGGCGATGACTGCCCGATCTGCGGTAAGTTTATCCCGCCCTTCCAGTATTGCCCGAGCTGCGGAGCAAAGTGGAGCGACGCCGACCAGAACGTCGAGACGCTCCTCGCCTCGATGATGGAGGAGACCCGGCGCATGATCGCCACCTCCTCTAAGGAGGACGGCCGAGTCGCGTGGTACTGGTCGTTCATCGGATCCCTCGATATGGCCCGCCAGCTCGGACTCATAACCGAGGAGCGCCGCCAAGAGCTCTATGAAAAGGCGAAGGAGATGAAGCCATGAACACCAAGGCCATCCGGCAGCTCGCCGACGTCACGCTGGACAAGTACCGCAGCTCGATCCCCCGCAAAGCCTTCGAGGAGTTCGTGAAGGACATCATCGCCGGCGAGAACCGCGCGACCGCCTTCAGATACGAGGCAAGCCCCATCTGCCGGGCCTCGTTCCCGTCCACGCTGGACGAGGACGGCGCCCGCTGCACCGTGGAGGTCACGGTCTACCGGCTGAACGCCGTGGCCGTTACCGCCTACCTGCTGGACGGGCCCGAGACGCTGCTGCGACACATCGGGCTCGACGAGCGGGACACCTATACCACCAAGCACGAGATCGACGACCTCGTCACCGTCGTGCACATCACCAGACTGGAGGGAGGTGGAACCGCATGACAGCCAAGTGCGTCGGCTGCGGGCTCGACTGGAACGTCAGCATCTATCAGAAAATCCCCCGCACCGGCTACATCTGCCCGCACTGTGAGAGCCGGCTCCGCGCCGGCGAGACCCTGCCGAACATTCAGGCCAGCCAGAAG
>CAKTKB010000055.1 GCA_934569195.1 uncultured Oscillospiraceae bacterium
TTGTCTACTTTACTCCTCGCTGGAAGCTATTTTTTTACCCCCGGCATAGCCGGGGGTTGACTTTGGTTAACCAACACGAAAAAAGAACTCCCATCCACATGGATGGGAGTTCTTTTTGGAGCTGCTAGCCAGATTTGAACTGGCGACCTCATCCTTACCAAGGATGCGCTCTACCGACTGAGCTATAGCAGCAAATCTCAGACAGCTTCACCATTATAATCCAGCATTCGCATTTTGTCAAGCTTTTCTTGGAATTTTTTTATTCCTCTTTTTCGGAAAGCAGACGGGCCTCCATCTGTGCCCGGCAGGTGCGGTTGAGCGTTGCCACCGCCTCCCTGCGCGGCAGGGACAGGTCCGGATAGACCGGCGGCAAAATTTCCAGATGCAGGCAGGGCTTCCGCTTATAGAGCCTGTAAAGGCCCTCCGGCGGCTGCTGGCGGATCACCATAGGCAAAACCGGCACCCGGGAATCCACCGCCATCCGGAATGCTCCATTGCGGAAGCTGCCCAGCTCCCGGTGGTAAGGAATCAGGACTCCCTCCGGGTAAACCTGCACCACCGCGCCGCCGGAAAGGCCGGACTCCATTGCAGCGAACATGGCTCGAATCTGCTCCGGCGAACGGCTTACGGGAACGGCCCCCAGCCAACGGATAATATGACGCACTACCGGAATGCGGAAATTGGAATCCAGGGTCAGATAATAGACTCGCCGCCCCAGCAGCGCCCGGTCCACCATGGTGCAGTCCATAGGATGGACATGGTTGCACACCGCAACGGCGCCGCCGGCCCCCAAGGCGCGCAGATTTTCCCTTCCCTTCACCCGGAAGCCAAAGGCCAGCCGCAGGTATGCCGCCAAAATCAGCGTCACAACGCCCCGGAAAATCCCCGTCCCCAGGCGCTGGTGCCAACGCGGACGAAGGTAGTCATAGCCGGCCTCCACGGAATAGGGCAGCGGCTCCCACATATGCAGGACCCGCTCCGCCTCCGGCAGACGATTCTCCTCAGGCGTCATGTCCTGCCTCCGCTATTGCCTGCCGGAACATTTCCTCCGCCTGGCAGACGCAGGCATCCAGGGCATATTTCTCCGCAAGGGCCGCATAACGCGCCTCCATCTCCTGTCTTTGCTGGGGGTGGTCAATCCAATAATCGATCTTACCGGCCAAATCCCGGCTATCCCCTGCGCGGAACAGGCTCCGCTCGTCCAGCGCAAACTGAGGCGTTGCGGATTTTGGGCTGTTGGCAATCACCACTACCCGGCCGCAGGCAAACGCCTCCATGCAGGACATGGCCTCGATCTCCATATCTGCCGCATGGACATACAGGTCTGCCATAGCCAGCATATGGATCAAATCCGGCTTGGTGTAAAACCGGTTCACCATGCAGATCCCCAAACGGCGCGCCAGGGCATGGATTGCCTCCTTCCGCGGACCGTTTCCTGCCAGGACCAGGCATATCTCGTCCCGGTGCGCCGACTGCGCCACGGCCCGCACCAGCACATCCTGGCGCTTTTCAATGGACAGGCGTCCCGTCATCATAATCACAAATTTCCCGGAAAATTCCGGCGTTTTTTCTTCACGGCAGGCGCGAAAATCCGGATCAATGCCATTGGAAATCACGTGCAGCTGCTCCCGGTAGCCCGTGCGCCGCAGCTCTCCGGCAATGAAACGGCTGGGGCAATGGATATGGGTGCAGTAGCGGTACACATAATGGTGGAACCAGTGATAGATCGCCGTATTCAGCCAGCCCACCTTCCCCAGGTGAATGGAGGAGGTGATGTTCTCCGGCTGCACATGGAAGGCGCCGGTAAAGGGCACCCCCAGCTCCCGGCAGCACAGAATCGTCCGATGGGTCAGGGCAAAGGGCGTCAGGAAATGCACCAGCTCCGCCCAGGAGACCGCCTCACGGATGACCGCTTCATCCGGCTTGGCAAAGGTCATGCCGTGAGAGGAAATCAGCCGGTCAAAGATGGGGATATACTGCTTGCCCAAAAGATAAGCCGGGTGGCCGTCCGAAGCGTTCTCCGGCGTACCGTAGCTCAAAATGCGAACCTCGTGACCATGGGCCCGCAGGACGGCCGCGAACCGCCGTGCAGAAATGGTCATACCGTTATTGGCAGAGTAAAACTGGTCTGCCACCAGCAGAATTTTCATCCGGGGCTGAGACATAAGCAACCTCTCTTCCGTACACGCGCAAACGACACGTGCACCTCTTCTCAAGAAAATTATACCATAGTTTACTATTCTGTCAAGGCGCGTCGAAGGGTCCCACAGCGAAAGAAAAAGAGCGCGCCCAAAAGGGCACGCTCTAAAAATCTGGTTTTTCCGCACGGGCTATCCCCCGGCGGAACCGGCAGATCAGACCAGCTCGATAACCGCCATCTCTGCGGCGTCGCCGCGGCGGGGGCCGGTACGGGTCACCCGGGTGTAGCCGCCGTTACGGTCAGCATACTTGGGGGCGATCTCCTTAAACAGCTTGTGGGCCACATCCTCCTTGGTGATGAAGGACAGAGCGCGGCGGTAAGCTGCCAGGTCACCCTTCTTGCCCAGGGTAATCATCTTCTCCACGACAGGCTGAACCTCCTTGGCGCGGTAGAAGGTGGTCTCCACCTTGCCGTTGGCCAGCAGGTCGGTCACCTGCTGACGCAGAAGTGCTCTGCGCTGAACGCTGGTCTTGCCCAGTTTACGAGTGCCGAACATGAACAGTTTCCTCCTTTACAAAAGGTTGACTTCTTTTTAGTTGCTACCGGAATCTTCGCTGGCCAGGGACAGTCCCATCATCTCCAGCTTCTTCTGGACCTCGTCGAGAGACTTCTTGCCCATGTTGCGCACCTTCATCATATCTTCGCCGGTCTTACCGATCAGGTCGGCAACCGTGTTGATATTGGCGCGCTTGAGGCAGTTGAAGCTCCGGACGGAGAGATCAAGCTCATCAATGGTCATGGAAAGCTTGGCATCGGGGCGGTCGGATACCTTTTCCACCACGGTGGAGGAGGTCGCTACCGCATCCGACAGATTGGTAAATCCGGTCAGAAGATCGGACAGAATCTTTGCCGCCAGGGACACGCCGTCCTTGGCCGTAATGGTGGAATCCGTCCAGACCTCCAGGGTCAGCTTGTCATAGTCGGTTCGGTCGCCGACACGGGTGGGCTCCACGGTGTAATTCACCTTCGTCACAGGAGAATAGATGGAGTCCACGGGAATCACGCCAATCGCCGTCTGGGGCGTCTTATTCCGGTCTGCCGGAACATAGCCGCGGCCCTGAGACAGGGTGATCTCCATATTAAAGGTTGCATTCTCGCCCAAGGTGCAGATATGAAGCTCCGGGTTCAGAACTTCCACCTCGCCATCGGCCTTAATATCCGCAGCCGTAACCTCGCAGGGGCCAACCGCGTCAATATACACGGTCTTCGGCTCCTGGCTGTGAAGCTTTACAATCAGCCGCTTGACGTTCAGCACGATCTCGGTAACGTCCTCCTTCACACCGGGCAGCGTGTAGAACTCATGCTGCACGCCGGCAATCTTGATGGAGGTCGCTGCATAACCGGGAAGGCTGGACAGCAGAATCCGACGAAGGGAGTTGCCCAGCGTCATACCGTAGCCACGCTCCAGAGGCTCTACAACAAACTTGCCGTAGGACTGATCCTCCGGGGTGTCCAGACAGGTGATGCGAGGCTTTTCAATTTCTACCATGAATCAAAACCCTCCTTAACTTGTGTGGGGACCGGGAAGTCCCCACGCGATAAACAATGCTTACGAACGAGGGCGGTCGATTACTTGGAGTACAACTCGACGATCAGGTGCACAGCGATGTCGAAGTCGATATCCGCCTTGGTGGGCGTAGCAATGACCTTGCCGGTGAGGGTATTCTTATCACGGTCGAGCCACTTGGGGGCAGCAACAAACGTGTCGTCTTCCTTCAGCTTCTTGAAGAAGTTGTTGGAAACGCTCTTTTCGCACACGGAAACCACATCGCCTTCCTTCACCAGGTAGCTGGGAATGTTGACGCGGTTGCCGTTCACGGTGAAGTGTCCGTGGTTTACCAGCTGACGGGCCTGACGGCGGGAATTTGCAAATCCCAGACGGTAGACCACGTTATCCAGGCGGCGCTCCACCAGAGACAGCAGCACCTCGCCGGTATTGCCGCCGCTGCGCTCCGCCTTCTCGTAGTAGTTGCGGAACTGCTTCTCCTGGATGCCGTATACGAACTTCACCTTCTGCTTCTCGGTCAGCTGAGTGGCGTACTCAGACTTCTTTGCTCTTCTCTGGCCGCCGGGGTTCTTGTTGGAAGTCTTGGAATAACCCATCGCGGCAGGAGAAACGCCCAGCGTTCTGCAACGCTTCAGCACGGGCTGCATATTCTTAGCCATATCGCAAAATTCCTCCTATAGCTTTCTCAGACGCGGCGTCTCTTGGGGGGACGGCATCCATTGTGGGGGATGGGGGTAACATCCTTAATCATAACGACTTCCAGACCTGCGGACTGCAGCGCGCGGATGGCAGCCTCACGTCCCTGGCCGGGGCCCTTCACATAGACCTCGACGGTCTTCAGGCCGTGCTCCATCGCAGCCTTGGCAGCGGTCTCAGCCGCAGTCTGGGCAGCGAAGGGGGTAGACTTCCGGGAACCACGGAAGCCCAGTCCGCCGGAGGATGCCCAGGACAGGGCGTTGCCTTCCAGGTCGGTGATGGTCACCATGGTGTTGTTGAAGGAGGAGCGGATATGTGCCGCGCCCTTCTCTACGTTCTTGCGCTCTTTGCGGCGCTTTACGACTTTCTTCGTGGTTTTTGCAGCCATGACATATCCCTCCTTTTACTTCTTCTTGTTTGCGATGGTCTTCTTCGGGCCCTTGCGGGTGCGGGCGTTGGTCTTCGTCCGCTGACCGTGCACAGGCAGCCCGCGGCGATGGCGCACGCCGCGATAGCAGCCGATTTCGGACAGCCGCTTGATGTTCATAGCGGTCTCCCGGCGCAGGTCGCCCTCGATGGTGTAGTGATGCTCGATCGCATCACGCAGCTTAGCCTCCTGATCCTCCGTCAGATCCTTCACACGGGTGTCCGGATCGATCTCGGTGATGGCCAGAACCTTAGCCGCGCGGGCCGGTCCGATGCCGTAGATATAGGTCAGGGCTACTTCAATCCGCTTGTCGCGGGGAAGGTCAATACCAGAAATACGTGCCATATTTTGTCAGCACCTCCTATTAGCCTTGTCTCTGCTTGTGTTTGGGGTTTTCGCAAATTACCATAACGCGACCCTTGCGCTTGATGATCTTGCACTTTTCGCACATGGGTTTAACGGACGGTCTTACCTTCATACTGTTTAACCTCCAATAGTTTTACTTGCTTCTCCACGTGATCCGTCCCTGTGTCAGATCATACGGAGACATTTGTACGGTTACCTTGTCACCGGGCAAAATTTTGATAAAATTCATTCTCAGCTTGCCGGAAATGTGTGCCAGAATGGTATGCCCGTTGCCGATATCTACGTTGAACATAGCGTTCGGCAGAGCATCGGTGACGATGCCCTCAATTTCGATTACGTCGTCCTTAGCCAAGTCAGAAACCTCCTGGGTTGTTACTTTGCATTTCCCGGCCCAAAAAGGCCAGGTCTCTTCGTAATTCGCTGTTGAGCACTTTGTCGCCGAGACGAAGCTTCACGGCAACTCTGGTCTCAGAGCGAAGGACCTTTTTTACATGCTTCTGCTTTTTCCGCTTCGGCTTTTCCAAGGTGCGGTCCTTGCCATTGGCCAGCAGCAGGTATTCCCCGCTGACGTCCAGCACATAGAACAGCTCTCCCTGGTCCCTGCCGGCCTGGGATTCAACCACATCCGCTATGGAATATGGATTCGGTTGTCCTGGGTCCATAGTCAAAGTCCTTCGGTGACGGTGAGGATTTCCGGCTCGCCGTCGGTGATGAGTACAGTATTTTCATAGTGGGCTGAAAGCTTGCCGTCGGCCGTGACCGTCGTCCAGTGGTCCTTCAGCACGCGCACGTCGGGAACGCCCGCGTTTACCATCGGCTCCACCGCAATGGTCATGCCCTTCAGAAGTCTCGGCCCGTGGCCGGGTGTGCCGTAATTCGGTACCTCCGGCTCCTCATGCAGATGCGCGCCGACGCCGTGTCCCACGAAATCGCGCACAACTGAAAAACCGTTAGACTCCACATACGTCTGGATGGCGTGGGAGATATCGGACACTCTGTGTCCCTGGGTCGCGAAGCGAATGCCCTCATAGAAGCTCTGCCTCGTGACATCAATCAGTTTCTGGGCTTCGGTGCTGATGACACCGCAGGGATAGGTCGCCGCGCAATCGCCGTGGAAGCCTTCATAGTAAGCGCCTACATCCACAGAGACAATGTCTCCCTCCTTCAGGACGTATCCGCCCGGAATGCCGTGGATCACCGTGCCGTTGACGGACACGCAGACGCTTGCCGGAAAGCCGCCATATCCCAGGAACGACGGTTTTGCGCCCTGGCTCACAATAAAGTGGTGTACGGCCTTGTCAATCTGCTTGGTTGTTACGCCGGGCTTTACCATGGAGCCTGCCAGCGCACGGGCGGCGGCAGTAATCCGGCAAGCCTTGCGCATCGACACAAGCTCTCGCTCATTTTTAATCGCGATCATACGCAAGCCCCTATCGCCTTGAGAATATCCCGGTTGGCATCCTCGATGGGCTGGTCGCCGCGAATCAGCCGCAGCTTGCCCAGGCCGGCGTAGAAGTCCTTCAGGACCTCCGTCTCCGCATGGTAAACCTCCAGACGCTTACGCACCGTCTCCGGTGTATCGTCCTTACGGATCACCAGCTTCTCGCCGCACAGATCGCAGATACCCTCGGTCTTGGGGGGATTGGCAACAATGTGATAGCTGGCTCCGCAAGCAGAGCAGACCCGCCGGCCGGTCATCCGGCCCTCGATCACGCTGTCGTCAATTTCAATGGAGACTACATGGTCAATCCGGATTCCGGCAGCCTCCAGCGCCTGGGCCTGGGCCAGGGTGCGGGGCACCCCGTCCAGGATAAAGCCCCGGGCACAGTCCGGCTGGGCCACCCGTTCCGCGACGATGCCCATAATGACATCGTCCGGAACCAGCAGGCCGTTATCCATGTAGTATTTTGCTTTCTGGCCCACGGGAGTGCCGTTCTTCATGGCCTCCCGGAGCATGTTCCCGGTAGAAATGGCGGGGATTGAGAGCTTCTCAAGAAGCAGCTCCGCTTGGGTCCCCTTTCCGGCGCCGGGCGCGCCCAGTAGAATGAGATTCATCCTGCCATACCTCCTGTCTTAATCCAGGAAGCCCTTGTAGTGCCGCATGAGCAGCTGGGCCTCCAGAGCCTTGACGGTCTCCAGCGCAACACCGACCACGATGATGACGGAGGTACCGCCGATTGCCAGACTCTTCACGGAGCTTACCAGGTTGCCTGCAATGATCGGCAGCAGAGCAACAATGCCCAGGTAAACGGCGCCAAAGACAACAATCTTGTTGATGACACGCTTGATGAACTCGGCGGTGGGCTTGCCGGGACGGAAGCCGGGAATGAAGCCGCCGTTCTGCTTCAGGTTGTTGGCAATTTCCACGGGATCGTACTGGATGGTGGAATAGAACCAGCTGAAGAAGAAGATCATCAGGAAGTAGATCACGGCGTAGGTCCAGCTGGAGGAGCTCCAGACATGCTCATACCAGAAGCCGGAGTTCACGCCCACGAAGGCGCAAATCGTAGCGGGGATGGAGCAGATGGACTGGGCAAAGATGATGGGCAGAACGCCGGACATGTTGACCTTGATGGGCAGGTTGGTGTTCTGGCCGCCATAGACCTTGCGGCCCACGACGCGCTTTGCGTACTGCACGGGGATCCGACGCTCTGCATCGTTGATAAACACGATGAAGATGATCAGCGCAGCCACGCCGATGATCGTCAGCAGTGCAACGTACCACTTCATGGAAAGCATGGTGCCGACCATGGTGGGCACGCGGGAGATGATGTTTGCGAACAGGATGATGGAAATACCGTTGCCGATGCCGAACTGGGTAATCTGCTCGCCCAGCCACATAACCACGGCGGAGCCGGCGGTGAAGGCGAGGATAATCACGATGGCCGGCAGGATGCCGGTGTCGGTAATGATGGCAGTACCGTAGTTGCGGAGCATCATGTAGTAGGCCCAGCCCATGAGCAGGCCCAGGCCAACGGTGGTGTAGCGGGTGATGCGCTCAATCTTCTTCTTACCTTCCTCACCCTCGTCCTTTGCCATACGCTCCAGAGCAGGGATGGCAATGGTGAGAAGCTGGATGATAATGGAAGCATTGATATAGGGCTGGATGGACAGCGCCAGGATGGTCGCCTGAGAGAAGGCGGAGCCGGACATAGCGTTGTACAGGCCCAGGATGGTAGTGGAAAGCGTGCTGTCAAAATACGCCTGCAGCGCAGCTACGTTGATCCCGGGAACGGGAATCACATTGCCGATACGGTAAAGCAGCAGGATGACGACGGTGAACAGAATCTTCTTACGAAGCTCCGGCAGACGCCAGGCATTTTGCAGTGTCTTGAACACTTAAACCACCTCGGCCTTTCCGCCTGCCTTTTCAATCTTTTCCTTGGCAGTCTCAGAGAAAGCCGCTGCTTTGACGGTGAGTTTCTTGGTCAGGGTGCCGTTGGACAGTACCTTCAGGCCGTAGGGGCAGGCATTCAGGATGCCCTTCTCGATGAGAGCGGCCGCATCCACAACAGCGCCGTCCTCAAAACGATTCAGCACGGTCACATTCACCGCAGTCAGGGGCTTGGCATAGATATTGTTAAAGCCGCGCTTCGGGATGCGGCGAGCCAGAGGCATCTGGCCGCCTTCAAAGCCTGCACGGATCTTGCCGCCGGAACGGGCCTTCTGGCCCTTGTGGCCACGGCCGCCGGTCTTGCCGTTGCCGGAGCCAATGCCGCGGCCCTTACGCTTACCTACCTGGGTAGAACCCTCGACAGGAGAAAGCTCAGAGAGTTTCATAATTGTCTCCTCCTTATTCTACTTCGGTGACCTGGAGCAGATAGCCGATCTTAGCGATCTTGCCGCGGGTCTGGGTGTTGTCCGGCTGGATGGTAACCTG
>CAKTKB010000056.1 GCA_934569195.1 uncultured Oscillospiraceae bacterium
TGCATCGAGTGCTGCTCCTTTGGGTGTGGGGAACGGGCGGCCTGCTATGAGGCGGTCAGCCGAAAAAATCTTGGGGAGCCGGTGCCAGAACACCGATGCGCAGCGCCGGGTGCGGCCGAGGGATATCGCTTCTCCAGGGCAATGGAAAATCCGGGCTTTATCGGAATAGAGGACATTCAGAATATCTATCTTCCCATGGGCTTTTCCAACTTCAAAATAGAGGGACGGGGGTTGGGAAGCGCCTTGATTCTGGAATTTTTGCTGTATTATATGACAAAGCCGCAATACCAGCTCCGAGTCAGAGAGGAAATATATCTGGATAATATGCTGGACCTGTTTTGAGAAAAGGCTTGCGGGTATTGACAATCGGAAAACAGAATGCTATAATTCATAACAGCGTTATGAAACGCTGTTATGAATACAGGAGGTTAACCATGGCAAAACAGATTGCGGGCGTATCCGAGCGGATTCTGAGCTGCGCAAAAGAGGAGTTCCTGGACAAGGGCTATACGGATGCTTCTCTGCGCGCGATAGCGGCCGCGGCGGATACCAGTACCAATTCGATTTATGTCCGTTTCGGGGATAAGGAGGGGCTGTTTTCCGCAATCGTAGAGCCTGTGCTGAGCGAAATGGCGGAACGCTTCCTTAAAATCCAGGAGACGTTTCACCACATGGACCGGGCTGCCCAGGCGGCGCACATGGCGGAATATGCCGACGGAGGCACGGCAGAGCTGGTGGACTATGTGTACGACCATTTTGACGAATTTCGTCTGCTGCTGGATGCGTCCTACGGCACGCGCTTCCACAATTTTGTGGACCAGCTGGTGCGCATTGAGGTGGAGTATACCTACAAGTACATGGAAACCATCGATTGTCCCACGCGCTTTGACGATGCCATGACGCAGATGCCGCTTCACATTGTGACGACGTCCCGATTTGAGAGCATATTTGAGGTTGTGCGCCACGGGTTGAGCCGGCAGGAGGCAGCGGAGTACATCGATTTGCTGAACCGTTATCATCGAACGGGCTTCTTTGCCATTTTTGGCTCGGAAAAATAAGGTTGGCAGGCTGCCGAAAGGCAGCTTTCCATATGATTACCGGTTAGCAAAAACTAACCGAAGGAGGAACCCAACATGGAGAAAAAGAGTCCCATCCGGCGTATCTGGGAGATGGGCAAGGGGGAGCACGGCAGGCTGATTTCTGCGGTTTTGCTTGCCGCGGCCGGTGTGCTGTGCGGCATGGTGCCCTACTTTGCTGCGGCCCGGATCATTGTGCAGCTGCTGGCGGGGGAGAGATCGCCGGCGGCATACGTGCCCTGGCTTGCGGCGGCTCTGGGCGGCTACCTTCTGCGCACGCTGCTCTACAACGGCGCACTGGCGGTGTCTCACCGGGCGACGTTTCGTATCTTAAAGACCATCCGGCAGCTGCTCCTGGAGAAGCTTCCGCGTCTTCCTCTGGGGACGGTTATGGACACCTCCAGCGGCAAGCTAAAGCAGATTATTGTCGATCAGGTGGACGGAATGGAGACGACCCTTGCCCATCTCTTCCCGGAGATGACGGCCAATCTGATCGCCCCGGTGCTGACGATTCTTTATCTGTTCGTTCTCGACTGGCGGTTGGCGCTGCTGTCGCTGGCAGTGTTCCCCATTGCCTTCGTATTTATGATGTCGGTTATGGGAGGCTATGGTAAGGACTATGCCGGAGCCGTGGAGGCCACCAACGAGATGAGCGGCACCATGATCGAATATATCCACGGAATTGAGGTCATCAAAGCCTTTAATCAGGGAAAGAAATCTTATGCACGGCTGGTGGAGAAGGTGCGGGCCAATGCGCAGTACTACTACGACTGGATGCGCCGCAGTCAGCTGGGTATGTCTATGGCGTATGCGTTTTTCCCGGCACAGATGCTGACGGTGCTGCCCATCGGATGGCTGTTTTACCTGCATGGGACGCTTTCCGCCGGGACGTTTATCACGGTTATCATTCTGTCTCTTGGCATGTCTGCGCCAATTGTGGCGGCGTTTAATTTTGTAGATACCTTGGCCCAGGTCGGTACGACGGTGGGACAGGTGGACGAGATTCTGAAGGCGCAGGAGCAGGCGCATGATGCGGCCCCGGTTTCCCTTTCAAATCATACGATAGAGGTGTCCCATGTTTCCTTCTCCTATCACAGCGGACAGGAGGTCCTGCATGACGTGAACCTGCGGGTGCCGGAGAAACGTATGACGGCTCTTGTCGGTCCGTCCGGCAGCGGAAAGTCCACGCTGGCCAAGCTGATAGCGGGCTTCTGGGATGTAGAGAGCGGAACGATCACGATGGGCGGGAAGGATCTGAAGAATATTCCGCTGGAGCAGCTGTATGACCAGGTTGCGTTTGTTTCCCAGGATAACTACCTCTTTGACGATACCGTGCGGGAAAATATCCGGATGGGACGGCAGAACGCGACGGATGCCGAGGTGGAGGCGGCGGCAGAGGCTGCCGGATGCGCCAATTTTATCCGGGACTTGGAAAAGGGCTATGATACGATGGTCGGCGGCGGAGGCGCGCATCTGTCCGGCGGCGAACGGCAGCGGATTTCCATTGCCCGGGCTATGCTGAAGAATGCACCGATTCTCATTCTGGACGAGGCAACGGCCTACATAGATCCGGAAAATGAGGCCATTATTCAGAGGGCTTTGGCAAAGCTGACGGCGGGTAAAACGGTGATTGTGATTGCCCATCGGCTTTCCACCATTACCGGGGCGGACAATATCGTGGTTGTACACGACGGCAGGATCGCAGCCCAAGGCAAGCATACCCAGCTGCTGGAGGAAAGCCCCCTTTATCGTCAGATGTGGCAGGCGCACATGGGAGCAAAGGATGGTGAGACGGCATGATCGAAACATTCAAGAAAATCTGGCATTTTGCCGGAGATGAGGAAAAGAACATCCGCAAATCCGTAGTCGTCAGCTTTGCAAATGCGGTTTTGCAGATGCTTCAGGTGGGCGCGATCTACCTGGTTGTGCTGGCGATGACCGGCAATGCACACGACGGGAGGACGGCGTGGCTTGCGCTGCTGCTGGAGCTGGTCAGCATCTTTGGCGGCGCTGTGACGGCCAGTATCTCCAAGATGTATCAGACCCACGCGGGATATTTTATGGCGGCGGATCAGCGGGTCGCCATTGCAGACCGCATGAAGAGCGTACCGATGGGCTTTTTCAATGCCAATAGTCTGGGCCAGATATCCGGCGTCTGCACCACGGTAGTCGGCACGATCGAGACGATGGTGCCCATTGTGATGGTCAATATTCTAAGCGGGCTGATTACGACAGCTGTTTTTGCTGTGGTTATTCTGATCTTTGATTGGCGCATCGGCCTGATTGCTCTTGCGGGAATTGGGCTGTATTTAGGCGTCGTTTCTGCCATGGAGAAAAAGTCCCAGGGAATTGAGGACCATACCCAGAAGGCCCAGACGGCGCTTACCGAGGCGGTCCTGGAGGCCATCGAGGGTATGGGTGTGATCAAATCCTTTAATCTGATGGGCAGGGGAGACAAAAAGCTCCAGAATGCCCTGGAAAATAGCCGCCGGAGCAATCTGGAGGTGGAAAGCGTCATGACGCCTTATACCGCCGCGCAGGAGGCCGTCCTGCAAATTGCCGGAACGGCCATGATGCTGGCATCCGTTTTCCTCTGGATGGGCGGGAAAATGTCCCTGGCCAATGCGCTTATGTCTGTGGTTGTATCGTTTTTGGTGTTCGGCCAGGTGAAGCTCTTTGGCATGGGAATATCCATGCTGCGTCTGGCGGGAGCGGCGATCGACCGCACGGAGCAGACGCGGCAGATGCCGCAGATGGACGAAAAGGGCAAGACGATTGCGCCGGAATCCCATGACGTGGTTTTTGACCATGTGCGCTTCGCTTACGAACACAGGGAAATTCTCCATGACGTTACCGCGACGCTTCCGGACCGGACGACAACGGCGATTATCGGTCCCTCCGGAAGCGGAAAGACCACCTTCTGCAATCTGATTGCCCGGTTCTGGGATGTGGACAGCGGATGTGTGCGTATCGGCGGAACGGATGTGCGGGACTATACGCTGGAATCTCTCATGAAGCAGATCAGCATGGTTTTTCAGGATGTCTTTCTCTTTGCCGATACGATTGAAAACAATATAAAATTCGGATGCCCGGACGCGACCCGTGAGCAGGTGGTGGAGGCGGCCAGAAAGGCTTGCTGCAACGACTTTATTGAGGCGCTCCCGGACGGGTATGATACGGTGATCGGCGAGGGCGGCGCATCCCTGTCGGGAGGCGAAAAACAGCGGATTTCCATCGCCCGGGCTATGCTGAAGGATGCGCCGATTGTCATTCTCGACGAGGCGACTGCCAATGTGGATCCGGAGAATGAGGAGCGGCTGCAAAAGGCGATAGAAGCCTTGACCCATGAAAAGACGGTTCTTATGATTGCCCATCGGCTAAAGACTGTCCGTAGCGCCGACCAGATTCTGGTGATGGATGCCGGAAGAATTGTGCAGCGAGGCAAACATGCGGAGCTGATTGCGCAGCCCGGCATTTATGCGGACTTTGTAAACGGCAAGAAGGAATCCAACGGGTGGAGGCTGTGAGAAATCCGACCATGCCCTGAAAAAAACCGACGCCCCGGTTCTGGGGCGGCGGGTCCTTTCTTTTGTGCCGGACGCAGCTGCACGCTGTTCCACGGAGCAGAGCGTCATTTCAGGGTGGAGCTGTTGTTCAGCAGCAGCGTGCTGTAGAGGAAGAGAACGTCCTGCCCATGAAAATCCATGAGCTTTCCCAGATAGTCCGACGAAACATAGCGAATGTCCACGACAGTCACGGTGCTGTAATCCTGGAGCAGCAGAGGAATCAGGCTGCTTCCGAAAGAATCCCGGAATACAATCAGCTCCCGATCGGAGGTGGTATTGGGTGTGTGGATGGTCAGCAGAGCCGTTGCGCCGGAAAGATACACTTCGTATGGGTCGCGGGATGTGAGCTTGTCCATGTCATAGATGCCGGTGGTCGCTCCGGTTTCATAATTTAAGACTGTGCAGCCGTCCAGAAAATCGTTCCGCAGAAGATACATAGGCTCCCCGGGGAGGGGCAAGGCGGCCTGCCCGTAATATACGCCCCGAAAATCGGGGAGAGCCTCCTGGCGCGTGAAATCCTGTGCTTGGGGTGGGGTGAGCTTCATGGCCCGGCAAAGCTCTTGCGCAGCCGTCAGCAGGCGCTCCTGACGCCAATGCGTGTCCGTGCGATAGTAATCGGAGATGTCCAGACAGTCCGTCAGATCGATGTTCTGCGCCCAGGGAAGAGCCTCCGATACGGATTGCATTACGGACGCATAGTCCATCGCCGGATAGCCGCCCTCCTGCGCCAGATAGTAGCCCTTGTCCGGCACGATGGCCAGGTAAATATTGGAACCGGAATTTGCCAGATATTGCTCGTACAGAGACTGAAACTTCTGCACGGCATTTTTAACGGAAGCGTCGTTGGTGGGGTAATCCAGCTTACCGATATAGCCGCCGGAAAGGTAGATCCCGTCCTTGTCCAGCTGCCCCAGGGCGCCATAGCAGAACAGCGACTTGAAGGTGCGGAAGGTGTCCCGGCCGGGGAATTGGTCCTGGGTGTATGATTCAAAGCCGGACATAAAGGAGCCGTTTAGCAGCGAGGCGGAGCTGAGCTGGGGAAATTGAGCGAGCTTTCTGCGCTCGGACACGGAGACGGAGTCGGCCGGTCGAAGCCAGGCCCACAGGGCCAGGGACAGCCACAGGGCGCATAGGAAAAAAACGCCGCAGTAGGGAAGAAACTTCTTTTTCATAATGCCTTTTACCTCTGTCAGAAACGAAAATAAAGGAAGGGGTTAAAGGAGCCGTCTACCAGATAGCCGGTACAGACCAGCAAAAGCACGGCAAGCAAAATCGGCTCCAGCACGGTCAGAACGGGGCGCAGCGAAGGACGTTGAGACAGGCGCTGCCATAGCCGCTTCGGAAGGGGCGTTACGCCCAAGAAGCCGATCAGGTACACGATGCCGTAGCTGCGCAGGTAATAGAGCGTCTGGGCGGTTACGGCGGGAATCCGGCCAAAGCCCAGCAGACTTGCCAGATCAGAGCCGGCCTGACGGAGGCTCTCGGCATTAAAGAGCACGAAGCTCAGGACAACCAGCACCATAACATACAGGTGCCGAAGCGCGCCGGGGAGCTTTTTCAGCGCAGGAACCTGCTTTTCAATCCAGAGAAGAATGGCAAACATCAGTCCCCACAGCACAAAATTCCACGCTGCGCCGTGCCATAGCCCGGTCAAGGCCCACACGATAAAAATGTTGCACACCCAGCGCCAACGGGGGACGCGGTTGCCGCCCAGGGGGATGTAAACATAGTCCCGGAACCAGCTGCCCAGGCTGATGTGCCAGCGCCGCCAGAATTCGGTGACGCTCTTGCTGAGATAGGGGTAGTCAAAATTTTCGGAGAAGCGGAAGCCGAAAATTCTGCCCAGGCCGATGGCCATATCGCTGTAGCCGGAAAAATCAAAGTAGATGTGCAGTGTGAACGCCACGGCGTACATCCAATAAAAGAGCAGGGATTTTTCGCTGCTGTCCCGGAAAATCTGAATCAGCAGACCCAGATTATTTGCCAGCAGCACTTTCTTTCCCAGGCCGATGAGAAAACGGCGAAGGCCCAGAGAAAAGCCGCGAAGGGTGTGAGTCCGTTCCTTCAGCTCCTTTTCTACGTCTACATAGCGCACGATGGGGCCGGCGATCAGCTGCGGGAACAAGGAGACATAGGCTCCGAAGGAAATCAGGTTCCGCTGGGGCCGGGCGTCTCCTCGATATACGTCCACGGTGTAGCTCAGGCACTGGAAGGTGTAAAAGCTGATGCCGATGGGCAGAGACAGGCCCAGCAAAGGTACGGCGGTGCCGCGCACAGCCCCGATGGTGGACAACAGAAAATCTGCATATTTAAAGACGGCCAGCATTCCCACACCCAGTATGATAGAGACGGCGAGCCAGAAGCGGCGCGCCCCCTGCTTTTGGGAGCGGCCGATGGCCAGACCGCACAGATAAAAGGCGAGAATGGCTCCCATCATCAGCAGGACATATCGCGGCTCTCCCCATGCGTAGAACAGCAGACTGGCAAGCAGGAGAAAGGCGTTTTTGAAGCGATTCGGGAGAAGAAAGTAGAGGATGATCGTGATCGGGAGAAAATAGTACAAAAACGGGATTCCGGAAAAAAGCATGAAAGCGCCTCCTGTGGCAGAGTTGAGAAACGGGCAGCGGCCGGTCCCGGTCGCTGCCCGCAGTGCTTATTTACCTTACGCGCCGATGGTAAAGTCCAGACCGCCGCAGGCGGCAGAGAACGCGTCGACAAAGGACTGGGCCGTAACGCCATCCTCAGCAAAATCAGAGGCGATCATAACCAGCATGACCACATCCGCTTTTCCGACGACCATGAGATCGTCGGCTTCAACGCAGACCCACTTTCTGGGGTTGATTCCGTCGTGCATATCCTGTGCGACGGACTTCGCGTCGGCGGAATCCTTAACGCGGACCAGAACCAGAGAATAAGCGATGGAGCCGATGAAAGGCTCATTCACCAGAACCTCGGAGACGGCGTCAGCGGACGTCAGGCCGGTGGTGGAGGAGAAGCGGTAGGTTCCTTCCTCAGAGGTGTCGGACAGGTCCAGGGTCATGGTTTCCCGGCCCACCTCAAAGGGAACCGCGGAATCAATCTTGCCGTAGAGCGTCTCCAGAGAATCCGAAATGGCAGCCGGGGCCGTTTCCTCGGAGGGCGTGGTCTCGGAAGGGGTAGTATTGTCGTTAGCGGTGTTTCCGCCATTTTGGGCACAGGCGGCGAGGGAAAGCGTCAAAACCAGAGCCAGTGCCAGCGAAATCCATTTTTTCATTTGTTTGTTTCCTCCTGAAATTTGTTTTGCTTGTTGTGTATAGCCTGTCCCAGGACCATGCACCCGATGCCGGCCAGGACGCCGGAGGTGTCCAGAGCCACATCCAGGGGGCTGGAGCATCGACCGGGGACAAAGAGCTGAATCCATTCATCCACACATGCGGCGAGGGCGCCGCAGAGAAGCGGCAAAGCCAACCCGGGTATGCGGGGAAAGCGCAGCAGATAGAAAAGCCGCCGCAGCAGAGCGCCCAGGCAGGCAAACTCCGCAAAGTGTGCCATCTTCCGCAGAACATGGCCGCTGCCGTGGGATTGAGCGGCGGGGAAAAACCGGCAGAGGATGCTGCGGACAAATTCGCTGATTCCGCCGGAGATTTGGCCGTCCAGCAGGGAATTTCCCCAGATGAAGACCAGATTGCAAAGCAGCAGGGCAGCGCACAGCCGTATGTGCGGAAGGCGGGAGGGTCCGCTCATCCCAGAATGCCCAGGTGCTCCAGCAAAATGTTGCAGCCCAGCAGAATCAGAATGATGCCGCCGACAATCTCGGCCTTCTTTTCAAAGCGGTTTCCAAACACGCTGCCGACCTTGACGCCCACGGCGGAGAAAAGAAACGTGGTCAGGCCGATGATGGAAACGGATGTAAAGATGTTTACACCGCCGACCATGGCCAGGGAGATGCCGACAGCCAGCGCGTCGATGCTGGTGGCGACGGCCATCACGAACATGGTTTTTACGGAGAAATCCGAACCGCTGCCGGTTTCCTCTTCCCCGGGACCGAAGGCTTCCCGGAGCATGTTTATGCCGATCAGCACAAGCAGAGCAAAGGCGACCCAGTGGTCAAAGGCCTGAATGGCCTCCGCAAAGAGCTGCCCCAGAAAAAAACCGATCATGGGCATAATAGCCTGAAATCCGCCAAACCATACGCCACATATCAGACTGTTTTTCAGGGATGTACCTTTGGTGGACAGGCCCTTGCAGATGGATACGGCA
>CAKTKB010000057.1 GCA_934569195.1 uncultured Oscillospiraceae bacterium
AAATAGGCGTTCAGCAGCTTCAGGGTGTTCTCCACGCCTTTTTTGTGGCTGCGCTCATAGCCGTGGGAGGCATACACCCCCGGACCGATGAGCCCGTGGCGTAGGTCGTGCCCGGCGCTGAGAGTGGCCTCCACGTCGGAGCCGTAGTGGGGATAGACATCCACGGCATAGTCCGCGTCGGTTGCTTTCGCGGCTGCAATCAGCTTGCCCACAACCTCATAGCTGTAAGGACCGCCGGAGTCCTTGGCACAGATGCTGACCTGCTGTTCCGTGCAGGCCAGGTTGTTACCCACACAGCCCATATCAACGGAGATTGCCTCCGTTACCCCCTGCGGCACAGAGCCGGAGCCGCCGTGCCCGACCTCTTCATAGACCGTTATGTGAGCGTAGACCCGGCGGGACAGAACGGCCCCTGTGTCGTGCAGATATTTGGCAAGACCCAGCAAGATGCCGACAGAGAGCTTGTCATCCAGAAAACGACTTTTCAGATAGCCGGATGCGGTGCGGCGGGTTCGCGGCTCAAAGCAGACGATGTCGCCCGTCTCCATTCCCAGCTTGCACACATCCTCTGCGGAGGTCACCGGCTCATCCAGAACGACCTCAGTGGTGTCAAAGCTGCGCTTTGTGGTGGAATACTCTCCGTTTACATGGATAGAAGCGTTGCAGAGCTGGAGTGTTCCCTCATAGCATTGACCGACGCGCGTGTAGACGCGGACATTTTCCGCCTCTGCGTTGTTGGCATTCATGCCGCCAAGATTGGTCAGTCTCAGCCGTCCGTTCCCCTTGATCTGGGCAATCATCGCGCCGAGCGTATCGGTGTGCGCCTCCAGAAGCAGCCCGTTCTCGGCATCTGCGCCGCCAAAATCGACCAGAACACCGCCCTTGGTCGTGATTTTTGCCGGGAATCCCTGCGCTTCAAACGCGCTTTGTACCCAGGCGGCTGCTTTTGCGGTAAATCCGGTGGGAGAGTCAATCGCCAGCAGGGAAGCGGTCTGCTCCCAGGCAAAGTCAGCATAGGTTTTTTCAATCATGATAGCTTAACCTCCAAATATAGCATAGTACCATACTGCGGCAATTTCCCGCAGAAAATAGTTTACCCGAAGGGAAAGGTAGCTGGTTTCTGCAGGAATTCCCACGGCCGACACCCCCAGAGAAGCAGCAATCCGTTCCGCTCGGTAAAGATGATATTCGCTGGAAACCAGGCCGATCTGGGTGGGCAGGCTGCCGGTATGCTCCTGAATCAGTTGGATGGAAAACCGGAGATTTTCCCGGGTTGTAGTGGCTTGGGATTCCTTCCATATCCGGTCCGGGGAGATACCTCTCTGGGTCAGCTCCCGGTACATGCAGTCGGCTTCCGACAGATCCTCTCCGCTGCCCTTGCCGCCGGAAACGATACAGATGGTTTTCGGGTGATTGGCAAGGTAGGTATATGCGGCATCCAGCCGTTCCTGCAACGACAGCGACGGCTTGTCTCCGTCCACGCCTGCACCCAATACAACGATGTAGCGGCAGTTTACGCCGGCATGGCCGGATGCGGCCCAACCGATCAGAGTACCGGTTGCCACGGCTGCGAGCAGCCCGAGAAGGACGACGGTGTTCAGGAGAAGCCGAAGAAGCTTGCCTGCGTTGACCCGGCGGCAGGATACCCAGGCGGCGGCCGTATAGCAGGCGGACAGAAGGGCGATTCCCAGCAGAACCACTCCGCTGAAACGATAGGCGCTTGCAAAAAGCGTTACCAGAATGCCCACTGCGGCCAGAACGGCAGAGACAATCCATCCGGTTGCTTGGCGGCGCTGATTATGGGGTGTTTCCATAGAAGGATCCTCCTGATTCAGGTTTCTTGCCTATATTCTACCATAGGAAGCGAAAAAAGACAAGCCGCCCCGATAACGAAGCGGCTTGGCAGTTTGCTTTGGAAAATCAGATGTCCTTGGTCTTGCTGGCAATCTCCAGCAGGCACTTACCGAGGAAGGCATCCAGAGACATGGCGCCCAGATCCTCGCCGCCGCGGGTGCGGACGGAGACGGTGTTGTTCTCCACGTCCCGGTCACCGACCACGAGCATATAGGGAATCTTCTGCATCTGCGCCTCGCGGATCTTGTAGCCCAGCTTTTCGCTGCGGCAGTCGCTCTCGGCCCGAATGCCGGCTGCGCTCAGCTTCTCGGTTACACTGACGGCATAATCGTGGGCGCGATCCGTGACGGGCAGTACCTTTACCTGCGTGGGGCTCATCCAGAGGGGAAGCGCACCGGCATATTTTTCGATCAGGTATGCCAGGGTACGCTCATAGCAGCCCAGGCTCGTACGGTGGATGATATAGGGGAGCTTCTTCTGACCGTCGGCATCGGTGTATTCCATGCCAAAGCGCGCGGCAAGAAGCATATCGATCTGAATGGTGACAAGGGTATCCTCCTTGCCGAACACATTCTTATACTGGATATCCAGCTTCGGGCCGTAGAAGGCCGCTTCATCGATGCCAATGGTGTATTCCACATTCAGATCGTCCAGAATCTGCTTCATAACGGCCTGGGCGGTCTCCCACTGCTCGGCAGTGCCTTCATACTTGTTCTTGGGGTTGGCGGGATCCCACTGGCTGAAGCGGAAGGTGCAGTCGTCCAGCAGGCCGACGGTATCCAGGCAGTACTTTGCAAGCTCCAGGCATCCGCGGAACTCATCCTCCAGCTGGTCCGGGCGAAGAACCAGGTGGCCCTCGGAAATGGTGAACTGACGGACACGGATCAATCCGTGCATTTCACCGGAGTCCTCATTCCGGAACAGAGTGGAGGTCTCGCCAAGGCGCATGGGCAGATCACGATAGCTGCGCGCCCGGTTCAGATAAACCTGGTACTGGAAGGGGCAGGTCATGGGCCGCAGGGCAAAGCATTCCTTGCTTTCGTCGTGGGGATCGCCGAGAACAAACATCCCGTCCAGATAGTGGTCCCAGTGACCGGAAATCTTATACAGCTCGCGCTTTGCCATCAGCGGAGTCTTGGTCAGCAGATAGCCGCGCTTCTGCTCCTCGTCCTCCACCCAGCGCTGAAGAATCTGCACGACGCGAGCGCCCTTGGGCAGCAGAACCGGCAGGCCCTGACCGATGACATCCACGGTGGTGAAGAATTCAAGCTCTCTGCCCAGCTTGTTGTGATCGCGCTTCTGCGCCTCGGCCCGGCGCTCCAGATAGTTGTCCAGCTCCTCCTTTTTGGGGAAAGCAATGCCGTAGATTCTCTGGAGCATCTTCCGCTTGGAGTCGCCGCGCCAGTATGCGCCGCAGGTGGAAAGAAGCTTGATGGCGTTGCCCTTTACGCGGCCGGTGTGGTCCAGGTGGGGACCGGCGCACAGATCCGTAAATTCGCCCTGGGTGTAGAAGGAGATGACGGCATCCTCCGGAAGGTCTTCAATCAGCTCAACCTTGTAAGGTTCGCTGTGCGCCTGCATATAGGCGATGGCTTCCTCCCGGGGCATCTCGCTGCGGACGATGGAAAGCCGCTCCTTGCAGATTTTCTTCATCTCCGCCTCGATTTTTTCCAGATGGTCGGGAGTGAAGGTAAACGGAGCGTCAAAGTCGTAGTACCAGCCCTCGTCAATAGCGGGGCCGATTGCAAGCTGAACCTCCGGCCAGAGACGTTTGACAGCCTGCGCCATGATGTGGGAGCAGGTGTGCCAATAGGTCTTGCGGTAATCCGGATTTTCAAAGGTGTACAGGTTTTCTTCTGATGCGGACATAACATTTGCCTCCTTTATTTTGGGGCGAAGACGACAAAATCCCACCCCTGAAAAAATCAGGGGTGGGATACAAATACGTATTCCACGGTTCCACCCTGGTTGCTGTCCGACGGACAGCCACTCATTGTCGCGGTAACGGGCGAACCCGGTCGACCATTTCCGATCGACGGCTCGGAAGCGGTGTGGCGTGGGGCAGGGGTGCAGAGCCATTGCAGCATACAGGCTCCTCTCTGGGCATCTTACCGACAGCCGGGTCTTCGTCACAGCCTTTCTGCTGGCACTATAGCACGAATGGAGGGAAGTGTCAAGCGCTTCTTCCATAATTTATTGAAATCCTCGTGCAGCATCGGTCGAACGGCGGCAGACAGGCGGTTACATAACGCAGTTGCTTATGTAAACAAATGTAACCAGTTTGGCGATAAATGGTGTTATTTGCGTGTTTTTGAAGAATGACGGCAAAATGAGTTAACATAATTTTACGAATAATTATCTATCAAATGTTGTCGTTAATTGGTGTTTTACGGTAAATACTTGACTTTTGAAAAAATAATGCTATAATGTAGCGTGTTCCTGGAGGCATGTTACACAATGTAACTTATTGAAACCAAGCACTTCAGGGACCTTTCAAACTCCAACAGGAAAGGAGGATTCTATGTGTAGAATTGATAATTCCGGCTCCCGGCGGCGTACCTATTTGTCCCGATTGTTTGCCCTGGTGCTGCCCCTGTTTTGGCTGATAGCCAATCTGACGCAGCCCGCTTTTGCGCAAAATACCTATGTGATTACGGACGGAAGCCGTGTGCTGGTGCATACGACCTATGCCACAAACCCGGCAGAGGTTCTCAGCGAGGCCGGTCTTGCACTGGGTGCCGAGGACACCTATACCACGCAGGAGGGGGACGGTGTGTCGGAAATTCGCGTGCGCAGAGTTCAGACGGTCCTGATTGACCTGGGCAGTGAACAGCTGCGCGTGAATTCCAACGGAGAATCGGTGGGGGAGCTGCTGTCCCGGCTGCATCTGGATGTTTCCTCTCAGGAGGATGTCTCCGTACCGCTGGAGGCGGCTACATATGATGGCATGGAGCTGACCGTCCATCGCACGGTACAGACGCAGGAAGTCTACACCAAGTCGCTGCCTTATAAGACACGCTATTGCGAAGATGCCTCTGCGCCGGAGGGAACACGGAGGGTTCTGACGGCCGGTACCGACGGCGAGGTGCAGTATGTGGATGCAGTTGTTTACAAGGACGGGCAGGAGGTGAACCGGCACACGCTTTCGCAGGCCGTTACGCTTCAGCCGGTGGATCAGGTCATAGCGATCGGAACTGCCCGCAGCGAGGCTGACGGGGAGGAAGCGCAGCAGCCGACGATTTCCGAAGGGACGATTACGACGCAGGCCGGCGAGGTGCTGACATACAGTAAGGTCCTGAAGGTTGTCGCAACGGGATATAACAATACCAACGAGGGATGCAGCGAATATACGGCGACCGGCACGCTTGCCCGTGTGGGGGCGGTTGCGGTGGATCCCAACGTGATTCCCTATGGCACGCGGATGTACATTGTGTCGGATGACGGCGAGTACATTTATGGGCTTGCCACTGCCGAGGACTGCGGCGGAAGCATCGTGAACAATCGGATAGATCTGTATTTCGACACCAATGAGGAGTGCTTCCAGTTTGGCGTGCGTAACTGCACCGTTTATATTCTTGGCTGATTGACCATTGCAATACCGCCTTTTTTCTGGTACAATGACCGGGAGAAAGGCGGTTTTTTATGGTTCAGGTTTGTGATATTCAAGTGATGCGGCCGCTGCTTGCCGAGCATGGCTTTCATTTTTCCAAAGCAAAGGGGCAGAATTTCCTTGTGGCGGCCTGGGTGCCGGAGGCAATCGCGGAGCAATCCGGAGTGGACCGGAACACGGGCGTGCTGGAGATCGGGCCGGGCATCGGGCCGCTCACGCAGCAGCTTTGTCTGAGAGCAGAAAAGGTCTGCGCGGTGGAGGTGGATACCCGCCTGAAGCCGATTCTGGAGCAGACGGTGGGGGAGTTTGACAACCTTACCATCTTGTGGGAGGATATTCTGAAGCAGGATATTCCCGCCCTGGTGCGTAGGGAATTCGGAGGACTGCGGCCTGCGGCGTGTGCCAATCTTCCGTATTATATCACGTCCCCTATTTTGACCGCGCTGCTGGAGGCGCGCTGCTTTGATACGATCACGGTTATGGTGCAGAAGGAGGTGGCGCAGCGGATTGCTGCCAGACCGGGCAGTGCGGATTACAGCGCCTTTACGATCTTCTGCCAGTATTACGCCCAGCCGGAAATCCTTTTCGACGTACCGGCGCATTGCTTTGTCCCGCAGCCGAAGGTGACGTCGGCGGTGGTTTCGCTGCATGTGCGGGATGTGCTGCCGTGGGAGGTGACCGATGAGGATGTCTTTTTCCGCACGGTGCGCGCCAGCTTTGCGATGCGCAGAAAGAAGCTGCAAAACGGACTGGCCGCAGGCTTCCCGGAGCTGGGAAAGACGGGCGCAGGGGATGTGATCGCCGCGTGCGGACTGGACGAAAATGTCCGGGGGGAGACGCTGGACATCCCGGCCTTCTGCGCAATTGCCAACAGGATTGTGCAGTATCGAGAGGAAAACCATGTATAAGCTTCTTTTTCTTGACCTGGACGACACAATTTTGGATTTTCGCAGGGCGGAACGATCGGCGCTGCGGGCAGCTCTGGCACATTTCGGGATTGCGGCGACACCGGAGCTGTTGGAGCAGTACCATCAGGTGAACCGGCAGTACTGGCAAATGCTGGAGCGAGGGGAGATCACACGGGAGCGTGTCCTGACGGAACGGTTTGAGACGCTGCTTTCCGATTGCTCCTTGCCGGAGATCGGAAAGGATTTGGCCGAAGCCTATGAGCAGAGGCTGGCTCTGGAGCATGATTTTCTCCCGGGAGCGGAGCAGACGGTACATAGGCTCTGCCGCAGGCACCGACTCTTTCTGATGAGCAACGGGACTGCACCGGTTCAATACAGACGCCTGCACGATGCGGGGCTGACAGACTGCTTTGAAAAGATTTTTATTTCCCAGGAAATCGGCGCGGACAAGCCGGATCGTCGCTTTTTTGACCGCTGTTTTGGGCAGATTCCGGATTTTTCCAGGGAGCAGGCAATCCTGGTGGGAGACAGCCTGACGTCGGATATGCGGGGCGCGAATCATGCGGGCATTGCAGCCTGCTGGGTAAATCCGGAGCATAAGCCCCGGCCGGCGGATATTCGGATTGATTATGAAATTTCATCCTTTGCAAAGATAGAGGGAGTATTGGACAATGAGCAAAACCTTGATTGATATGCAGAGCTATCCTCGCAGGAGCCACTATGAATTTTTCCGCTATATGGCATATCCCTATGTGGGATTGACGGCGAATGTGGACGTGACACGCCTTTTGAGGGCGGCGCGGGAGCGGAGCGGCTCTACCTTTCTGGCCTGCTTATACGTGCTGTCCCATGCGGCGAACGGCGTCCCGGAGCTACGTCAGCGTATTGTGGGAGAAGATATTGTGGAGTTTGATCATTGCTGCACGGCGCACACCGTCGCCCTGCCGGACCATACGTTCTGCAATTGCAAGACGGACGACAGAATGTCCTTTGAGCGGTTCCTTGCGGAGGGAAAGCGGCTTCAGGAGCAGGCAAAGCAGCATCACGGCTTCGTAGGGACGCAGGAGGATGAGACAGATCTGATCTTTGTTTCCTGCGTGCCCTGGGTCAGCTTTACCCAGGTTATTCAGCCGGCCCCGATTCCGGCTGACTGCAATCCTCGGATCGTCCTGGGAAAGTACATTCAGGAGGGAGAGCGGACGCTGATGCCCCTGAGCATCCAGGCAAATCATGCGCTGGTAGACGGGTGGCATCTCAGCGAGTTCTATCGCCTGTTTGACCAGCTTCAAAACGAGGTCTGCGGGTAAAGCTCGATAGGGACCGGGCTTTGCAGGACCATGCTGTCCGGTGTGACGCGGCAGTCGATTGCAGATATGTGTACCCCGGCCTCGGAGGCTTCCCGGAGCGCGGCTGAAAAGGCCGGGTCGGTGGCATCATTTGGCCGGAAGGCTTTCACGCGAGACATCTGGATGACAAAGAGCGCGTAGGCCCCCAGCCCGCTGCGCGAAAGCTCTGCAAGCTCCCGCATATGGCGTGCGCCGCGGGTCGTTGGGGCATCCGGGAAGGCGCAGATTCCCTGGCTTTCCAGGGTGACGCCCTTGACCTCCAGATAGGAGATCTGACCGCCTCGGGTGAAGGAAAAGTCAAATCGGGACGCTCCATGGACGGATTCCGCGCGGAGGTTTTCGATTTCTCCAAGGCCGCCGCCTTGCAGCCACTCTTTTACGGCTGCGTTGGGTGCCTGGGAATCTATGTTAATGAGCCGGCCGGCCTTTTCGACGCAAATCAGGTCGTATTTGGTCTTTCGGGACGCGTTATCCGAAGCCTGGCACCATACCTGTGCGCCGGGTACGAGCAGCTCCCGGCATCTGCCTGTATTTTTTACATGACAGATTTCTTCCTTCCCGCCAATCAGAACGTGAGCAATGAAACGATTCGGCCTGCAAATAAAAATCCCGGGGAGCATGTGGGTGTAACGCATAGCGTACGTTCCCTCCTTTCCTTTCAACAGGATAACATTTTTTTCTGAAATTGCAAGGGAAAAAAGCTTGACATTTTGGAATCCTGTGGTATAATACAAACTGTTCCGGGTATGGAGGCATAGCTCAGCTGGTTAGAGCGCATGCTTCACACGCATGAGGTCACAGGTTCGAGTCCTGTTGTCTC
>CAKTKB010000058.1 GCA_934569195.1 uncultured Oscillospiraceae bacterium
TTGTCTACTTTACTCCTCGCTGGAAGCTATTTTTTTACCCCCGGCATAGCCGGGGGTTGACTTTGGTTAACCAACACAATGCGCCGAATTCCAATCGCTGGAATTCGGCGCATTTCAAACGCGTCAGCCTCTCTGCCTGGCCAGCAGCATCGGCTCCTGGCGCAAAAACTGGCGGGCAATCACCTTGCATATTTTCTTCTGTGCGATCATTTCATGCACCTGGGAAAAGGAGGCCCAGACCGCGTCCACCGTCTCCCCCGGCAGGAGTCGCAGCTCCTGAAGCGGAATCTGCCGCCGCAGGCAATAAAAATCAAAGTGCGTATTCCGGTTCCGCCCGGAGCACAGGTATTCAAATTCTTCCTCTCCGGCCCGAATTCCGGTCTCCTCAAACAGCTCCCGGGCTATGGCCTGGCGGCTGGTCTCCCCCGCCTTCGCCGCACCGCCGGAATTTTCCCAGGTACCGGCGTAGGTTTTTTCCGGGGCGCGCTTTGTCAGCAGCAGATGCCCGTCCCCGTCGTATACCCAGGTGCAGACCACCAGTCCGTAGTCCCCTCGCCGCCAGGGCGTGCCCCGGACATGGACGCGCCCCGTGCGCCTTCGATTTTTGTCATACACATCGTTCTGTTCCATGCCAAAGCCCCCCATTCCACGCAGCATAGTATTTAGTATACCACACCTGCCAGGAAATGACAATACTCTCGCGCGGGTTTCCGCCGTCGGAGAAATAGCATTTGACGAATCCGGCAAACCGGGCTATACTACTTGGTAGTAACCCCCCTATTTTTCTCTATGGGAGGAAACGGATATGCGTTTCTATGAAAATGTACAGAAAACCTCAGAAAATCGCCTGCCGCCCCGGGCTTATTATATTCCCGGCGGTGAAGCGGAGCATATCAGCCTGGACGGCATCTGGCAATTTGCCTTTTTTGCCGACGGCGATCTGCACCCGGAACCGGAGGTCTGGGACGAAATCCCCGTCCCCTCCTGCTGGCAGCTCCACGGCTATGAGCATCCAAACTATACCAACGTAAACTATCCGTTCCCGGTGGACCCTCCGTATGTACCCAACGTCAATCCCATGGGTATATACCAGCGGACCTTCACCGTTCCGGCCGACGAAAAGCAGACCTATCTGGTCTTTGACGGCGTCAGCTCCTGCGCGGTCGTATATGTCAACGGCAGCTATGTGGGCTTTACCCAGGGCAGCCATCTCAGCTCGGAATTTGACCTCACCGCCTACGTCACCCCCGGCGTCAACACCCTCCGGGTCCTGGTGTACAAGTGGTGCGCCGGCAGCTACCTGGAGGATCAGGATTTTCTGCGCTTCAACGGCATTTTCCGCAGCGTATACCTGCTGCGCCGCCCTCGCGGGCACCTTTTTGACTTTCAGCTCCGCACCCGCAGCAGCCGGGTAACCGTCACCACGGACCGCCCCGCCCGGCTGTGCATTTTCGACGACGCCGGGCAACTGGCCGCGCAGGCCGACAGCTCCGGCACATCCGAGCTTTCGGTCCCGGGCGCAACCCTCTGGAACGCAGAGCACCCCTATCTGTACACGCTGGAAATCTGCTGTGCAGGAGAACGCATCCTTCAGAAATTCGGCTTCCGGGACATCTCCCTTTCCCCGCGGCACGAGCTTCTGCTCAACGGCACCCCCATCAAGCTTCGCGGCGTCAACCATCACGATACGACCCCGATGGGCGGATGGACCATCACGCCGGAGCAGACCCGCAAGGACCTGGAGCTGATGAAAAAGCTGAACATCAATGCCATCCGCACCTCCCACTATCCGCCCATCCCCCAGCTTCCGGAAATCGCCAACGAACTGGGCTTTTACCTGATTCTGGAGGCGGATATGGAATCGCACGGCTTTGTCTCCCGTGTACCCGGCGGCATTGGCTATGACGCAGAGAACAACCCCCTCTGGCCCGGCTCCAACCCGGAGTGGAAAAAAGAGCACCTGGAGCGCATGGCCCGGACCCTGGAGCGGGACAAAAACCAGACCTGCGTCCTTTTCTGGTCCACCGGCAACGAGTCCGGTCACGGGGAAAACCACGCCGACGTTCTGGACTATATCCACCGGCGGGACCCCTCCCGGCTGGCCCACTGCGAGGACGAATCCCGGGCCGGCAAGCAGTGCCGGGCGGACGTTTTTTCCCGTATGTACCCCCCGCTCTCCGAGATTGCCGCCATTTCCGACGATCCCGCCGTCCCGTACCCGATCTTCCTGTGTGAGTACTCCCACGCCATGGGCAACAGCCCCGGAGATGTCTGGCAATACTGGGATCTAATCTACTCCCGCCCGGACATGATCGGCGGCTGCATCTGGGAATGGTGCGACCACGCCGTGCTCTATGGCGACGGCCTTTGCTACGGCGGCGACTTCCCCGGCGAGCTGACCCACGACGGCAACTTCTGCTGTGACGGCATGGTATCCGCTCAGCGGGAGCTGAAGTCCGGCTCTCTGGAAATTGCCGCCGCCTACTGCCCGATTCGCACTGCTCTGACGGGGCAGATCCTCTCCGTCACCAACCATCTGGACTTTACCAACCTGGACCATTTCTCCCTGACCTGGCAGCTTCAGGTGGACGGGGCGGTTCAGGCGGAGGATACGCTGCGGCTGTCCGTCGCCCCGGGTCAAACCGGAACCCTTGCGCTTCCCATCTCCCTTCCCGTTTCCTGCCGCATGGGCGCATATCTGGAGGTTCGGCTGGAGGACCGGCTTGGGAACCAGCCCGCCCGGCTCCAGATCCCGGTTCCCTCTCTTCCGGCAGCGCTGTCCCTCCCCGCAGACTCTGCGCAGCTTTGGCAGGAGGGCGCTTACATCTTTGCCAAGGGCGAGCGTTTTCTCTACCGCTTTAACCGGCAGACCGGCGGGCTGGACAGTCTGGTGCTGGATGGGCGAGAGCTTCTGGCGGCTCCCGTCACCCTGAGCGCCTTCCGCGCACCCATTGACAACGAGCGCAACGTAAAATCCCGCTGGTATTATGACAACAACTGGCAGAGCGAGAACCTGGACCGGCAATTCTGCAACGTCCGTTCCATGGAGCTGACGGAGGACGGCGCAATCCGGATAGAGGCCGCTCTGGCCGGCGTCTCCCGCCGCCCCTACCTGCGCTACACCCTCAAAATGACCGTGGACAGCAGCGGACTGCTCCTGTTTGAGCTGGACGGCACCGTCTCCCAGGATACGGACTGGCTGCCCAGATTGGGATTTGAATTCCGCCTGCAAGGGAAGGACCTTCCCTTCCGGTATTACGGCATGGGCCCCTCCGAATGCTACCGGGACAGCTGCCACCACGGCGCCGTGGATTATCACAGCAGCACGGCCCTGGCGGAGTATGTTCCCTATCTGCGCCCTCAGGAGCACGGAAACCACATTGGCTGCCGGATGCTGACCGTTTCCGACATTACCTTCCGGGCGGACAGCTTTGAGTGCTGCGTCTCCGCCTTTGACCCCTACGAGCTGTACCGCACCCGCCACGCCTGGGAGCTGACGCCCATGGAGGACACCACCTTCCTGCGCATAGACTACAAGGATTCCGGCATCGGCAGCAACTCCTGCGGCCCCGAGCTGGCTCCGGAGTTCCGCCTGGCGGAAAAGGAAATTTCCTTCCGCTTTACCCTCGCACCGGCAGACTGACCCGGAAAAGCGCCTGTTTGCCCCGCTTCCCATTCTTTGTATACGGCAGCCCCCCGGCAGCGCAGAGCCGCACCGCCGGGGGGCTGATATGCCATTGAAAAAATCATGCACGCAAAGCGTCACACAGAAAGGAACCTCGCCATGTACCGTATAGAAACCCACCTGCACACCAAATATGCCAGCCACTGCGGCAGAATGGATGAAAAGGAGCTGATTTCCGCCTATAAGGCCGCAGGCTTTCAAGGAATCATCGTAACGGATCACTTTAACCGGGAAACCTTTGCCATGTATCGGGAAAAAGGGATTTCCTTCTCCGATCCGGTGGTGCAGTTCCTGGAGGGCTACCGCCGCATGGCCCAGGAGGGGGCGCGGCAAGGCATCCGCGTCTACAAGGGCGCGGAGCTTCGCTTTGACGAGTGCATGAACGACTACCTGCTCTACGGCTTTCCGGATGCGCTGCTGGCGGACCCGGACGCCGTCTTTTCCATGGGGGTGGCCGCCTTTTCTCCGCTGTGCCGGGCATCAGGCGCGCTGCTGATTCAGGCCCATCCCTATCGTCACCACTGCACGCCCGCCATTGCATGCTATCTGGACGGCGTGGAAATTCGCAACGGCAACCCCCGTCACAACAGCCACAACGGACGGGCGGAGGCCTACGCCCGGGAATTCGGCCTGATCGCCACCGCAGGCTCGGACTGTCATCAGCCGGAGGACGTGGCCCGCACCGGCATTCTCATGCCCCGGCTTCCCCAGGATGAAGCCGCTCTTGTCCGGATGCTGCGTCAGGGAGACTTCCGCAGAATGGGCATCCGCCGGGACTAAGGCAGCGGGCGCCAGCTCCCGTTCTCGATCCGATAGCCATGTCCGGGAGCGCTCTGCCATTGGTAGCGGTTTTTCCCCTCGGCAGGGAACAGCTCTGCCATGATGGCCGCTATCACCCCGCCGTGGGTCACCAGGACGCTGTTTTGTCCCCTCTCCGCAATTTCCTGATAGGCCGCCCAGGCCCGCCGGGTCATCTGCACGCCGCTCTCGCCACCGGGAGCGGTGTTTTTTTCGTTGTCGCCGGAAATCCATGCAAGATACGCCGGGTCCTCCCGCAGCATTTCATAGCTGCGCATCTCAAACACGCCGAAATCCATCTCCCGCAGCTCCGGCACCACCGTATGGGCCACCGGGCCAAAAAGCGCCGTGAGCGTCTGCTCCGTGCGAAGCATGCCGCTGGTATAGAACCGGGGATCGGGCGGCAGCGAATAGGAAATCCCCCGCAGCTCCTCCAGTCCCACCTCCGACAGGGGTAGATCCGTACTGCCGCAATAGAGGTGGGCTTCATTGGCCGCGGTCTTTCCGTGGCGAATCAGGTAAAGAATCATTTCAGCCTCTGCTCCAATCCGCAGAATATCCGCAGGACCCGGTCCGCCCGCTCCGCCAGGTACTGGCACAGGCTTCCGTTTTCCCGTTGCCACGCCCGCATATCCGCTCCCAGAGGCACCACACCGCCGGAAATATCCCGGCAGATCAGGATGCGGTCCTTCCACGCCTCCGGCGCCTGTTCAAAAAGCGATCGGCTGTCCCGTCCCTCCCGGGCGCAGGCCCGGGTATAGGATTCCAGATTGCAAATACAGCGCCGGGAAAAGTCCACATCCATCCCGGTGCACCTGAAGATTTCCTCCGGGCGGAGGCCATAACGCTCCCGGGCGAAATCCAGCTTTCCCTGGAATACGCCGCCGGTAATCAAGATCATTTCTTTTCCTCCTTACAGCAGTGCGTATACCGCCACGCCTGCCAGCTCGGCCCAGGTCAGGGCATAGCCCGCCAGGTCCCCGTTCATCCCCTGCAGGGAGCGGTATCCCCGCAGCAGGGCCAGGCCATAGCCCGCCAGACAGCCCAGGAGGGCAAAGCCATAACGCCCGCACAGCAAAAAGCCCGCAGCCAGCGCCGCAGCCGCCTGCAAAACGAGGGCAGCCACATGGCCCGGCCGGGTCCGGCGCGCGGCGTACTGGCTGGTGGACATGGGCGGCAGCACCGTCACCGCCAGCGCAGAGCCGCACCGGCTCATCACAGGCACCAGCGCCAGAATCCAGAAATCCGCCCCCGCCGGCGCGGCGGCGAACAGGCCATACTGGCTCAGAGCCAGCAGCACCAGGCCGATCACCGCAAAGGAGCCGACGTGGGAATCCTTCAATATTTCCCGCCGCCGCTCCAGGCTCCGGTAGGATCGAACCGCATCCGTTACATCCATATACCCGTCCAGGTGGATAAATCCCGTCAGCAGCCAGGGGCAGGCACAGCAGACGACCCCCGCTACGGTACCCGGCAGAGCCAGCAGCCGGACCGCCCAGGCCGCCAGCGCCCACATCAGGCCAATCTCCAGCCCCACCAGGGGCAAAAACAGCAGCATCTTATCCCGCGCCTTCTCCTCCCAGACCCGAAACGGACTGGGAATGGCGCAAAACATAGATTGACACATGGCAAATGCCTGAAAATACTGCTTCATAGCGGCAGCCTCCCCTTGTATGCCGTCATTTGACCGGCCGTCGCCTCCAGAACCACGTCGCAGGACCGGGCGATTGCGCGGTGAAGCTCCCCCAGGCCCCGCCTGTAGCACTCCGTGACGGCGTCGTAATCTCCCGGATCGCAGAACAGGTCGTCGCTGACCAGCACCGCATTGCGCACCCTGCCCAGAAAAGCTTCCAAATCCCGGACACACCGCTCTGTCGCCCCGGGGTCGGTGGCGGCGCTGTGAGGATCGGGGAAAAGCTCGTTCATCCACAGTGCCGTCACGCTGTCAAGCAAAAATGTCCCGCTGCAGTCTGCCCGATCCAGGCAGGCGGGGAGGGCGCGTCCCTGCTCCAGCGTAAGAAAGCCCAGGCCCTCCCGGTCCGCCAGGTGGCGCCGGATGCGCTGCCGGTCCTCCGCGTCATAGGGAATCAGCGTCGCCACATAATAATGCGTTCCGCCTGCCGCCAGGGTCAGCGCCAATTTCTGGGCGAAGGCCGACTTACCGCTCTTTGCACCGCCGCAGACAAAAATCTTCACTGTCCGTCCTCCACCGTAAAGGAATCGGCGGCGCGGATCGGCTCCAGATAGCCGTCGTCAATGCCCGCCTGGTCAAAGGTCGCCATGTCGCAAATAACGGCCCCGGCCGCCGAAAGGACCTCAAAGGCCAGGGGGCAGCCGCTTCCCTCTCCCAGACGCATTCCCAGCTGAAAAATCGGTGTCAGCCCCATTGCATCCATGGCCAGCCGGTAGCCCACCTCATAGGACGCGTGACTCGGCACCAGGTAGGCCCGGACGTCCGGACACAACCGCACGGCACAGAGGGCCGCCACCGCAGAGATAAATCCGTCAATGACCACCGGCCGGTGAGACGCGGCTCCTCCCAGGAACGCGCCGCACATGGCCGCCAGATCCAGCCCGCCGACCTTCGCCAGCACATCCACCGGATCCCAGGGGTCCGGCCCGTTGCAGGCAATTGCCTGCCGGATAACCTGTTTCTTTTTTAGGAAAGCGGCATCCGTCACGCCGCCGCCCCGGCCCGTAACCGTCTCTGGCTCCACGCCCAGCAGCACAGCCAGCACGGCTGAGGAGGTAGTGGTGTTCCCGATGCCCATCTCTCCTACACCCAGCGCGTCTGCCGGGGTCTGCTGCGCCAGCTCCGCGCCGGTGCAGATGGCTTCAATGGCCTGCTGCCGGGTCATGGCCGGCCCGTGGGCAATGTTCCCCGTTCCCATGGCAATCTTCCGATTCAGCACCGCCGGGTCCCGAATCTCCGCGCAGACGCCCACGTCACACACGGTAATGCCGCAGCCGAAATGGCGGCAGAGCACGGAAGCGCCCGTTTTGGCACGGGTCAGGTTGATGGTCTGCATCAGCGTCACGGACTGCGGCGCACTGGACACGCCCTCGGCCACCACACCATTGTCCGCCGCAAAAACCAGCAGATGCTTCCGCTCGACCCGGCTGCACGTCTGCCCGGTGATGCCCGCCAGCTGTATGGACAGCTCCTCCAGCCGCCCCAGGCTCCCGGGAGGCTTGGCAAGCTCAGCCTGCCGGCGTGCCGCCCGGTCCATAGCCTGTGCATCCGGCGGCAGAATCTGCCCGATCAACGACGCAAGCTTCTCTTCCATGGAAAAATCTCTCCTTTTCTTATTTCAGGAATCCCTGTTCCCGCAGCCAGCGCACAGAGCTTTCCGCCTCCGGAAGCTCCAGGGTTATGCTCGCCTGGGGGCATAGCGCATCCACCCGCTCCAGCAGACGCCCCATGGGAATGCTGCCGCAGTCCAGAGGACTATGGGTATCCGCATCCGCCTGATTGTTGTGGATATGAAAATGCCGGATATGGGGAGCCAACCGCTCCAGCCACTGCTCCACCGGAATTTGGGAATACACATTACAGTGTCCGATGTCCAGGCAAATACCCAGCCGCGGGTCCTGCACCTGCTCCACAATCCCGGCCAGCATCTCCGGCTCCGGCTCCATCACGTTCTCCAGGCAGATTTCGATGCCCGGATCCCGCTGCAAAAATTCCCGCCAGAAAATTACCGACTGCTCCGTGTACCAGCACGGATAGTACATAGCCGGTGTAAATCCCCCATGGAGCACCATGCGCGCCGCCCCGTAGGTCCCGGCCAGCGCCGCCGCCTGCCGGTAGCGGTAATCCGCCAGCTCCCGGGCCTTGGGATCAATGGCGCAGGGAAACAGCTCATTGAACGGTCCGTGAAACACGCACCGTCCCGCCAGCGCAGCCATGACCGCCAGGGTCACCAGCTCCCGCGCCTGCGGCCTGCGCCGCTCAAAGGCAAGGAAAAAG
>CAKTKB010000059.1 GCA_934569195.1 uncultured Oscillospiraceae bacterium
GCTTCTGGCTGGCAGAGTCGGTGGATCCGGGCTTGATTGCCGCGCGCCGGGCATTGGGGGAGAGCTGCCTGTCGGACGGAGAGCTGTATCAGGCATTCGATGCGACCTACGACTACGATATCTACTCGCTTTTCCAGGGCGCGGTGGCCGGGACGTTGCCTCCGGCCCAATATGCGCAGGCGATGAACCGGCAGGAGACGTGCTATCCGGAGAATTATGTAAAGCTGCGTTGCCTGGAAAACCATGACCAGTCCCGGGCGGGGCTGATTCTGGGACAGGGAAGGATGCTGGACAATTGGACGGCATTCCTCTATTTTCAGAAGGGAATGACCCTGCTTTATGCCGGGCAGGAGCGGGGTGCGGTCCATCTGCCAAGCCTGTTTGAGCGGGACGCGGTGCAGTGGCAGGATGGGCGGGACCTTTCCGGGCTGCTGCGGACATTGGCGGAAATGAAGCAGGATCCGCTGTTTGCGGACAGCAGCTACCATGTGGAGGCGCATCCGGGGGATGTTTTGGTGGCAAGGCACCGGCGCGGCTCCCGGGAGGCCGTGGGCGTATTCAGCCTGCGGGGGACGCCGGGGGTTGTGACGGTGGGCCTGAAGGATGGCGCCTATACCGACGTCCTTTCTGGCGGCGCGGTGGAGGTCCATGGCGGGCAGCTGTTCTGCACCGGGCTGCCGGTTGTTTTGTTTGTGCCCTGACCGGCGGTTTGGCATCTTCCCGAGAAAAAATGTGTCTGCCGGTGCATGAGAGTGCGGCAGGTGCCGGGAAATCCGGTGTACATCCGTGGGAGGGCGGAGCCTTTTCCGCCTCTGAAATCCATACAGAAAACCGCGCAGGGCTCCCGGATCGGGAGAGCTGCGCGGTTTACTTTGAGCTGTCGGGGGAGGGGACGGGTGCTTCCGCCGCCGGTGCATAACGAATGTAGCTGCAGTTGCTTTGACGGCTGCGGGCCACCATACAGGCATAAATCTGGCGATGCAGCTCGGATGCCTGCCGGCGCGGGGGAAGAGAGGCGTCGGGCAGAAAGGGACCGTCAACATACAATGTGCAGCTTGGGCGGCGGCCCAGGAGACGCTTGCGGTAGACGGCGGTCATGCAATATGCCGGAACGCCGTATTTGACGGGGTACTTGAAGGAGGTGTCCGAAAAGGGGCGAATCTGCGTGCAGTATTCCCAGACGTGGGCCTCTGGATAGACCACAATGCAGGCCTTTTGCTCCAGACGCAGAGTCAGGGCCTGGGACAGCTCCTTCATTCCGGCTATGCTGCCGGGGATGGGAAGCGCGCCCAGGTAGGGGAGCAGCCGCCCAAGCACGGGAATGCCCAGATTGGCCGGGCTTGCCAGGGTGTAGATTCGCCGGGGAAAGCAAGCCAGCGCGGGGTCAAACACGTCCCCGATGGGCTGGGTATGATTGCCGTAAAGGAAGATGCCGCTGTTCTTATCCTGGCGAAGCAGCCGGCTGCCGCGGATACGCACATGGAGAAAAAGACGGCAATAGACGCTGGAAAAGGCCAGGGCTGCGGCATAGATGATGCCGGAGCGCAGGCGGCTGCGCCAATCGCTGCGGACCCACCGGTATTGCTCCGGAAGGACGTAATCCTGGCAGGCCGTCTGGGAGAAATCGTCGGAAAAGCTGGAATAATAACGGACGGGAGGTTCCTTGCTCAAGATTCCACCGCCTCGCTGCCGGTCCATCCGGCGATGTCGCTGCTGTCAAAGGTGTAGCGGAGAGGCTTGCCGTAGGCCTGCTGGTAGGCAGCCGACTTCAGCTCGTAATCCCGGCGGGCCATTTCCTGGCTGTTCTCTCTGACGGACTTTTCCGGATCGGGGAAAAGCACATCCAGAATGTGCAGGACATAGCGCACACGGTGGAAGCTCTGGGTGTCCATCTCCGGCTTGTCCTGAATCTCGACGAAGCAGCAAATCACCGGCTTGTTCATCTTGGCGGCAAAGTAGTACGGGCCGCGCTTGGGCGGGCGGGGCTTGCGGTAATTGAACCACATTTCCTGCTCCGGGTAGATGAGAACCCATTCGCCGCGGTCGGTCAATGTGCGCAGGGTTTCAAAAAACTGCCCCTGCATATAGTGATTGTCGCCGGAAAGGGGGACAATATCCGCATAGTTCATCAGAAAGCCGATCAGACCGGGCATGGCCAGGTTCGATTCCTGGCTGACGATGTAAAGGCGCTTCTTCCCGGCCTTGCGGGTAAGGCAGCGGACCACCGTGTTGTCCAGGGGACTGAAATGATTGCTGGTTATGACGGCGCCGCCTCGGACACAGGCGAGCTTTTCCATGCCGGTGATGTGGGTATCCCGGTTAAACAGGCCCGTTGCGGCGCCTGCCATACGGCGGGCGGTGAAGCACTTCAGCCGGTAGCTCAGCCGCGCCCGGTTTTCCAGGTACCGGGAAATGATGGCGGCGCTCTGCTGGGGCGTCAGACAGGGATCGTCCAGCTCCACCTTCGCGTAGAAGTCGCCGCTTTCGGCAGCCTGCCGGATGTTTTCAATCACGGCGGGGCGATTGTTTCCAATAATCATAGACGGATTTTCACTCCGCTCTCATAGAGTTTTTTGAATGTGACATCCTGCTGCCAGATTTCTTCGCCCCGGCGGACCAGAAGCTGCAGGCACTGGGCATCGGATTGCTTTTGCTCGTCGCTGTAGTGGTCCTTGTAGGCGCGGATTTCCTCCAGGTAGCCGCTGTCCTGGGCGTATTTCCAGAATTCGTCAGCATACTGAATCCCATCATAGCACCAAGGCTTGGAGAAGAGGTTGTAGTGGATGATCTTTACATCCTGGACGGGGGGCTTGCCCTCGGTGGGCATGGCGTCCCAACGGGGATCCAGGAACAGGATGCGCCCGCAGCAGATGGCATTGAGGTAATCCTGGTCGGGCGCCACACAGTCAAAGTGATAGGTCGTCAGCAGGTTCAGGAAATGCCGGTCAAACTGGGCCTCCCGCAGAGCCTTCAGATTCATCAGCAGGACGCCGGAGTTAACATAATGATAGCGGTCTACGCCCACGGCATTTTCCATGTAGCGGGCCAGCTCCGGCACCTCCACCACAGAGTGATCCGGACAGGCGGCAATCAGATTGTCTCCCAGCTCCAGATCGTACAGCTCCGCCAGATCGCCGGGGACCACAACGTCGCTGTCAATATAGATCGCCTTGTCATACTGGGGGAACATGGCGGGAATAAACAGCCGGAAATAAATGGTCAGGGTAAAGTAGTCGCAGCGCAGCCGGTTGGACATCCGGTCCGTAATGGCTTCCAGTCCACGCTCCATGGGGACAAACTCCACAGGGAAGTTGGGAGCGGCCAGGGCGGCGATGCGGCGGCGGTTTTCCTCGGTCAGATCCTGGTGCAGGATGATGGCGCGATAGTGCCGGTCCGGGCTGGCGTTGGCAATGGCGGATTTCAGCGCCACGGCGAGAAAGGGGGCATAGCCGTTGTCGATGGAAAAAAATACGGGAATTTCCGTTTCAGGGGTGGGAATCATGGTGTAACCTCCATTGTGGACTCTGCGCGGAAGCTGTCCCGCCATAGGACGTAGGCTGCCAGCAGGTCGTCATATTCGTGTAGCTTCAGTACGCTGTGCATCCGTTCAATCTGCCAGGGCTTGACGCTGACCGCGTGAAACCAGGGGAAAAAGCGGAAGCTGGTAGTAAAATGCTGAAATACGGTATTGCTGTGGAGCTTTCGCTGCTCATTATACCGCCGCGGGCAGGTTTTGCGGGAGATGGCCAGCTTGTTGATGGCAGATTGGTCCGGCATAAACATCTCCTTGTCCCGGCACCGGGCGCGGCATTTGGCAAAAAGGCCGGTCTGGCGAATCCGGGCCAGGTCCAGCAAAAGCACGCCGGAGTTCAGATAATCCAGCCGGAAGGGATTGCGGCGGAAGAACCATTTGCCATAATGATCCAGCACACCGGCCAGCTCGCTGCCGCCCAAATCCTGATTGTAGAATTCCTTGGGATTTTTCCGGCAGAGGACATCGTTGTCCAGATAAAGAATGCGGTCCGGCAGCGCCGGGATCTGGTCGGCGTACAGGCGCAGCATACAGCAGGGCGTGAAGCGGGTATCCATATTGGCCAGGGGCATTTCCCGGGAAAAAAGCTCCGTGAGGTCAAAAAGATGCACGCTGCTTCCCGGACTTTCCCGGCGAAGCTTCCTGTCCATCCAGTCGGCCAGCTCCTGCGGGAAGGGTTCCCACGTGCGCTCGCCGTGACGGCAGGACAGGGTGAGGACGTATATTTGCATCGGCTCATCCACCGCACGCAGCAGCGATAGGACGGAGAGAATGAATCCGTCGGCTATGTTCTTGTCGCCGCAGTAAAGAATGTTCATGAGATACGTTTCCTTTCACTTCTTTTCTCCGAGAGGAGGAGAGAGGGGAAGCCTGTAGGGACGGCACGCAGACGGAGCACCGCCTCTTCCTCCCGGAAGAGGCGACCGGCCCAAAGGATAGGTGTATTATAGCGGATTTCGGCGGAAAAGGCAAGATATCTTTCTGAATAGCCCGGTAGAAACGGATTCTACCGGGAGTAGAGTGGAGAAAAGGCGATTCTACGGCCCGTTTACCGCAAAAAAACGCAGATGGCGTCCCGTTTTGGGGATTGGCCATCTGCGAAAAGAGAAATCAGCCCTCCTGCCCGGCTTGACAGAAGAAGGCAATGGCAACGGCGCCGGGCCCGACGTGGGTTCCAACAACGCTGCCGATACACACGGAGGAAAGGGACTGCACATGGTCCTGCCAGAGGGCGGCGCTGTCGGATATGTATTTTTGCAGCAGCACATCCGACAGACCGGTGTAGCCCAGGAGCAGGGGCTTGGAAAAGTCGATGCCGCCGGATTTTTCTATCTGCCTGGCCAGCAGGTTGTTGCCTTGCCGGGAGCCGCGGGCTTTCCCCAACAGCGCAACGGCGCCGTCGTCTATGCAGACAACGGGCTTAATGCTCAGAAGCTCTCCGGCAAAGGCCACGGACTTTGAGATACGGCCGCCTTTTTTCAGGTATTCCAGGGTATCCAGCATGGCCACCAGACGGATGTTTTCCCGCTGCCGGGTCAGCTCTTGAGAGATGGCCGGAGCGTCCCATCCCGCCTGAACCAGGTCCAGCGCCATGCGGACCAATATACCCGAGCCGATGGTTACGGTCTTGCTGTCCACCACGAAAATCTCCCCGGGAAAATCCGCTGCGGCAATGCAGGCGCTCTGGTATGTACCGGAGAGCTTGGAGGAGAGGGTGATGACCACGGCGGTGTCGCCTGCGGCATGCACCTTACGGAAAATTTGGGCAAAGGTTTCGGGAGAGGCCTGGCTGGTGGCGGGCAGGACGTCCGTCTCCACCAGCTTCTCATAGAACTGCCGCTTGCTGATGGAGATACCGTCCACATACTCCTCCTGACCGAAGCGAATGGTCAGCGGCACGGTGATGATCCGCGACAGGTCGTTGTGCGGCAGGTCAGCGGTTGAATCGGTTATGATTTTTACACACATATTTCGTCAGTCTCCTTATCTTGTGCAGGGTCGGGAAGTCCGGCAGCGCAGATGCTTTGCAGATTGGCGGCGATTCGGTCCAGCGCACGGTAAAAAATGGTGCGGTCCTCGTCGGACAGGCCCTGACCGGCCAGAGCCACAGCAGTCGCTGCCCGGCGCGCCACCCAGGCGGCTGCGTCGGAGCCGGATTGTGTCAACAGAATTTTGGCCCGGTAGGCATTTTCTCCGGAGCGGAGGATCAGCCCCTGGTGCTCCATTTCCGCAAGCGTTCTGGAAACGGCCGCCTTGTCCTTGTCGCACAGCGTGCAGAGCGCGGCGGCTGTAATTCCCTGGGGAAAGCGACGGATCAGCAGAAGGTACTGGGCAAATGCACCCTTCAGCCCCAGACGCTCCATTTCCTCTCGCTCCAGCTTCTGGACATCCCGGGAGATGCAGAAAACGGAAGCGGAAAACTGTTCAAACCGGGTGAGCATACGGATCCTCCTTGAATGTTGACTTGTCAACGAATTATAGCAGAGAGAAAGAGAAAAGTCAACAAAAACATGGAACCATTGAAAAGCGAATGAGAATGTGGTATGATACCTTTATAAGGTATAAGAATGCGGCGCTTTGGCCGTGCCTGTTCCGGGAGGTGCAGATATATGCGTAAAAAGACGACGGTACTTCTGATTTTGGTGACCGTTTTTTGCTGCGGCGTTATGGCCACGGCCGGGGGCTTTGCGCCGGTCTCCTATGACGCGAAGTCCGTGGCGAAGTTGGGAATTTTTTTGGCAGCTCCCTTTATTTTGTCTCTGGTGGATCGGAGCGTTTCCATCCGGGGCATCTTCCGCTCCCGGAAGCGGGGCCTGCTGGCCGGGCTGCTTTACGGCGCCGGGATTTACGCAGGCATGATGGCGTGCTATTTTCTCCTGGCGCGCTGGGTGGATTTTTCCGGCCTGACCGCGCTGCTCTTCCGCAAGGTGGGCGTGCGGGGAGAGGACTTCCTGTGGCTGGCGGTGTATGCTTCGCTGATCAACTCCCTGCTGGAGGAATTCTTCTTCCGCGGGTTCGTGTTGGAAAATCTCACCCGAAGCGCCTCCAGACGGTGGGGCGTGCTGTTCAGCTCTGCCGCGTTCGCCCTGTATTACGCGGTCGCAATGGCAGGATGGTTCAGCTGGTGGGCATACATTCCGATGACCGCGGCGCTGTTTGGGGCCGGCGTGGGCCTTTGCCGCCTGAATGAAAAGTACGGGACGACGTATGTATCCTGGCTTGTCCATATGGCCGTGAATTTTGCCCTGGGGACGGCGGGATACCTGCTGCTGCGATGAGAAAATAGAAAATCCTCCGGAGTGCGCCGATGCATTCCGGAGGATTTTTGTGCTTAGCCCAAATTCAGAAATTCCTGAGGATCCACGGGCGTATCCTGGTGCAGAACGGTAAAGTGAACGTGCTCGCCCAGAGCAGATTCCAGCAGAGCCGTGCTGCCTACGACGCCGATTTCCTGCCCGATGGTTACCTTGTCTCCCGGCTCCACGGAGACCTCCTCCGCCAGGCTGGCGTACTTGGTGGTATAGTCTCCGTCGTGCCGGATTACGACCGTGCGGCCCATGGTATCGTCGGTGTAGACCGTGTACACCTCTCCGTCTGCCGCTGCCAGTACCGGCGTGCCTGCGGCAGCGCTGATGTCCATGCCGTCGTGGACCCGCCAGTCCCGGGTGGTTGCGTTGTAGCTCAGACAATCCATCGCATATTCCGCCACGGTATCGCCGGACACGGGCATAGCGGTTTTGCTGGGCTTGCCCGCAGTGGGGGCGGTAGTGCTCGCTGTCCCAGAGGGCTGCGTGCCCTGAGGCTGGGTGGCGAGTGCCGCTACCTGACTCTGCCCGCCGGGGGTGGTCGCCGTCTGATTGCCCAGCGTCGTGCTTTGATTGCGGTTTGCGTTTCGGTAGTACAAATAGCCAGAGATCCCGATGGCGGTTGCGCACAGGATCAGGGCTATGTAGTAGCCCTTCCCGCCGAAGCCGCGACCGGTGTGTTTTTTGTCGCTCATTTTAAGCACCTCCGAGGTCCAGTATCGCCAGACATCGGGAAGAATATACCCATAGTAGAAAAAATTTCCGGGTAGGAAGGGGAATTTCTACGGCTGACGGGCAGTTGTCGTTGACAAAGGGCGGATTTTGCGATATGGTATAAATATTCGTGTTCCGACACAAGTTTACAAAGAAACGGGGGAGGATATATGTCCAAAGAACTCATCCGGCTCCGGGATTTAACCATGGAGTTTGACGGAGAGCGAATCCTTGACGGAATTAACCTCTATATTAACGATCATGAGTTTCTCACCCTGCTTGGCCCGTCCGGTTGCGGCAAGACCACAACCCTGCGGCTTATCGGGGGTTTCCTTTCGCCTACTTCCGGAAGCGTCCTGTTTGACGGGAAGTGCATCAATGAGGTGCCGCCTTACCGGCGGCAGATCAATACGGTCTTTCAGCGCTATGCATTGTTTCCCCACCTGAATGTGTATGAGAACATTGCTTTTGGTCTGCGTGTGGCAAAGCTGCCTAAGGACGAAATCGACCGCAGAGTCAACCGTATGCTGGAAATCGTGAGCCTGAAGGGCTACGGCCACAGACGGATCGGCGCTCTGTCCGGCGGTCAGCAGCAGCGGGTGGCCATCGCCCGGGCACTGGTCAACCAGCCCAAGGTGCTGCTTCTGGACGAGCCTCTGGGCGCGCTGGATCTGCGTCTGCGCAAGGATATGCAGATTGAGCTGAAGCGGATTCAGCAGGCCATGGGCATTACCTTTATATATGTTACCCATGACCAGGAGGAGGCCCTGAGCATGTCCGACAC
>CAKTKB010000060.1 GCA_934569195.1 uncultured Oscillospiraceae bacterium
AAAGAAGCAAAAGAAACCGCCCCAGAAACAAATCTGAGGCGGTTTTGGTGTGGCGGAGAGTGAGGGATTCGAACCCACGGTGCGTTGCCGCATCACCAGTTTTCAAGACTGGCTCCTTAAACCACTCGGACAACTCTCCATTTTATTTAAGATACCATTTCTGCGATAAAAAGTCAAGAGTAACCGGGAGATGAACAGCGCATGGATTGTAGGACGACAATAGAAAGCTGACAAAAAAGAAAAAAAGACTTGACAAATGGAAATCCTTGTACTATAATGTCACCTGTTCCCGGACGATTAGCTCAGCTGGTAGAGCATGCGCTTGACGTGCGCAGGGTCAGCGGTTCGAGTCCGTTATCGTCCACCACATATGAAGATCCGAACTTTTTCCGTAGAAGAAGTTCGGATTTTTGTTTTGTCAAGGCTATTTGACGGCTCTGTAAACGCTATCTTGCAAACAGATGCCGTCCATGCTACAATGTCCCCGCAGAAGATATCCGATTCGGAGTGGTCGCATACGCCGGCGGTATTTCTCCCCAAGAGTGCAGCAGAAGCCAGTAGGAGGGAGGCGGCCTTGTGTAGTAGTTAGCTGAAACTAACCATCGCTTTGCAAAAAATCGGAGAAAAACGGCCTGGGGGAATTCTCATAAATATTGGTTTTCGTTGACAATTTTGAATTTAATAGAAACGGGGGCTATAAAAATGAAGGAAAGTTATCTTGCTGCGGATTTCCGGGAAACGGTGGCACAGCGATTCCCGTCGCAGGCGGCGCAGCTCAATGCAGCATTTGACGCGCGGCTGCAGGCACTGCGGGCGGAAAATGCCGGGGCAAGCAAGGAAAAGCGGCGGCACCTGGAGAGGCAGATACTGCCGGGAATTGCGGCGTACGAGGTGCTTCAGACCGTGATGCCAAAGGATGAGGCGCTGGCGACCATCCACGGCTATGTGGAACGACTGGCGAGGAGCACACATAAATATCTGGCGGCTGTTCTTCACATCCCGGGACTGTATCGCCTGGTCCCCGGCACTTTCGTCAAATCGACCCGGACGGCCTTTGGCCCTGCGGCAGGATTTGCTGCGAAGGAACTGCACACGGATAAAAATATCTGGCGTGTGGATATGACGAAATGTCCCTACCACGATACCTGTGTGCAATACGGCTGCCCGGAGCTGTGCCGGTGCTACTGCGACAGTGACGACATCAGCTACAACGGGCTGCACCCTAAGCTGGTGTGGCAGCGGTCCAAAACCCTGGGACGCGGCAACGACTGCTGCGATTTTTGTATGCGGATCGAAAAATAAACGGGAGCGTAAGAAAAGGAGGAGGACCCCGATGGAGGTCAAGCGGTTTGGAAACACCTGTGGAAAGAAGATTATGCTGCTGCATGGAAACCTGATGTGTTGGCGGCAGTTTGAAGATTTGATCCCACTGCTGGAAAAGGCATATTGTATTTATGCGGTCAGCTTCGACGGCTTTGACGGTTCCGGAAAGACGACCTACACAACGGCCCAGGACCAGGCGGAACAGCTGGCGGACTATCTTTGTGCCGAGTGCGGCGGACAGCTGGATTTGCTCTTTGCGGAATCTCTCGGCTGTGGGTCGGCAATGTTTTTACAGACATCGCCAAGGGTACGAATCGACCGCATGATTCTCAGCGGACCGGAGTATCTGGATTTCGGCGCGCTCAACAAATGGATTCTGAAAATCATGCCCCGGAAGCAGTATGAGACGGCCCGGACGAAAACCATGCCTGCCTGGGCGCTGCGCTTCATGGGCCAAACGGAACAAGGCATACAGACCATGCTCAGCCGGATTCCGGACTGCGTCAGCCTGGAATCGGTCCGCGCAACCTGGGAGGTGGGGCTTACGCTCTACCGTACGGATTTTCCGGTACAGCCGGAGGCAAAGGTTGCCTGCTGGTATGGAGAAAGGGAAGGACATATGAAAAAGGCAATTCAGAAGCTGCGGGGGATATATCCGCAGCTGACGGTCAATTGCTTTGCCGGATTCGGTCACGGTGAGATTATCAACCACCCGGAACTGCTTGCGCAGGAGCTGATGCGGCTTCTGCCATGATTTCCGACGCTGCCATGGCTGTGTGAAAACGATAAACAAAAACGAATATCTTCAATCGTGATTTTGCACCGGTGGAATCAAGATAATCACAAATCCGAACTTCTTCCATGGAAAAAGTTCGGATTTGTGTCATATGGTGGTTCTGATTGGGGTTGAGCCGACGGTCTTACAGATGTAAACGAAGCGAAAGCTATGATTTGTGTTGGGCTTTAGCCGTTTTCGACGCTCCTAACCTGGCAACGCTGGCTGTCTATTCGTTGGTTTAGAGGTGGCAAGCCGTCAAAAAATAAGCAGACCAATGTGATAGACGATGCAGGCGATGAGCAGCGCCGCAAGGGTATAGAACACGCCGATCTTTGCAGTCCATTTGGCCGAGTGCGTCTCTCTTGCAGTTGCCGCCAGAGCGCTGACGCAGGGCATATTGAAGCTGATGGCAAAGATAAACGCCAGTCCCTCCGCCTTGGTAAAGTTGGCAGACAGAATTTCAGAGATGCCTGTCGCAGCGGTGCCGGAAACCTTGGCGCCGAAGGTAGAGCTGACCAAGCTGCCGCCGGTCCCGTAGAGGGTGTTCAGCACACCAAGCAAAGATTCTTTGGAGATGGCCGAGGCGCAGAACGCGAGGAATGCCTGCCACTTCATACCGAAGAATTTGGTCACGGGTTCGATCAGAACGCCGAGCTTATAAAGAATACTGTTTTCTGCGCTGCCGCCGAAACCGTAGGTCAGCACAAAGAACACGATAGATACCAGGGAGATGACCCGCAGCGCACGGAGGAAAATGTCCAGAGTGCGCTGGAACGTCACATACAGCGTGTTTTTGATTGCCGGTTTATGATAAGGCGGCAATTCCATAATGAGTCCCACACGCTCTTCCTTGGGCGCAAGAGAATTGCCGAAAACCTTGTAGACCACCCACATCATCAGGAACATGAACAGGAAAATCGCCACCATGACGAGAAATCCGCCGGTACTGCCGAACAGTGCAATGGCGATGGTGGGCACTACGGAGAGGGTCGCCGCACAGGGGACCGCCCAGCTCATGGCAATAGCCAGCACTCGCTGTCCCCGATTATCCACCACACGGGTGCCGGTAGTGCCTGCAATGGTGCAGCCAAGGCCCATGAAGAACGGCATAATCGTTTTGCCCTGCAAACCGACCTTGGACATGGTGTGGTCGAACAGAAACGAGATACGGGCCAGATAACCGGTCTCCTCCATCAGATTGAAGCCAAGGGTGATGCCTAGCACAAAGGATGCCATCATCAGCGCAAAATACAGCACATTGATGAGCACATCGCAGACGAGGGAAATAAGCAGCGGGTGGACGGAAATCGCCTCCATACCGCTGCGCAGCACGCCGCTGAGTGGGGTAAGCAGGGCTGAACCCACGCCGGATACGATACCGGAGAACATCATTGCCAGCAGGAAAATCACCAGAATAATGCCGAATGCCATCAGCTTTCCACGAACAGGTGATAGCGCTATCCTGTCAAACTTACTGAAGGCACTCTGGGCATCCTTTTCCGCCGTAATGACTCCGTTCAGCAGATTATCGATGTAAGCCATTTTCTCCTTTGCGCTCCCCATGGCCTCGCCTGCTAGGACAGGCTTCTGCACCAGGGCCGCTTCGATGCTCTCGTAGAGCGCTCGATAATCTTTCTTTCGGATGGCAGACATGGGAACCACGGGAATGCCCAGCTTTTTGGAAAGGGCGGCTGTATCAATGGCAAGGCCCTGTCCCTTGGCCACATCCATCATATTGAGAACGAGAATGGCGGGGACCTTCGTTCCCACAAAATCTGCCAGCATATACAGGCTGCGCTTTAACTGCGAGGCATCCGCCATTACCAGCACAAGGTCAGCATTTCCGGCGGCGATATAGTCCCGTGTGATGACTTCTTCATCGGAACCGGCGGAAAGGGAGTAGCTGCCGGGAAGGTCCGCCAGAATCATCCGCTGACCGTTCCACTTGCATTCACCCTCTTTCTGATCGACGGTTTTGCCGGGCCAGTTGCCAACGTGCTGGTGGGACCCGGTCATCATATTGAAAATCGTTGATTTTCCGGAGTTGGGCTGCCCTAAAAGGGCAATGACCGGCGTGCTGTCATCCTTTTTGTAAAGCTGACTGCTGCCGTGGTACTTGCAGTTCTTATTAGATGCACAGGCTTCGCAACGGCTCATTGCTCGGCACCTCCCACCATGATTTTTTTGCTTTCCTCCCGCCCGATGGCGACCAGCGTATCTCTGGCAAAAAGCAAAACCGGCTGTTTCTTATTATTCTGACACACCTCAACAGTGCTGCCACAGAGCAGCCCCATCGAGGACAGCCTGTTCACCAAGCGGTTTTCTTCTTTGATCTCCAGAATGCAATACCGGATGCCCGGCTTTGCATCGGAAAGCGTAATCGAGTTCATATCCCATCCTCCTGATTTAGGCCTTATGCAGTTAGCAAGTTCTAACTGCATAAGACTGTACCATAAAACAAGAAGTCTGTAAAATCCGTTTGCTGAATTTAAGCCCGTTTAGCAGCGAATTATCCGCAACTCCTTGCGAACCCGCTTTTTTGATGGTAAAATCATCTTATGGATATTCAAAGTCAGCATTTCATACTTGATAAGGGCTCCAAGGGACAGTTGGAGCTTTACACATTGGCGCCGGGCATCCGCATTTCGTTTAACGAGATTTATACCAGCAGCTGGGAAAAAGGAGACAGCTCCATCTTCGGGGAACGAATGCTGATCCTGAATTTTTGCATCCGCGGCCGATGCGATGTCTCCCTTGCACAGAATCGGTATGCCATTGTGAAGGAAAACCAGGTCTGCGTCAGCACGGTTCTGCCCACAAAGGACTTTTACTATCCCGGAAGGCTGTACGAAGGGATCCAGCTTTATTTGGACCTGGACATTCTGCGGGAAGCCCAGGGGCGGGATTTCCTTTCGGAGATGGGGGTTTCGTTGGAGCAAATCGCAGAAGTATTCTGCGGAAAGGACGGACTGTACCTGCATCCGATGAATGACGCCCTCCGTGCGCTTGCGGCAGACGCTTGGGCGGGAAAGGACGATCAGGAAATCGGAACGCTGCGCTATCTGACTGTTCGACTCCTGCATGAGCTGATGTCTATGCCCGCAGAAAGCGAACCGGACACCTATTTCACCCGGTCGCAGATCGCCATGGTGAAGGAAGCGGAAGCGCTGATCCTAAGCGACCTGACAAGGCGGATCACCGCAAAAGAACTGGCGGACCGATTCGGCGTTAGTGAGAGCAGCTTCAAGTTCTATGTAAAAGGAATCCTCGGCGACAGCTACCTGAATTACTTCCGGAAGAAGCGAATGGAAAGGGCGGCCCAGCTGCTGGAATCCACTAACCTTAAGGTCATTGAGATCGCAAGTGCAGTGGGATATGAAAATCAAGGGAAATTCGCCAAGGTATTTGCAGGCATTTACGGCGTTTCGCCGCTGGAATTCCGGCGCCTCTCCAAGTAATGGCATAACGGCGCCTTGACACGGGCGTGGGGATTTGCTACCATATGACCGAATGATCTACAATAGAAGGGCCGCCCCTGCGCGGCTTTTCGTATGCGTGATGGTTAGCGGAATCTAACTGCGGCTGGTGACGATCCATCCGGAGAAGTTCTGCCGGTATGAGGTGTGATACTGTATGAGAATCTTGATCTATGGGGCGGGCGTGATCGGCTCGCTGTATGCGGCGCTGTTTGCCGAGTCGGGCATAGAGACTGCGGTTTATGCCAGAGGGCGGCGGCTGGAAAGCCTTCGGCGGGATGGGCTGCGCTATGCAAAGGGCGGAACCATTTGCACGGCAGATGTCCGGGTGCTGGATACATTGCCCAAAGACGACATTTACGATTTCATTTTCCTGACGGTGCGGGAAAATCAGCTGCATGAAGCGCTGACCCAGCTGCGGGAGAACCAAAGTCCGCATATTGTAACCATGGTCAACTCCCTTGAGGACTATCGCATATGGGAGCAGCTTTGCGGCGGCAGACGAATTATCCCGGCATTTCCCGGCGCAGGCGGCGGATTTGAGGACGGCGTGCTTCATGCCGCGCTGACACCCAGACACATTCAGCCCACGACCTTTGGCGTCCTGACGCCGGAGCAGGAGCCGCAGGCAAGGGAGCTTAAAGCGCTGTTCCGACACGCGAAAATCCCGTATCAGCAGGTCGGGGATATGCACGCATGGCAGCTTTGCCATCTTGCGATGGTTGTACCCATTGCGGATGCCTATTATGAAGCGGACGATCCTGCCAACGTGGGAGCGGACCGGGCGGTCATGGCCCATACCGCGAAAACACTGCGGGAAAATTTCAGGGTGCTGGCACGAGGTGGTATCTCTCTGTCGCCCACCAAGATGCAGATGTTTCGTTTTCTTCCGTTGCCGGTGATGCGTCTGGCGCTGAAGATTACTTTCCAAAGCCGTTTCGGCGACATGTTTATGTACCGCCATGCCATGAAAGCACCGGATGAGATGCGGCAGCTGCATGAGCAGTTTTACGCATATCTTTCCAAAATGGCACGCGGGAAACGATGAGAAGCCCTGCGCAAGGCAAGGGCGCCATGTATATGCGTAAGTAGATCGGTTGATGCCGAAGGTCCGGCCCAAAAGAGATGGGGAGACTGGCCGCTTTTAAGGGAATCCCGGAACAGAATATGTAGCAGAAATGTGAAAGTCCGGATTTTGGTGGATTTTCACATTTCCTATTTTCAGCGTAAAAAAAGCGGGGCGCGGGGCACAGGCCCGCGCCCCGGAAGGAGCAGATAGCGGCTGTTTTATCCGTCAGTTTCCAAGCGCCAACTCGTTGACCGCCTCGATCAGGTTGACGGTTTTACTTCTGGACACAAGGGCGACGGGCTTTCCATCGACCGCTGCGATGCAGTTTGTGCCGTCAAGACGGTAAAGCGTCAGCGTGAAGGTCGGGAAGTCCTCGTTATCCAGATGCACCGTCAGAGAAATTTCCTCCTGTCCGGTGGGCGTTTCTGTTGTGAAGCTGGAGGCCGAGATTGCTCGGAGTGCCGTTTTAAGATCATAGACATCAAATTCTTTCCCGTTGTATGTCCACGTTCCCTCTGCGCCTTCGCCCTCCGGCGAAGCATAGGTGAAGGTATAGTTCTCACCGCTCAGGGCAACGTCAATACTTGTCACCGTATCAAAGTCCGCCGTGAAGAGCTTCTGGTGGCGCAGCGTATCATAGGATACCGCCGTCAACTGGTCATATACGCTCTGGGAAATCTCGTATATAATCTGAGACTGCCCGACACGCACATAGCAGGTAACATTGGGTATGTGACTCTCCCCCTTTTCGATGGCTTCTTCATAGGCCGCAGCTTCCTCCGGATTGCGGGAAACACGCAGCAACAAGGTCCCGCTGCCCTCCGCATTTTCGTCGCCATCCTTTGTACTGTATGCCAGCTTGATTGTCAGCTCAGGGTTATCCAGCCCAAAGGTTGTAAGCTCCTCGTCGGTCACATTGTAGCTGACATAGTTCGTCAGGCTTAGAGATCGAATTGCGCTCAAGAGGGTATCCACATTGTTTGTATCCAGCGGCTGACCGTCTGTGAAGTAAATATCGTCCGCGCAGATGCTCTTGCCGTCCTCGTCACGAATGATCGTGTAGTTTTCATTGCCGGAGAACTCGATCTGCTCTGCGGTATCCAATTCCGGGAGGGTATCATCGAGAATCATATCCCGCAGGACGGCATCAAATTCATCCAGAGGATCGTGGCTGACAAGATATGCCTTGCCGTCACCGATGGAAATATACCGTTGCTCGTCCATTTTGCTGAAGTCGCCAAGCTCGACGGTATAGCTTTCCTCGCCTGCGGAAATGTGGATCGTGCAGATTGGCTCATCAAGGCCGTACTGAGCGTAGTCCTCCACGTCATCAATGGCAAACGCAGCCGCAAAGGATGTAAACTGCTCCAGCAGGTCGTTGATCTTTTCCTCGTCCACGGGGAAGGCGTTATCCTCATCATAGACCCACGTTTCGTCTTTGGTAAAGGAGAACGTTCCGCTGCCATTCGTCCAGGAAAGGGCGGTGACGCTGTCTGTGGGTATCTCCAGGATTACTTCGTCGCTGTTTTTGATCTGCTCTTTTTTCTCCTCATAGTGGCTGACAGCAAACGCCGCAACGCAGACCACAAGGAGAACGCCAAGCAGCGCATAGAGTTTGGCC
>CAKTKB010000061.1 GCA_934569195.1 uncultured Oscillospiraceae bacterium
CGCTGGGTCTTGTCATCTGCCAGCTGCGCTTTCCCGAAATACTCACCATCGAATCCACACTTCCGGCACAGTTTCAGGAGGCGATCCGCGAGGATTTCCCCCGCTATAGCCTGCGCAAGGAGGCCGCGCCGCCCAAGGTAACCGGCGCACCGGGGAATCTGTCCCTCCAGAACGCCCCCTCCACCAATAACTACCAATTTCAGAGTCAGGACGGAGTCTGGAAAATAAACCTGACCAGCAAATTTATTTCCCTTTCCTGCAGCCGTTATACCCGATGGGAGGATTTTGCCAAGCGTCTGGATGAGCCGCTGGCCGCTTTCATCCGCATCTACAAGCCCGCCTATTTCGAGCGCATCGGCCTGCGGTACCTGAACTTCTTCTCCCGCAAGGCTCTGGACTTGGAGGGCGTTCCCTTCCGCGACCTGTTTGCCCCCGCCTACCTGGGCCTTCTGGATGACGACGATGTCTCCGAGCAGGCTTGCGCGCAGTGCAGCACGGACGCGGAGCTTGCCATCAAGGGCGGCTGCCGGGTCAAGCTGCACGCCGGTCCCGGTATGCTCAAAACCCCGGGCCAGGAGCAGGATAAGGAGGTCAAGTTCATCTTTGACCAGGATCTGTTTATGCCCGGCAATGTTCCGGTCAATCTCTCCACCGGCGCACTGGAAACGCTGCACGGACAGGCCTTCGCCATTTTCCGCGACGCAATCACCGGTCTGATGCACCACAGCCTGGACCCGGTGGAGATCGATTGACAATACAAAAGGAGGTATTTGTATGGGATTTGGATACTACTACGGATTTGATCTGACCTACCTCGTGATTGTGCTGCCCTGTGTGCTTCTGGCCATGCTGGCCAGCGCCAATGTAAACAGCACCTTCAAGCGCTACGCAACCCAATATTCCCTGCGCCATATCTCCGGCGCGGAGGCTGCCCAGCGCGTTCTGGCCGCCAACGGCGTAAGCGGCGTACGGATCGAGCACATCAGCGGAAATCTTACGGACCACTACGATCCCCGGTCCAATGTCATACGCCTTTCCGACGGCGTCTACGACAGCACCTCCACGGCTGCCATCGGTGTCGCCTGCCATGAGGCCGGTCATGCCGTTCAGTATGCCCGGCAATACGCCCCCATCCGCCTCCGCGCCGCCATTGTCCCCATCACGAATTTCGGCTCCAAGCTTGCTATGCCGCTGATTCTCCTGGGTCTGGTTCTCAACTTTCTGGGTAGCTTTTCCTACACGCTGGTGTATATCGGCATTGCCTGCTTTGGCCTGTCCGTTGTTTTCCAGCTGGTGACCCTTCCGGTAGAGTTTGACGCCAGTCATCGGGCGATGAAAGCCATTGCGGAAACGGGTATGCTCACCGAGGACGAGCAGCGCGGTGCAAGGAAAACCCTTACAGCCGCAGCCCTGACCTATGTCGCCGCCACCGCCACGGCTCTGGCGCAGCTTCTCCGGCTGCTGATTCTGTTTGGCGGCAGGGGCCGCCGGCGGAATGACTGATCGCAAAGCCGTCCGGGCTTGACAACCGGGACGGCTTTGTTTATACTCTCTTACATATGACTTGTTACAGATAAGGAAGATTAAAATGGAGAAACTTCTGGAGCTATACGGTACAATGGGCATCAGTCCGGCGGTCTGCGCCTATGCGGAGCGGACGCTGGATTCTTTGAAGGAACGTTTTGCACAAATCGACCGGATAGCCGAATACAACCAGGCCAAGGTCCTGCATGCCATGCAGAAAAACCGGGTGTCCGCAGCCTGCTTTGCCGCAACGACCGGTTATGGCTACGACGACGTGGGGCGCGATAACCTGGAGCGGGTATACGCCGACGTGTTCCACACGGAAGCCGCCCTGGTCCGCCCCCAGATCACCTGCGGCACCCACGCTCTGACGGTGGCACTGTCGGCCAACCTGCTGCCGGGCGACGAGCTGCTCTCCCCCGTCGGGATGCCCTATGACACGCTCCAGGAGGTCATCGGCATCCGCCCCAGCCCCTGCTCTCTGGCCGAATACGGCGTCCGCTACCGCCAGGTAGACCTACTGGCCGACGGCAGCTTTGATTATCCGGGAATCCGGAACGCCATTCACGAAAATACAAAGCTCATTACCATCCAGCGCTCCAAGGGCTACGCTACGCGCCCCAGCTTTTCCGTCAAGCAGATCGGCGAGCTGATCGCATTCTGCAAGCAGATCAAGCCGGATGTGCTTGTAATGGTGGACAACTGCTACGGCGAATTTGTCGAGCTGACAGAGCCGTCCGACGTGGGGGCAGATATGGTCGTCGGCTCCCTGATCAAAAATCCCGGAGGCGGTCTGGCTCCCATCGGCGGCTATATTTGCGGGACGAAGCAATGTATAACCCGCTGTGCCTACCGGCTCAGCGCCCCCGGGCTTGGGCAGGAGGTAGGCGCCAATCTGGGGCTGATGCCCGCACTGTACCAGGGCTTCTTCCTGGCCCCCACCGTTGTAGCCGGAGCGGAGAAGGGCGCCGTATTTGCGGCCAATCTGTACGAACCGCTGGGCTTCCCCTGTATTCCCGGTGCCGGTGAAGATCGTCACGACATCATCCAGGCCGTAGAGCTTGGCAGCAAAGAGGGAATGCTCGCCTTCTGTGCCGGCATTCAGGCCGCTGCGCCGGTGGATTCCTTCGCCACGCCGCTCCCCTGGGACATGCCCGGCTACAGCGACCAGGTCATTATGGCAGCCGGCGCCTTCGTCCAGGGAAGCTCCATCGAGCTGTCTGCCGACGGTCCGATCCGTCCGCCATATGCCGTCTATTTTCAGGGCGGCCTGACCTGGTTCCATGCCAAAATCGGCATTATGATGAGCCTGCAAAAAATGGTGGATGCGGGTCTTGTTACGCTCTAACTTTCTCTTCCGCCGCATTGTATAAGCCGTGCTCCGTGCACCGGGATTTTCCCGGTGCGCGGTTTTTTTCGCCGCACACCAAAAAGTTGCGCCCCCCATACCCGGCAGCCTGTCCGGTGCGGAGAGCCGTCTTTCAAATCGTCCATGGCGCTTGACTATTAAATTTTGTTGTGCTATCATCTATCTAGTTGATAGTACAACTAATAGTTCTGGTATGGAGGCGGCCTTTTATGGACCATACACAACGGGAAATCACAAAAATTGCGAGAGAAGCCGGGAAATTCACCCTGCAAATGATGAAGCAGACCGGCATCGGAACCGCCGAATTTGACGTGATTCACTTCATTCGGCACCACCCCGGCGTGACGCAGACCCAAATGCGGGAAGCCCTGAACATGGACAAGGGCGCGGCTGCCAGGCGTGTAGCCCGCCTGGAGAGCAAGGGATACCTGACCCGCAGCCCTAACCCATCAGACGGCAGGAGCCAGCTGCTCTATCCCACGGACAAGGCGGAAACGCTCCGCAACTCCAAAGCAAAAATAGAGTCCGTGTTCTATGCCTGGCTTTTGGAGGAGCTGCCAGAGGAGGAATCGGCCGCCTTTTGCAAAACGCTGGACACGCTCTACCACAGATCCAAGGCCCAGAGCCGGGCCGGGTTCACAGAGGTGTCGCGCCTGGTAGCCGCGCAGGAGGTTCCCGATGAAGCATAACACACAGAGCGCAGCCTTTCGCCCGGATCGGATTCTCTCCTATTTCCGGGCAGAGTGGAAGGTCCTGCTGATCGTAACCCTTTCTGGTCTGCTCTACAACGTGGGGCTTCTGGCCGGTCCCTGGTTTGAAGGCCGCATGACCGGTTATCTGGTAGATGTCCTGAACGGTCGGGGGCAATTTCAGGGAATGCTTGTCCTGGTCGCCGGCTACATTGCCGCCATTGCGGTGGTGCAGGTATGCCGCTATATCAAGCGTTTCTATGTGCGGCGATTTGCAAACAACGTCAGTATGCGAATGAAGCAGATTCTTTATGACAGCCTGATTCAAAAAAGCCGCGCCGCCCTTCAGCGCGAGGGAGAGGGCAGCATTCTGACAAAGGCGATCGTGGATGCGGACGACTGCGTAGAGGGTATGCGCAAGCTGACCACCGAAATCTTTGATACCGGCGTTGCCCTGCTTGCCTACTTCTGTATGCTGCTTTGGTATGATTGGCGGCTTGCGCTGCTGTGTATGCTCTTCCCCCCTATTTCCTACATGGCAGCAGAGAAGCTGAAGCGCCGGATTCAGCGGGCCGGGGCCGCATACAAAAAGCAATCCGCCAATCTGAGCACGGCAACCCTGGACAGGGCGGAAAATGCCGTCACCTACCGGGTGTTTGGCTTGGAACGGAAGCGCCAGACAGCATACGAGCAAAATCTGTCCGCCTATGAAGGAGCGGCCGTTTCCGCCAATATCTGGAATGCCGTTATGCCGCCCGTATACCGTGTCCTTTCTATGACCGGCGTGCTGTTTATTCTGTTTTTTGGGCAGAAAAATGTCCTGGGTACCGGCTGGCAAGCCTGGACCATTGCGTCGTTTACCACCTTTCTGTCCTGCTTTGTAAAGCTATCCGTCAAATCCTCCAGCGCAGCCAAGCTGTTTAACGCCATACATAAGGCACAGGTCTCCTGGGACCGCATTCGTCCTCTGCTGCCCCATGTGCAGCAGGACATCTCGTCCCCGCGGGATTTGCCTGCGGCCCGTTCCGTTGACACCCTGGAGGTCCGGCATCTGTGCTTTTCCTATCCGGACGGAAAAAAAATCCTGGACGACATCTCCTTCACAGCCAAAAAAGGGCAGATTCTCGGAATTGCCGGGCCGGTTGCCTGCGGAAAATCCACCCTTGGGAAAGTCTTTTTGTGCGAGTACCCCTATGAAGGTCAGATTTCCCTGGACGGAGCCGAGCTATCCCGCATGGACCCCAAGGCGCGGGCCGGCAGCATCGGCTATCTGGGGCACGATCCGGAGCTTTTTGACGACAGCGTGGAAAATAACATTCTGATGGGAAGCAGCGGCGATGCCCATGCGCTTTTGCGCGCAGTCTGTATGGAGCAGGAGGTCGCGCAGATGCCGGAGGGGCTGCATACGCGCATCGGCAGCGGCGGCGTGTGTCTTTCCGGTGGTCAAGGAAAGCGGCTGGCATTGGCACGGACCCTGTGCCACAGCAGACCGATCGTGATTCTGGACGATCCCTTTTCCGCTCTGGACCGGGCTACCGAAAGTCAGATTTTCCGCTATCTGAAGGATACCTGCCGGGACGAGATTGTGCTGCTTCTGTCCCATCGACTGTACCTGTTCCCGCAATTGGACCAGATCATCTGGATGGAAAACGGGAAAGCCACCGTCGGTACACATGAGGCGCTGCTTCAGACTGTGCCCCAGTACCGCCAGCAGTTTTTCTCTCAGCTTCAAGCAGCCGAAAACGGAGGTGCGGTAAATGCAAAATAAGAAACAGGTTCGTTCCGTCATTCTGCAAACCGTCAAAAAAAATCCGTGGCTGTCCGCAGGAATTGCCGCAGCCATCATCGGGGCGGTTGTATGTGCCCTGATCCCGCCGCTGATTCTTGGCCGGATCGTAGATACCATTACAGGCGGCGCGCCCGCAGGCCTGTACTGGATTGTGCTCTATTTTGCGGCACTGGCTCTATCCGGAGCGATGGAGTCCGCACGAGAAGGGCTGTTGATTGTACTGGGGCAGAAAATCACCCACGCCATGCGCAGCCGTCTGATGGAGAAGTTCATCCGTCTGACGACGGACAACCTGTGCAAGCAGGACCCGGGCGCGCTGGTTTCCCGCTTTGTCGGAGATGTGGACACCATTGAAAATCTCTTCTCCTCCGGTATCATCAGTATGTTCGCCGACGCCTGCAAAATCATCAGCATTCTTGCGGTTATCTGGTTTGAGACAAAAGGTCTTACGCTGATTCTGCTGGTCCTGCTTCCCCTGCTTTTCTGGTTTACCCGGCATGTGCAAAAAAACATGCTGGCCGCCCAGATTGAAAACCGAAAGGCCGTGGGGCGCGCGTCCGGCCATGTCCCGGAAACGCTGCACAACATCCGTACCATCCACACCCTTGGCAAGGAGGCCTACATGGAAAAGCGGTACGGAAAATACCTGCGCGACAGCTACCGCGCCATGGAAAAGACCAATTTTTATGACGCCGTCTACTCCCCCGTCATTCTGATTCTGAATGCACTGGTCGTGGCCGTGGTTATGCTCCTCTCGGCGTCCGGGAAATCGGACATACTGGTCTTTTTCGGTATGTCCGCCGGAACGTCCGTCACAATTGTCCATTACATCTCCCAGATCTTCACCCCCATAGAAAGTCTGGGTATGGAAATCCAGACGATTCAGTCCGCTATGGCCGGTATCCACCGGGTGAATGAATTTCTCGCCCTTGAGGAAGCGCCTCTGACGCAGGCGGCAGACGCTCCCGGGGAAGGCGCAGGCTCCCGCGAAAACGTTCCCTTTGTGGAATTTTGCGACGTGAGCTTCGGCTATGACACCCACCTTGTATTGGATCACCTCAGCTTTCAGGTCATGGACGGCGACCAGGTAACGCTTACCGGCCGCACCGGCGTTGGAAAAAGCACCATCCTGAAGCTGCTGCTGGGGCTGTATACCCCTCAAAGCGGCGATGTATACATCCACGGCGTCCCTGCCGCAGAGATTCCTGCCCAGAGGCGGCGAAAGCTGTTCGGTTATGTGGAGCAGACCTTCCACATGGTTCCGGGTTCCGTGCGAGATCAGATCACGCTTTACGACGACAGCATATCCGAGGAGGCCGTCCGCTCCGCAGCGGAACTGACCGGCCTGCGGGAAACCATCGAAAGCTTTGAAAATGGGTACGATACCCCGTGTACGCCTGAGCTTTTTTCCCAGGGACAGTGGCAGCTTCTGTCCATCGCCAGAGCCGCCGCTGCCGAGCCGGAAATCCTGCTCTTCGACGAAATTACCGCCAATCTGGATTCGGAAACCGAGACGGCTGTACTTACCGCCCTCAAGCGCGTCGCCCGGTCCCGCACCGTTATTTCCATTTCCCACAGGACCTCCGCCGAGCTGGGGCGTGTGATTGCCTTGTCCTGACCCGGCTCCCGGAATTTTCCGCCGCGTGCCGCAAAAGACAGAAGAACGGGGATTTGCAGTCCTTGCTGCGCATCCCCGTTCTTTTTTCTGCCGAAGCAGGCGAATATGTGTTCCCATTTCTATCCCAGGCGGATTGTGTAACAAAGATGGTTCCCAACGCACACAAATCCGCATCCCTTTACCTTCTCCTCGTCCTCTTTGTCGCAGAAAAAGGTCATCACCCGGCCGCCTCTGTCCTTCGCTCTTTGCAGCGCCCCATACAGCAGCGCCTGCAGCAGCTCCGAATCGTGGGCATCGTCCCTTCTGTCGATTCCGAAAATCTCAAACCATTTATCGCCGCAAGCTCTGTAATAGATCGCTCCCTGGGGTTGTCCGCCCTCTTCCTTGACAAGAATCGTCCAGCTTTCCAGGTCTTCCAATATTCTGTCCGAATTCCAATACATATCCCCCTCCGTCTTTCGGTGGAGGGAGCGGAAGCTTTCATAGTTTTCTTTTCCGATCTGTACCAACCCGCCGACCTTCGGTATCTCCCCGCATCTGTCCAGAAACGCAGTGTTGTTGCAGTCGTCCTCGATGCAGGCAAAACCGTGATCCGCAAGGAATTGCACCGCCGCTTGATTTTCGGCAGGAAAGCCCAGAAACAAATCGTATCCCCTGAAATTTTCCCTTGCCCAAGCCAAAAACTCCGAAAGCGCCTGCTCCATCCCGTTTTGGATCAGGAAGCTGACGGCTGAGAGATAATGATCCTCCGGAAGCCAGTAGCAGTGGATCACCCCCTGTACTGTGCCTTCGCGCACAAACAGCAGCATTTGCTCCGTCCTGCGCGCAAACGCCTTCAAAGACCGCTCCACAAACATGGCCTTTGTCTTGATTCCGTCGCAATAGGTCGGATAGCCGGACTTCGTCAAGTCGGAGGCCAACGCATATGCAAAATCGACATGCCGGTCAAATGCCTCTTTCGTGCATGGATACAGCATTTTTCCTCCCCCATTTCAAATTCCCGGGTGCCCTGTCGGACGGCATCCCACAGCAAAACGAAATATTCTCCCCCGTGAGCGTGCGCCGCACGCAATTCTCTGGGCAAATGTTCTCCCCGAGCTTTTTACAGTCATAACCACCGTGCCGGTGGTTTTCTTTCTACAAAAAAAGAATCCCGCACAAAACCGTGCGGGATTCCTGGCAGGGGCACAAGGACTTGAACCCTGAGCCTACGGTTTTGGAGACCGCCGCTCTACCAATTGAGCTATACCCCT
>CAKTKB010000062.1 GCA_934569195.1 uncultured Oscillospiraceae bacterium
GCTCCACCGTTACCCTGAGCGCCAGGGGCAACGATGAGGAAGAAGCTGTAAACGCCCTTGAGGTGCTGCTGCAGCGGGATGTATTCTGATTGATTCTGTGAGTTGGACCGCCTCGATGCCAGCCTTGCGCCGCATTGAGGCGGCTCTTTTATGGAGGAAATAGCCGATGGAATTTGACGCTCTGAAGGAGAAGGCCAATTCTCTGCCGCTGTCTCCCGGGGTTTATATCATGCGGGACCGCACGGACCGTGTCATCTATGTTGGCAAGGCAAAGAAGCTGAAAAACCGCGTCAGCCAGTATTTTCAGGACACGGCATCCCATACCCCCAAGACACGGGTGATGGTCAGTAAAATCGACCACTTTGACGTCATTGTCGCCGCATCCGAGTTTGAGGCCCTGGTTCTGGAATGCTCTTTGATCAAGCGGTATATGCCGAAATACAACATTCTGCTGAAGGATGACAAGGGCTATCCCTATCTGCGGCTGAATCGGAAGGACATATATCCCGTGATTACCCTGGTCAGCAGAATATCCGACGACGGTGCGGAATACTTCGGCCCCTTCGGAAGCCGCGGCGTAACGCAAAACGTCCTTGAGGCAATTCGCTCCACCTTGAAGCTGCCTACATGCCACCGGGAATTCCCCCGGGATATCGGCAAGGAGCGTCCATGCCTGAACTATCACATGAATCAATGCGCCGGGTGGTGCCTTCCGGAAAAAAGCTGCTCCGAATACCGGCAAACCATAGAACAGGCCCGCAGCCTTCTTCAGGGCGACTACAAGGCCGTCGCGGAGCAGCTGCGGCAGCAAATGCTGCAAGCCTCCGACCGGCTGGAGTTTGAGCTGGCTGCCAGCCTGCGTGACCGGCTCCACGCCGTCGAGGCTCTGGGGCAAAAGCAGCTTGTGACCGCCCTGTCTCTGGCCGATACGGATGTTATCGGCTATGGCCAGACGGAAGCAAAGGCGTGCTTTTCCGTGCTGCATTTCTCCGGCGGCAACCTTCTGGATAAGGATTATCAGGTCATTCCCACCCCCGACGAGCCGGAGGCCGCCGTGTCCAGCCTGATGAAGCAGTATTACCTGAGCCGGGGACTTGTGCCGAAAAATATTCTGCTGCCCTTTGCGTTGGAGGACGGCGAGCTGTTCGCCTGCCTCTTGGAGCAGCAGCTTGGACGCAAACCCCATCTGCGGGTTCCCCAGCGTGGAGACAACGTCCGGCTGGTGGAGCTTGCCCAGAAAAATGCCTATGAGGAAGCCGCCCGGGTGACAAGCAGAGAGGAAAAGGTCTCCGCATCCCTGGCCTTGCTTGGAAAAATGCTTTCCATGGACCCTCCCGGCCGAATCGAATCCTTCGACATTTCCAATATTTCCGGGACGGATATCGTCGCCAGCATGGTGGTCTTTCTGGACGGGAAGCCGGCAAAGCGGGAATACAAGCGCTTCAAAATTGAGGGACTGAGCGGGCAGGACGATTACGCCTCCATGCACCAGGTCGTAAAGCGCCGGTTTGCACATTTCAAAGCCGGAGATGCCGGATTTGAGACTGCGCCGGATCTGCTGCTGATCGACGGCGGCGCCGTTCATGCAGCGACAGCCGTATCCGCTCTGGCGGAGCTTGGGCTGGAGATGCCCGTATTCGGCATGGTAAAGGACGACCGGCACCGCACACGGGCGCTGGTTACCCCAAACGGGGAGGAGATTGGAATTGACGGCACGCAGGCCGTCTTTGCCCTGATCGGCTCGATCCAGGAGGAGACGCACCGCTTCGCCATTACCTACCATCGCCAGCTTCGCAGCAAACGGCTGCGGTATTCCCGTCTGGATGAAATCCCGGGAATCGGGCCGAAGCGAAAGCAGGAGCTGCTGAAAACCTTTAAGTCACTGACTGCAATCGGGCAGGCGGAGCTGTCGGAGCTGGAGCGCGTTCTGCCGCGGGATGCCGCCGCTGCCGTATACCAATATTTTCACGAAAATCACCAATAAAAAAGCGGAAAGGGGAAAAAACTATGCGTGTCATAACCGGTAAAGCCCGAGGCGTTACGCTCAAGACGCCAAACGGGATGCTCACCCGCCCCACAGCAGACCGCGTCAAGGAAGCCATGTTCAGCATCCTGCAATTTGAAATTCCGGGCGCTCGTGTGCTGGACCTGTTCGGAGGAACCGGACAGCTGGGAATTGAGGCTCTGAGCCGGGGCGCCGCAAGCGCCGTCTTTGTGGACTCCAGAGAGGATGCATGCCGTCTGATCCATGAGAATCTGCGCCGCACACACCTGGATGCGTCCGCAGCCGTGATACGTTCGGATTACATGGAGTATCTTTCCCGTTGCCGGGATCGGTTCGACATCATTCTTCTTGATCCTCCATATGCAGAGGTTTTTCTGGAAAATTCTCTGAACCAAATAACGGAAATTGACATTTTGCAATCCGGTGGTATAATAGTCGCGGAACGGCCGGTAGGGAAGGAGCTTCCCTTTGCCTACGACGGATACACGCGTTCCAAGGACTACAAGTACGGCAAGACGCTTCTGACGCTCTACCGGAAGGGGTAAGGAGCCCGTCCCTATGAAAATTGCAATCTACCCCGGCAGCTTCGACCCAATCACAAGCGGACATCTGAACATTATTCGCCGGGCCGCAAGCATCTTTGACCGTCTGATCGTCTGCGTCATGGTGAATGCCGGGAAGAATCCCATGTTCACCCAGGAGGAGCGGGCTGCGTTTATTCGCCGCGTGACCGCCGATCTCCCTAACGTAGAAGTGGACTGCTCCAGTGAGCTTCTGGCGAATTACGCGCGGCGTAAGGGAAGCTGCGTAATCGTCAAGGGTCTGCGGGCAGGCTCAGACTTTGAAAATGAATTTCAGATGGCTCTGATTAATCATAAAATCAACCCCAATCTGGATACCATGTTTCTGACGGCGGAACACCAGTATATGTATCTAAGCTCCAGTACCGTGAAGGAATTGGGGCGATACGATGTGGACCTCTCGGACTTTCTGCCCGAACAGATTATCCCGGATTTCCGCAGCCGAATGCAAAAAATACACCAAGGAGGAGTTTCTGAATGAACGAAAGCCATATTGAAGAACTGATCACTTCCCTGTACGATATGATCCAGGACGCCCGTGCCATGCCCCTGAGCGCAGATAAGTGCATCATTGAGAGAGAAAAAGCCCTCGACATCCTTGACGAGGTGACGGCGCAGATGCCCGGCGAGCTGAAGCGCGCCCGCACGATCGTGGAATCCCGGGATGAGCTGTTCAGTCAGGCACGGCGCAAGTCGGAGGAGATCATTCACCAGGCTGAGGAGCAGGCCCAGCGGTTGGTTACCAAGGAAACCATCTACCAGGAGGCCAAACGGCAGGGAGAGGACATGATCCATCAGGCGCAGACCCGTATCCGCGAATTGCGCAAAGCCAGCAACGATTACATGGACAAGGCCCTGAAGCGGACGGAGGATGCAATTGCCCAGTCTCTCAGCGAGGTCCAGGATACCCGCACAAAGCTGCGCACGCTCTCTGAGGCGCAGGACAGCAAGAATAACGCCTGAGTGCGTATTTTCCTTCCCCGGTCTGCCGACCGGGGAATTTTTTGTGCAGGAGAAGAAAAATAGCTAAATAATACTTGATTTTTTCCGGATTATTGGTTAATATCTCCATATAGGACAGGGGGTGATTCTGTATGGAGCAGCCGAATGTGCAGCCAATGCGGCCTGCGGCCCTGACGCCCGGGCAGCACACCACCGCACGGGACTATCTTGGGGAGATGCTGGGCCGATTTCTGAAAAAACAGGAGCGTATTCTGCTTTGCTGCCCTGCGGATGGCCCCGATAGCCTGTGCTCCCTGATGCAGGAATCCGTCCGGGACGCGGGCGCCGTTCCGATCCCTTGCGGAAAGGACCTGCGATGGAAAACGCTGCTGTGGCTGGCCTTTTCCCAAAAAACGACTGCAATTGCCGGTCCGCCGGCCGTCATTCTGGGACTGGCCAAGCTGAGCAGGCTCGCCGGGACGCCCTTGTTTATCCGGAACGCCGTACTGATCGGAGATCCGTGCCCGGATTGGATGCACGAAAGCATTCAGCAAGGACTGGACTGCCGTGTATGGGATTGCTATGCGCCCGACGGCGGGCCGATGGTAATTGGCTTCTCCTGCGGCAGATGCCGCGGCATTCATCTCCGGGAGCCGGACTTTTCCGCGCAGATTCTCTCGCCCATCGGTACAATTCTCCCATACGGCACGCAGGGACAAATTCTCCTGACAGGGGATGCTCTGTCAGAGCCGCGCATCACCGGCTATTGCGGCCGCCTGGAATGCGCCTCCTGCTTCTGCACAATCCGTTCACCCCGGCTTTTATCTATTCAGCCGGATCCGGCGGCGGTCGACCCGGAGCTGGTGGCTCTGCAGGACCGGCTGCTGTCCTGGGGCAGCGTGCTGGATTGCCGGCTGGCCCGGGGAGAGTACGGTCTTGAAATGGAGCTGGTCACCTTCCCGGGTGAAAAGCTGCCCAAGCTGCCAACTGCCGCGCGGCAGATCGTCCGCCCCTGGGAATCTGCCGGCGATGTGCCGTTCTGCTTCCAGGCAAACGCAAAAAAGCCGGGCGATTCCCATCGAATGGATTGACAAAATCTGTTTTTATGGTAGAATACTTGTGATATTGCTAAAAGCAATGCGGAAGTCAAGCCGTCTGCAGCGCTTCAGAGAGAGGGATGTCCGGTGCAAATCCCTTGCGTGAATTTCGGCAGGCCGCTTCCAAGCTGCCCGAGAGATCGGGACGGGTGCTCCCGTTACAGAGCCTTTAAGATGCCCCCATTGGGGGTAATTAGGGTGGTACCGCGATTCACCTCGCCCCTAAACCGGGGCGGGGTGTTTGTTTTTGTGGCCATATTTCAACTGTGGAGGTAGAATTCCAATGAGTAAAAAACCTTACGGAGTCAATGAGCTGCGGGAAATGTTCCTCTCCTTCTTTGAGAGCAAGGGGCATCTTCGGAAAAGAGGACAATTTCTGGGAGCATGGCTCCGGCCCCTGCGGCCCCTGCTCCGAGATTTACTATGACCGGGGCGAAAAGTACGGCTGCGGCAAGCCCGGCTGCACCGTCGGCTGCGACTGCGACCGGTATATGGAAGTATGGAACAACGTATTCTCTCAGTTCGACAATGACGGACACGGGAATTACACCGAGCTTGCCCACAAGAACATCGACACCGGTATGGGCCTGGAGCGTCTTGCCGTCGTCTGCCAGGATGTAGACAGCCTGTTCGATGTGGATACGGTCATGAACATTACCAACCATGTCACGGCCATCACCGGTGCCTCCTATGGTCAGAGCCACAAGACCGATGTCTCCCTGCGGGTCATCACGGATCACATCCGGGCCGCCACGTTCATGATTGCCGACGGCGTTCTGCCCTCCAATGAGGGCCGCGGCTATGTTCTGCGCCGTCTGCTGCGCCGCGCCGCCCGCCATGGCAAGCTTTTGGGCGTCAATCACCCGTTCCTGTATCAGGTGGTGGAGACCGTTATCCACGAGAACGAGTCTCACTACACTTACCTGCGGGAGCGCGCCGCCTATATCACCAAGGTCGTAAAGGTGGAGGAGGAGAACTTCGCCCGCACCATCGACGGCGGTATGCGGATTTTCGCCGAAATGCTGGCAGAGCATAAGTCCCGCGGTGAGAAGCAGTTCTCCGGCGCGGACGCCTTCAAGCTGTACGACACCTACGGCTTCCCCATTGACCTCACCGTGGAAATGGTGGAAGACGAAGGCATGACCCTTGACCAGGACGCCTTTGCTCAGCTGATGCAGGAGCAGAAGGTCCGGGCAAGAGAGGCCCGCAAGGCGCTCGGTGATCTCGCATGGGCCGGCATTGATCTGGGCCTGGACAACACGCCCACCACCTTCGTGGGCTACGATCGTTACGCCTGCGAGGCCAAGGTTCTGGCCGTATGTGTAGGCGACGAGGTTTCCGGCACCATTGCCGGCGGCGAGGAAGGCATTCTGGTCCTGGATAAAACCCCCTTCTATGCGGAGATGGGCGGTCAGATTGCCGATCGCGGCGTCATTCTGGTAGGAAACAGCCGCTTTGAGGTCGTGGATGTCCAAAAGGATAAGGGCGGAAAGTATCTGCACCACGGCCGCATGGTCAAAGGCTCCATCAAGGTGGACGACGTAGTCGCCGCATCCGTCGATGTGGATCGCCGCAAGGCCATCAGCCGCGCCCATACGGCCACGCATCTGCTCCAGAAGGCGTTGCAGAGCGTATTGGGCGACCATGTACACCAGGCCGGTTCTCTGGTTGAGCCGGACCGTCTGCGTTTCGATTTCACCCATTACTCCGCCGTCACGCCGGAGGAGCTTTCCCGCATCGATTCTATCGTCCAGAATGCCATTCTGGACGGATACGCCATTGATACCCGTCAGATGCCCATTGAAGAGGCGAAAAAGATGGGCGCTATGGCGCTGTTCAGTGAGAAGTACGGCGATACCGTCCGCGTCGTCAACATGGGCGGCTACTCCGTCGAGCTGTGCGGCGGCACCCATCTGGACAACACCGCCAAGGTCGGCCCCTTCCGCATTGAAAGCGAGGGCAGCGTAGCCTCCGGCGTAAGACGGATTGAGGCTATTACGGGCAAGCTGTGCCTGGAGGATATGGAAAAGAACCGCCAGCTGGTTTACGCCGCCTGCGCCGTTCTGAAGGCCAAGCCCGCAGAGCTTTCCTCCCGGCTTCAGGGACAGATCGATGAGATCAAGAATCTCAAGCGCATGATTGAAAAGTTCCGCGCCCGCGAAACTGCCGGTGAAGTGGACCGTTACCTCTACGCTGCCAAGACCATTTCTGGCCTGCACGTGCTGACCGCCGTCCTTCCGGACGCTGACGCGGCAAAGCTGCGCCAGATGGGAGATTTGCTCCGAGATAAGGCGCCGGATGTGGTAGCCGTGCTTTCCACCGTCACCGATGGGAAGATCACCTTCCTGGCCGTCTGCGGCAAGGAAGCCGTGGCTCGGGGCATCAAGGCCGGCGAGCTGGTCAAGCAGGTTTGCCTGTGCTGCGGCGGCAGCGGCGGCGGCAAGCCGGATTCCGCCATGGGCGGCGGCAAGGACCTGCTGAAGCTGGACGATGCGCTGGCAACCGTGGACGATTTCGTCGCCTCCAAGGTAAATTGATTGGATGAGGGACGCCGCCATGCCCGGTTGGCGTCCCTCCTTTACACACGAGAGGGGGATGACCGTTGCGCGCACTCATGTGGTTCACTCTTGGCTTTGGCCTTTCTGCCGCCCTGGGCGTTTACCTCGGCATTCCCTTTCTTCCGTGGGTGCTGCTGACCGTACCCGCGGCCCTGCTTCTGCTGATTTTCTCCAGGCGCGCCGTCCGGGTTCGCATTCTTGCCGTTGTGTTATTGGGCTGCGCCGTCGGCGCCGCATGGCTTTGGGGATATGAAAGCCTTCACCTGGGTCCCTTGCGGCCCCTGGACGGAACCACCCAACCGGTATCCCTCCGGGCCACCGGGTACAGTTGGCAGACGGATTACGGGAGCGCCGTTGACGCTTCCATCCAAATTGCGGGGCGCTCCTATCCGGTCCGCGTCTATTTCCGCACGCCTGCCATCTTCTCTCCCGGGGATCGTTTCTGCGGGTCGTTTCGCTTCCGCCTGACTACCGGCGGAGCCGAAAGTGAGCCGCATTACCTCCGCGGCAAGGGAATCTTTCTCCTTGCCTATGCATCGGGCACGGTCAGCACCCTTCCTCCGGCTCCGGATCCATGGTCGGATGCACCTGCCCATTGGCGGGCCAGGCTCCAGGAAATTCTATCCGACTGCTTTGCGCCGGATATCTCCGGACTCACGACCGCACTGCTGCTTGGCGACAGCAGCGGAGTGGATTACGCCCTGGACACGGCCCTGAAGCTCAGCGGCGTCCGGCACGTCATTGCCGTGTCCGGTCTGCACATCTCCATTCTGTTCTCCGCAGTTTATCTGCTCTGCCTGCACAAAAGATGGCTCGCGCTATTGATCGGTGCGCCCGTTCTTCTCTTCTTTTCCGCGATTGTCGGATTTACGCCCTCGGTTACAAGAGCCTGCATCATGCAGATTCTCATGCTGATTTCCATAGCAATTAACCGGGAATACGACCCGCCCACTGCGCTCTCAGCAGCCTGTCTCGTCATGCTGGCCGTGAATCCCATGGTCATCACCTCGATCAGTTTTCAAATGT
>CAKTKB010000063.1 GCA_934569195.1 uncultured Oscillospiraceae bacterium
TCTCAAAAAGCAAACCAGTGTCAAGAAGGTGATTTTCAATGTTTTCAAGGATTTGGACAAAGCCATCTACGAAAAGCAGCTCCGAGCAGATGGACCGGCTGAAAGCCGCTTTACAGGGCTGTGATGCCGTGGTGATCGGCGCCGGTTCCGGACTGTCTACGGCGGCGGGCTTCACCTACACCGGCGAACGGTTTGAAAAATATTTTTCCGATTTTGCGGCAAGGTACGGCATTCGGGATATGTACAGCGGCGGCTTTTACCCCTTTCCCACGCAGGAAGCGTTCTGGGCATATTGGAGCCGGTATATCTACATCAACCGCTATCAGGATGCGCCCAAGCCGGTCTATGAGAACCTTTTGAAACTGGTGGCTGACAAGGATTATTTTGTCATCACCACGAATGTTGACCACTGCTTTCAGAAGGCGGGCTTTGACAAGAAGCGGCTGTTCTACACGCAGGGGGATTACGGGCTGTTCCAATGCAGCGAGCCGTGCTGTCAGGAAACCTTTGATAACGAAGCCGTGATCCTGGAAATGGTCAAGCGGCAGGAGGATATGAAAGTCCCGACCGAGCTTCTTCCGACCTGTCCTCACTGTGGGAAGCCCATGACCATGAACCTCCGCTGCGATGATACCTTTGTGGAGGACGAGGGTTGGCACAAGGCAGCAGAGCGGTATGAGAATTTCCTCCGCACCCGCAGCGGGCAGAAAATTCTCTTTCTGGAGCTGGGCGTCGGCTACAACACCCCGGCCATCATCAAATATCCCTTCTGGCGCATGGTTCGCAGCCGGGAGGACGCGGTTTATGCCTGTCTCAACCTCAGCGAGGCGTCTGCGCCAGACGAAATCAGGGACAAATCCATCTGTATCCATGGGGATATCGGAGAGATTCTGTCTCAGCTTTAAGAAAGGATCATGCGGTCTTGCTGCGTCCCCGTCGAAAGCCCTTTTCTTATACAAGAAGGAGCCGCCGGTGTCACACGGCAGCTCCTTTTCTGTATATGCGTTTTTTTCGTCAGGATTGCAGAATCCTTCGACCGCTCCGGACCGTTATACGAACCTCCCGGTAATGCTGTCCTTATTTTCCCGAATCTCCTCCGGAGTGCCGCTGGCCACAATCCGGCCGCCTGCGTCTCCGCCGCCGGGGCCCATGTCGATCACGAAGTCCGCGTTGCGGATCACATCCAGGTCATGCTCAATAACGACAACCGTTGCGCCGCTATCGATGAGCGCCTGAAAAACGCCCAGCAGCACCTGCACATCCAGCGGATGCAGACCGATGGACGGCTCGTCAAACACAAAAACGGAATCCTCCTGGGTCTTCCCGATCTCGCTAGCCAGCTTGAGCCGCTGCGCTTCACCGCCGGAGAGGCTGGGCGTTTCCTCCCCCAGCGTGAGATAACCCAGGCCAAGCCGCTGGAGAACGTCCAGTTTCTGGCTGACGGTTTTCATACCCGCGCAGAAGTCCATCGCGGAATTCACGTCCATTTCCATAAGCTCCGGCAAAGATGCGGATGCTCCCTCTTTGTTGGTCAGCTTCACATCGTAGGCGGCTCTTGCATAGCGCGAACCGCGGCAATCCGGGCAGGGAATGTCCACATCCGGCAGGAACTGTACATCCAGACTGACCACGCCTGTTCCGTCGCACCCGGGGCAGCGAAGGGAACCGGTATTATAGGAAAAGTCACTGGCCTTATAGCCTTTTTCCCGGGCATCTGCGGATTTCGCATACAGCTTGCGCAGCTCGTCGTGAACGCCCGCATAGGTGGCGACCGTCGAGCGGACGTTGATGCCGATGGGCGTGGCGTCGATGAGCTTGACATGGGCGATGCCGTCGGCCCTGATTGCACGGATATGTGCGGGCAGGGCGATGCCGCGAATGCTTGCATCCAACGCGGGAACAAGGCTTTCCAGGACCATAGTCGTCTTGCCGGAGCCGGACACACCGGTAACCACGGTGAGCCGTCCTTTCGGAATGTCCACCTCAAGCGGCTTGACCGTATGGATTTGAGAAGTGGACAGGTGAATCACGCCGCTTTCAAAGAGTCTTTCCTTTGCAGCGCAGGTACGCAGCTTCGTTTCGGCTTTTCCGGAAAGAAATGGCCCAATCTGGGAGGCCGGATTCTCTTCAATCGCGGGAATATCCCCCTCGGCAATCACATGACCGCCCTTCGCGCCTGCCTCCGGCCCCATCTCCACGATCCAGTCCGCTTCCTTCAAAATCTGCGTGTCGTGATCGACCAAAATGACAGAATTTCCGTCGGCAACCAGGTCGTGCATGACCCCGGTCAGTCCTACAATATTGGATGGGTGCAGACCGATGGACGGCTCATCCAGGACATACAGCACGCCTGTTGTGCGATTGCGGACGGCGCGGGCCAGCTGCATTCGCTGGCGCTCACCGGTGGAGAGGGTAGATGCCGAGCGGTCAAGGGTCAGGTATCCCAGCCCCAAGTCCATCAGCCGCTTGGCCGTACTCTCAAACGCCTCGCAGATGCTTTCCGCCATGGGACGCATTTCCTCCGGCAGGCTACCCGGTACACCCTGCACCCACTCTACAAGCTCGGACAGCGTCATAGCGCAGGCCGCATCCAGGGAAATGCCCCGCAGCCTCGGCCCGCGGGCGGCGCTTGACAGGCGGGTACCGCCGCAATCCGGACAGATATCCTCCCGCAGAAACTTCTCCACCCGCTTCATGCCCTTTTCGTCCTTGACCTTTGCAAGGGCATTCTCCACGGTATAGACAGCGTTAAAATAAGTAAAATCCAGTTCTCCCGCCTGGTTTGCGTTTTTATTGTGGTAGAAAATATGCTTTTTCTCCGCCGGACCGTGAAACACGATATCCTTTTCCTGTTCCGTCAGGTCCCGGAAGGGCACATCCGTCCGGACCCCCATCTCCCGGCAAATATCCGTCATCAGCGACCACATCAGACTGTTCCACGGGGCGACTGCACCCTCGTCAATGGTCAAGGAATCGTCCGGCACCAGCGTCGCCAGGTCGACGGTGCGTACAATCCCTGTCCCACTGCACTTTGGGCAGGCGCCCTGGGAATTGAACGCCAACTCCTCGGCGGATGGCGCATAAAAATGAACGCCGCACTCCGGACAGATCAGTTCTTTCCCGGCGGCAACAGCCAGGGACGGCTCCAGGTAATGCCCGTTGGGGCAGCGGTGGTTGGCCAGGCGAGAATACATCAGCCGCAGACTATTCAGCAGCTCCGTTCCCGTTCCAAATGTGCTGCGGATGCCCGGCACGCCGGGGCGCTGGTGCAGCGCCAGCGCGGCGGGAACATACAGCACCTCGTCCACACTGGCCCTGGACGCCTGGGTCATCCTCCGGCGCGTATAGGTGGAGAGTGCCTCCAGATAACGGCGGGAGCCTTCGGCATACAGCACTCCCAATGCCAGGGAGGATTTCCCGGAGCCGGACACCCCCGCTATGCCGACGATTTTTCCCAACGGGATGTCGACATCTATATTTTTCAGATTGTGTACCTTTGCTCCACGAATGAGCATTTTATCGATCATATCCAGTTCCATCTTTCTGGCGGCAGAAGATACGGCGCGCCGATGCCCCGGGCCGCACTGCGCTCAGGCATCCGGCGGTTTGCCGTCCCCCCCTATGGCCTTTTACACGCTCTGCTCCTGCTTTGCGATCTGTTCCAGCAGGATTTCTGCTGCATACCCGCAGGCACGCTCAACAGAACCGGCTTCAAAGGGATTGGCCAGATTTGCATAGCGCAGGGTTTCTAGGTAGCTGCGGCTGCCGCCGGTCTTGCAGAGCTTCAGGTAATCCTGCCAGGCCGCCTGCTTATCCTCGGCGTACTTTTTCTTGAACTCCATCGCGCCCATGGTGGTAAGCGTGTAGTTGATGTAGTAGAAGGGATAGAGGAAAATGTGCAGCTTGTGGTACCAGTAGCCGCCGCGGTCCATGAAGGGGTCGCTGTCGTACTTACGCCAGGGCATGTACTTTTCCTCCAGCAGATGCCACTGATATGTCCGCTCCTTGGGCGTCAGCTCGGGATGGGCGTAGCAGATGTGCTGGAACTCGTCCACCGCCACACCAAAGGGCACGAAGGTCAGCGCCTCCTGCAAATGGGCAAAACGGAACTTATCCGCCTGATCGCCGAAGAACCACTCGGCGTAAGGGTAGGCGAACTGCTCCATGGACATGGAGTGAATCTCCGCAATGTCCGTGGATTCGCTGTAATAGTCCGAAATGGGCTGGCTGCGCATGGCCATATAGCCCGCGAAGGCGTGGCCTAATTCGTGGGTCAGGACCTGCATATCAAAAATCGTGTGGTTAAAGCAGGAAAATACAAAGGGTGCCTTCAGGCTGGGCAGACTGGTCATGTAGCCCGTGGAAGCCTTGCCCGGCTTGTTCTGCAAATCCATCAGCTCATGGTCGATCATAAAGTCAATGAATTCACCGGTCTCCGGGCTGATGTCGTGATACATTTTCTGCGCTGTCCGAACCATAAATGCGTCGTCGCCCGCGGGCTCGGCGTTGCCGTCCGGGAACACCATCTTTTCGTCATGCCACAGAACATGGTCGATCCCCAAACGCTTTGCCTGGGCGTCATAGAGCTTCTGGCACAGCGGCACAAGGAAGGTACGCACCTGCTCCCGGAAGGACGCGACCTCCTTTTCGCCGTAGTCTGTGCGTCCCTGCTCCAGATAGCCCACGGGGATATAGTTCTCATAGCCGAGGTTTTTGCCCATCTGGTTGCGGATGCGGATCAATTCGTCCCAAATCTCCTCCAGGCGCGGCTCATTGTCCTCATAAAATTTGGAGTACGCCTTGACGGCGGCTGCGCGCATGGCCCGGTCCGGGTGCTCAAAGTATTTCTGCACGCCGTAGAGATTCAGCGTCTTACCGTCGAAGGGGATTTCCGCCGTGGCCATGATTTTCTGATATTCGTTGGCCAAACGGCTCTCCTGCTGGCGCAGAGGGATATTGGCCTCGCAGAACAGTTTTTTCTGCAGGTCCATGGAAACAAAATATTGCTTGCCAAATTCTTTCTCGATGTCCGGACGGAAGGGACTGGCGGCAATGGCCTCACTAAGCGCGACCTCCGCGCCTCCCAGAGTCGGCAGCGTGTCCTGCAGATAATTGACCTCCCCTTCGTAAAACGCGTCGCGGGTGTCCAGGGTATGGCGGATATGTGCAATGGAATATTGTGTGGAAAGCTCGCAGCTTGCGCGATCTATCTCAAGCATCCGCGCGCGCAGCGCTTCGTAGCTCTCTGCGTGCTCAACCGCAGTCTTCCACTCGCTGAGCTTTGCACGGTGCGCCTCCAGGTCGGGGCGCTTGTATTCCAAGGTTGAAAACTGATAATTTTTCATGGTATCCGATCTCTCCTTCTGATATGCCGGCAGCCGAAAGCCCTCTTTTACAGGGGCAATCTGCCGCTGCCGGCGCAGTCGATTATGGTCCGGCGGGAATCCCGACGCATGCTTTCCAAGCGATTTCACGCGGCGGATACATACAATCGATTCGCCTTCTCAAAAAACTCCGGCAGGAGGTCGTCTGTGCAAGCGATCCCCTGCCGGTTATGTACACTAATCCTCCGTAAAAAGCTGCTGCTGGCAATATTTGATGATGGAGCGCCGGGTAATGATGCCGATAAACGCGTCCTTATCATCCACCACCGGGACAAAATTCTGTGTGCTGGCCCGCTCCACCAGCTCGTGCATGGTCGTCGTTACCCGCACGGGGACATTATCCCTGCGGCGCGGAATCTCCATCACACGGTGTGCCTCCGCCTGCCGCATATCCATGTAGCACATATTTTTTACCGCCCACAGGAGGTCCCCCTCCGTCAGGGTCCCGCGGTACTCGCCCCGTTTGTTCAGAATCGGAAGCGAGGCATAGCCGGCAGTCTCCATTTTCTCCAGCGCCTGCCGGAGGGTATAGTCGTCATGTATATAGGAACACATCGCCTTAGGCGTCAAGAAAAAAAGTATGTTGTTTTGGTTCATGGTAGCATCCTTTCCGCGTTTGCTGGCGGCGCTCACCGCCTTGTTCATTATACCACAAAACCGCTGCAAAAGGTTAAAAATTTATTATGAACAGGAGCATTTCCAGCCCAAATTTTTCCGGCTATTTTTGTGCATCTTTCACATACGAATTATTCAAAATGAAACTCGCTGAAATCAAATGTCGCAAAATAATCAGCCGGTGTTTCCGCCCGGCGGATCAGGCGGAAGGAGCCGTCCGGCCGCAGCAGGACCTCCGCCGACCGCAGCTTTCCGTTGTAGTTGTATCCCATGGAGAAGCCGTGGGCGCCGGTGTCGTGAATCGCCACCATATCCCCGATCTCAATGGCAGGCAGGCTCCGTTCAATGGCAAACTTATCGTTGTTCTCACACAGGCCGCCGGTGACATCGTACACGTGATCCAGGCTGGCGTCCTCCTTTCCCAGCACCGTGATGTGATGGTACGCCCCGTACATGGCCGGGCGCATCAGGTTGGCCGCGCAGGCATCCAGGCCAACGTACTCCCGGTAAATGTGCTTCTGATGCAGCACCGTTGCGATCAGGTGTCCGTAGGGCGCCAGCATGTAGCGCCCCAGCTCCGTAAAGATCGCCACATCCCCCATTCCCTCCGGAGTCAGGATTCGCTCATACTGCTGCCGCACCCCCTCGCCGATTACCTTGATGTCCGGCTTCGGCTGCTCCGGCCGGTAATCCACACCTACGCCGCCGGACAGATTCACAAAGGCTATGTGCGCCCCCGTGGCGTTCCTCAGCCGTACCGCCAGACGGAACAGATTTCCCGCCAGCTCCGGATAGTACTCGTTGCTGCACGCGTTGGAGGCGAGGAGCGCATGGATACCGAAATGGCGCGCGCCCATTTTTTGCAGCCGGAGAATGGCCCCGGCCATCTGGTCCTCCGTCATGCCGTACTTTGCGTCCCGAGGCATGTCCATGATCGTATTTCCCAGACTGAAGGAGCCGCCGGGATTGTAGCGCAGGCACACGGTCTCCGGAATTTCACCGATCTTCGCCAAGAAATCCACATGGGTTGCATCGTCCAGATTGATGTAGGCACCCATCTGCCACGCCTGGCGCATATCCTGCTCCGGTGTTACATTGGAGGAAAACATAATATCGTGCCCGGTAAATCCAACGGCCCTGGCCAGAAGCAGCTCCGTATAGGTCGCGCAGTCGCAGCCGCAGCCCTCCTCCTTCAAAATTTGCAGGATATAGGGATTGGGCGTCGCCTTCACCGCGAAATATTCCTTAAACCCGGGATTCCAGGAAAAGGCATCCATCAGGGCGCGGGCATTCTCCCGGATGCCGGCCTCATCGTAGATATGAAAGGGCGTCGGGATTTGGGCGGCAATTTCCCGAGCCTGCTCCAGAGATAAAAAGGGTGTTTTTTTCATGACGTCTCCTTAAAACAATAAAAAAGCCCCGTGCGGGCGCACGGGGCCAAAAATCCTGTATAACGGCCCCACAGAAGCGCTCCATCCCGAAAGATGACAGTGCGGCGCATATTCTGCGCAGCCCCAGAGCCTTGCACATCCAGCATAGCGCAACGCTCTTCGGCGAAACATCCTTTCCCGGCCGGGCAATATGCCGGCTGTCCCGGTCGGTACTGATCTGTTTCGCAACCTCAACTATGGTCTTGGGTATTATAACCGTCAAAATCTGTCGTGTCAAGGATTATTTCCCGGTATTTCCGGCATAACCGCGTCTGCCCCGGATTCCGGCCACATAGCAGTTGACAGCGGCGAATGCACATGCTAATATGGATACCTATCATTATAGTATGTTAATAGAATTTGTAATAAGCGGAATGTCGGAGGATAAACGGATATGCTCAATCAGTTTTCAAGAACGCAGCTGCTCCTTGGCCCGGAGGGCATGGATCGGCTGTTCCATGCCCGTGTGGCGGTATTCGGCATCGGCGGCGTGGGCGGCTACACCGTGGAGGCGCTGGCCCGCAGCGGTGTCGGC
>CAKTKB010000064.1 GCA_934569195.1 uncultured Oscillospiraceae bacterium
GCTGTGTAAGAGAAGAAGACAAGCTGTATATATCCGTTTGAATCTGACCATGCCCCGCAGTATGATCAAGACGGGCCTTACCCGCATGGTGAAAGCCATCCATAAGGAACAAACCTGATAAAGTCAGAACACCGCCCATGGCTTGGGTATTTTGTCGAGAAGGGGTGGTGCCTTGACGGCTGGTAGTGGCGGACTTCGCCGTAACGAAGCCCTTCTTATGTCGATTCTCTCGACAGATAGACGTTCGTTTGCTATACTTAAAGAAAAAAAGCAATGACCGGGAGATACTACCATATGAAGAAAATCTTATTCGTTTGCCACGGCAATATCTGCCGCAGCCCGATGGCTGAGTTCGTGATGAAGGACTTAGTAGAAAAAGCGAGGCTGGCGTCACAGTTCCATATCGAGTCCGCCGCAACCAGCCGGGAGGAGATCGGCAACCCCGTCTATCCTCCGGCGCGGCGCAAGCTGGCCGAACACGAGATCACCTGCGGCGGTCACGCGGCGCGGCAGCTCACCAAAAATGATTACAAGGAATTTGACCTGCTCGTCGGCATGGACGGAGCCAACCTGCGGAATATGCACCGTATCTGCGGCGGTGACCCGGATGGCAAGATACATCTGCTGCTGGATTACACCGATCGTCCCGGCGATGTAGCAGACCCGTGGTACACCGACGATTTTGAGGCAACATGGCAGGATGTGCTGGCGGGATGCCATGGCTTACTGAGAGAGTTATTGCAGAGACAAGGTGGACAGAATGACGCAGAGTGACAAGAGGCAACTATCCGAGAATAAGCGCATCCGTACTGCGTGGGACGAAGGAAAGAAAGAACAGTACTTTTCTATCGTCGATTGACTGGTTTTCCTCGGCAGAGCAGGGAACACTTTGATACCCAACCGAAAAGAGGGGCATGGCCAAGTGGTCAAGCCCCTCTTTTTACATAGATTCTTCAGCGATTTCTCATGGACAGAGCACCGGTGAAACAAATTTGATTGCAGAAGGTGCATCCGACGCAGCGGTTTGGATCAAATGTGGGATGTCCCTCCGGATCAAGCTGCACCGCCTGAGCGGGACATCGCAGACAGTTGCCGCAGGAAGTACACAATCCGATATCTACCTGAGGAATCTTCTTTTCCGCAGACAGTTCTTCGTATGGTAGGATGATTCGTTCTCCGCAAGCGTGACGCAGTTCTTCCACGCTGTGCAGAGATCTGGACCACATGAGCCAACTCAGGCCACTTTCCAATTCCCGGATAGACTCATAGCCATATCGCATGATGATAGAGCAGCATTGGACAAACTCTACACCCATGGCAAGAAAGTCAGCGGCATCGCGATAGCTCATCACGCCTCCACTGGCGCTGACCGGCAGTTTGCAGCCGACGACCTTGGACACTGCGTACTGGTTGATCGGCGCGATCCCTTTGCCGCCAACGCCCATCACTACGCCGTCCTCCCACTGGGATTTGCCGCGATTTTGAAATACCAAAATCGGAATCGTATCGCCAATGGTGATTCCAAATTTTGCCATGGGGAATTCGGCTGCCAGACTGGATAGGCGCTCTGCAATGACTCCAACATTGGGAGCAGACGCGGTGAGCTTGAAGAGCTTGGGGACATCCGGATTGCTCCCTTCCAGAATCCAGCGGAGAATTTTTTCTGTTTTGTCTGCATCCTGATTTACGGCTAAACTGTCAGGACCGTCCGAGCCGGGGCAGGAGAGACTATACTCAATTCCCATGGCTCCGGCTTTCTCCAGCTTGTGTGTGCAGGTCAACCAGTTTTTGCGATCTATTGCATCATCACCGGTGAGATCCGCTCCGGTGGAAGCCATGGTCATTCGGTCGGGATATTCCTCTCGCAGCCGCCGTATATCCTCGCACAGGGCGTCTAACGGCCGGGCAGAGACGCCGTCGCAGTTGGCGTAACTAAAGCGGTCGGTACTGTGCATATATTCGCCCGGCGTATGGATGGGAACGCCATCAAAACCGGTTTTCAAGATTCCACCAGCCCACCCTGCGTCGTAGGCTGCCTTTAATTGCGCGTAGCCGTCAGAAGGAGGAGAAGCGGAAACAAAGAACGGGGAACGGACGGTTCTACCGAAGACTGTGGTTTGCAGTGACACGGGAAGCGGCTGGTAAGAGGGGAGAGGTTTTGTTTCTCCACCCTGATCCAGTCCCAGAAGCTGGTAAGCTGCCGCTTTGCCGGAGGCTGCCGCTTCCACAGCAGTAGCTGCACCGATTGCACACTCTCCAGCACGGATGAGATGGGGGTGATCAGAAGAGGGGAGCGCGCGGGAACCGATGGCAAAGATCACAGTGTCTACAGGACCCACCCAACGCTGACTCTCAGCCATGTGCTGAACGGCGGAGGGATGGAAGGGCGCACCGGGAGGAAGTAATACATCTTCTGTTAGGAGAGAGAATTGTCCGTTGGCTTCCTGACGGATGGCGGAAACGGCGGTTCGAGTGTGTACGGACACCCCTGTAGCAAACAAAGTCTCCCGCTCTTTACTCCCAAGGTTCAGTTCACACAGCTGCTCCAACGCAAAAAGCTCTGCGCCGGATGCGCCCTGCTGAAGTGCTGCAGCAGCACAGTCCACAGCAATGCCTCCGCAGCCAATGATTGCCACCCGGTCATGAATACGAGGCTCTGCAAGGAAATCCAGCGCGTCTATGGCGTATTCCTTCCCGGGGATGTCCAACGTAACTTTTTGGTGACGCCCTGAGGCATCAATAACCTTTTCATATTGCGTCAATAAAGCCTCTGCAAGCAGGGGGGAAGTGCTTTGATGGAAGAATATGCCGAGATCGGTAAGAAACGATATATTTTTGTCCAACATCTCGCGGGGGAGGCGGTCTTCCGGAATCAGCCGGCACATGCCGCCGGAGGTGGGGTTATCATCATAGAGATGAACCTCTTTCCCGGCGCAAGCCAGCACGGCAGCAGCGGAAAGTCCGGCGGGACCCGCACCCAAAACGGCCACCTTTTCACCATCCTTCTGGCCGGCGGGGAACGCCTGACGGATGCCGTCCAGTTGTGCCCGATAGATGATGTAGGACTGGAGAGCGGGGATGGAGACAGGCCGTCCGGCCTTTCCGCGGGAGCAGGCGCTCATGCAGTGCTTTTCCGAGCAAATGCTTCCGCATATTCCACCAATGGGGTTTTGACTCAGGATCATGGCAGCCGCACGCTGAAAGTCAGAGGGGCGCATCCCTTTGGCGGCTTGAATAAACTCTGCCGGCGAGCATCCAGCGGGGCATGCACCTTGGCAGGGCTTGTTTTTGCAGCTTTCACAGCGGTCTGCTTCCTCACGAAATAATTTTTCCGAGAGAAAGGAAATGGATTGACTCATACATGAAACCTCCTTACTTTACTGCAGGACGAAACGCAGGAAATCAAAGAGTTTTCAAGACCCGATACCGATGCGCCGCCCTTCCGCGGCGCTGCTCTTTCACCTCCCCTAAATCTTCTAAATAGGAACATTCTATAAGACGGTCTACCAATCGGTAGACTGTTCTGGCAGATAAACCGAGTTGGGGTGCAATTTCTCTGACTGAGAAGTCCAAGGTGCCAGACTTGCGGATATAAGAGAAAAACTTATACAGAGATTCCTTGGGGACTCCTTGGACCTTGGCAAAGTGATCCACTGCTGGTATATTGAGCCGCGAGAGATGCGGCGAGGTGGCGGATTCTATAATAGGGCCGATCAGTTTTTGGTTTTCAGAAACAATGTAGCAGGTGGAACGCTCCTGCTCCACTGCGTATTTCAGCCCCATTTGCGCAAATTGCATGGACTGCTGCACGGTAAAACCGATCCCAACGCCCATTTGCACTGGTGCGTGGATGGTGTTTTCCAACTCATCCAGCAAAGGACATGTAGTGTATTCCCGCGTAAAGGCCCGAAAGATGGACTTGGTTGTGAGAAACAGATAGTCTTCTGCGCCGAAAGCGATCCAGTGTCCCTCCAGCTCCTGTGCGTATCGCAGAAGAACTTTTTGCACAGACATCTGGTTTTCCTGAAGGAAAAACTCCATCCCGCGCTCCAGATTGGAATAGGTGGAAATATGGATCAGCACTGCTGCAATGCGATACCGTTCGTCATTTAGAAACTGCGCGCGGCCTAAAACAGAGGCCAAATACAGCTGAACCTCTTCCGCGTCAGGGGAGGGGAAACAGCTGACGATCCCGCGGTTTCGGAGCGTGTGATACACCATGGCATCGCCAGTGAGTACTATGTCGCACCGTCCGCTGTCTAGATTCCGCAGGTGGTGAGAGAGCACTTGCTCCAATTGGTCTAATCGGTTAAATGGAATCCATTGATAGGGCAACGGCGTAGCCCCCACTTCTGACAACACGGTGCGGCAGGGCTGCCAATCGGGCCAGTCTATGGAGATTCGACTCCACGTATACCCCATTTGCTTAAGATACAGAGCACCTTTCCGAAGGCGCCCCGCGCTATGGGGAAGGCAGATAGGTTCCGATCCTTTCCACAGCTGCTTTGCATAGTTCCAAAGAGGGACTCTGTCAAATACCGGCGTCAGTGGGCTGCCTTCCTGCAGGAGGATATCAAGCTGGGTTGCGGTATGGCACAAACGGAAATCAAGTGACAAAGAGGATACAGCATCTGTCACAATTTTATCTGCATACAGAATGAACCGGCTTTGCAATTCGGCATACAGCTGCTCCAAGTTGCACCCCTCCTTTTTCTCCAGTATATCGGTTATGTGCGAAAAATGTCAAGAAAAAGGCGCGAAAAAACGGAACTTTCATTCAAATATCAAAATATTTCCTTGGAGTTTGTTAATCGATACAATTTGTGACAGAGAAATCTGATACATTGCGTGGCTGTCGCAAAACAGTTGAAATAGGATCGGGCTTTTGCGACAAAGTGGCGGAAATTGCAACGTAGCTGTCACTAATTCTCTTATCCGATAAAATGCTTTTATATCCATTGGACAGTCCTACGAAATCCGTCCTGTTCCGCTTTGACCGATTGACAAAGAGAAAGCTTCCTCCATATAATTGGCCTAGGACGAAACGTAAGAATACACCGCGTAGACATGAGGAGGTCATTATGGCCAACTTGCATTTGGAACTTTCCGGCATCCCGCTGCGGCATCCCATTATGTCTGCATCCGGTCCCCCGGTACGAAACGGCGCACAGGCCCTTGCTACAGCAGCAGGAGGCGCGTCTGCTCTGGTGACAAAGACAATTTCTGTGACACCGGCGCGGCTGTGTGCGCCTTTTTTAGCGCAGGTTGGCGGTGGACTTTTGAATGCAGAGACATGGTCCGATATCTCAAAAGAGCAGTGGCTGCGGAAAGAACTGCCGATGATCCAATCTGCCGGCTTGCCTGTCATTATCCAGCTGGGGTATACCGCTCCCCAGCTTCATGAGTTGATCCCAATGTTCAGAGACTATGCGCAAATGTTTGAACTGTCGACCCATTACACAGGCAACAGCTTGCTTCCGATTCTCAGCGCCTTAGAAACCGCGAAAAAATTGTCGGATGTGCCTGTGTACGTCAAGCTCAGCCCCTGTACGGATATTCAGAATATCGCGTTGGCTTTGGAGCGTGCAGGTGCCGATGGTCTGGTACTGTGCAATTCCTTCGGCCCGTGCCTGGGAATTGATGTGGAATCCGCGCGGCCTGTGCTGGGTAGTGATGGGGCGTATGGTTGGTTGTCCGGTTCCGCTCTCCACGCCATTTCGTTGCGCTGCGTGTATGAGGCGGCTAAGGTTGTCAAGATCCCGATTGTTGGAGTCGGTGGAATTACAAATGGCCGGGAAGCGGCAGCGATGCTAATGGCCGGTGCCAGCGCCGTACAGGTCTGCACGCAAGCAGTTCTGGAAGGGCCGTCTGCGTTTGGACGTATTGCAGAAGAACTGAATGCATTTATGGACCGGAAGGGATACCGGCGCGTCTCAGATATTTGCGGTCTTGCGCTGGGCAAGTCCGGTGCAAACCGATGGCAGCCCGGTTATCCTGAGCAGAGTGCGGATGGATGTGTCCGTTGCCACACGTGCGTGCACTGCTGCAGGTATGGAGCGATATCGATTGAAGAGGGAAAGTGGAGCATAGACAAGCTGCTGTGCAGCAGATGTGGTCTGTGTGTTTCACGCTGCCCTCAGGAAGTTTTATGTATGAGTGAATTGCCGACAGGAGGAAAAGACTATGCCGAAAAGCATACATAACACGTTTTCTACTACAGTAGATCTTACATCAGCGGAGCGAGAAAGAATCCGGGGATCCAGCTATTATAATGAAGCACTGGCACCGGTTTCTACTGCCGACCGAACTTGGAACGCCTTTCATATAGCCATTTTGTGGGTGGGACTTGCCGTCTGCATTCCATCTTACCAGATGGCCTCCTCTTTGATTTCCATGGGACTCAGTTGGTGGGAGTCTGTGCTGATTGTGGCGCTTGGCAATTTAATTATTCTGGTGCCAATTATTCTGAACTCTCACGTGGGAACAAAATACGGAATCCCGTTTCCTGTTTTCGCGCGAATTTCCTTTGGCGTGAGGGGTGCGCACATCCCTGCGCTTGTTCGATCGGTGATCGCGGCAGGCTGGGCAGGCATTGTGATGTGGACAGGAGCGCTCTCCATTAACACTGCCATCGGTCTTATTGTACCAGCATGGAGTAATTTTGCGGCAGGAATCTGGATTTCCTTTGCTGCTTTCTGGATGATCAATATTGGATTTGGCCTTTTTGGAGAAAAAGCGGTCAAAAAGATTGAAACCCTCGGTGTGCCTGTGTTGTTTGTTATCTGTATCGCACTATTTGCTTGGGCGGGCTACGCATTGATTTCTGGGGGATTTTCTCTGAAGGCTGCATTCATCACACCGGAAAGAGGTGCGGATTTCTCCTTTTGGACAGCGTTTCTGGGTGGCCTTACGGCCAATATTGGATATTGGTCTACCGCTGCGCTGAATATTCCGGATTTTAGCCGTTATGCAAAGAGCCAGCGCGATCAGCGCCGGGGATTGCTGTGGGGTATGCCGACAACGATGACTGTGTTGGCCTTCCTGGGAGTGTTCGTAACCGGTACCTCCATTGTGATTTATGGAGAAGCGCTGTGGGATCCTATTATGATCGTGGAACGAATCGGAAGTCCGTTTACCGCATTTCTGGGGGCAGTGGGCATCGCTTTGGCCTCTTTGACGACCAATATTGCGGCCAATCTCATCCCGCCTGCCAATGGGATATCCAATCTCTGCCCTGCAAAAATCTCCTTCCGCAGCGGAATGGTAATTACGGGTATTCTTGCCATTCTGATTCAGCCGTGGAAGCTGTTGGCAGATCCCAATGCCTATATCTTCACCTGGCTGAACACCTACGCCATTTTTACAGGCCCTCTGGCCGGAATTTTCATTGCCGACTATTATCGTTACCGGAAAATGGAAATATCTCTTGCCGAATTGTATCTTGGGAAGGAAGGGCGGTATTGGTATACAAAGGGAATCAATGTCCGAGCCGTGGCTGCATGGGCGATTAGTTCGCTTCTGCCATTTTTGGGATTATTTATTGATCAGTTGTCTTGGATTACCATCAATGGCTGGATCATCAGTTTTGTGATCTCCTTGTTTGTCTATTCCGCGTTGATGAAAGGACAAACCAGTAGTTTGTCGGAGTAAAAGAAGGTACCGCTGCGTCGATCTGCCGGTTAGACGCAGCGGTATTTCTTGTGCATATTTTAGCACGGGGTGGTGAGGCGCGAGGCATTATTGCGGGCGGGTGACTGAACGCGAGGTATCAACAATAAAACGTGACATTGAACGAAAATAGAAAAAAGGCGGGATAACCA
>CAKTKB010000065.1 GCA_934569195.1 uncultured Oscillospiraceae bacterium
GATGATTCGCGTGTTATCGAAAAGGTCAAAACGGTCAATGAAGATTTCGCGCTATACAACACGTTGTCAGGGCAGGCTTGCAGGCACTTCGGTCTGAATGTATTTGAGGTCAAAAAGCATGGCACAGATGAAGCTTCGCCCGCGTGGGATAAGCTATTCCGCCTGATGCCTCTTAAAACTGCGGATGACCTTGCCCGAATCAGTTCGCTCATGCACAGCACCGGAGCATGGGAGGGAAATGGTGAACACCTCATCGAGTCAGGTAGTATCGATGCCCAAAGAATCATCGCCTGTCGGGAAGATGTATTTGAGTACCTTACGCAAAAGGGGATGGATCATCCATCGGCAAGCGCCCTAATGCACTACATTTGTATGGGGCGGGCAAGGCGAAGTTCGTCCGGTTTAATCAATGGTTTTCTCCCTTACCAGTGGGAGCAGCTTTGCGCTTTTGGTGTAGATGACTGGTTCATAGAGAGCTGTCAGAAAATCAGTTATCTCTTTCCTCGCAGCCACAATGTACAACTGGCGATAAGTGCCATGCGCCTCGTGTGGTATACGCTCTATTATCCGGAGCAGGCAAAAAGGGCCTTTGAGCAGGTATTGGCAGAAAACGACAATAATTAAGTGGAGGTAATGAACGTGGGATACTTTTCGGAATTGGCTTTGGAAGATCATGAACTCAATCTTATGCGGACAATTATGAGCTATCCGGAACGCCTGGGCACACTTCATGTGTACCGTGATAGTCTCGTCGCCATGCTCCCGACGGTCGGCAATTACCTGGCTGACAAGCAGCCAGAGGACAACTTTTTACATCAGCCCACCCGTTATCGTTACTATGAGGCCCTCTGGGCCGAGGATATCAGCGTGAGTGAGATCATCGCCGCCATTCGAGAGGTGGATACCGTCATTGCGGAACTGGAGACTACCACAGATCAGATGTCCGCTTTTGGCGAACAGCAGGTTCTTGTGGGCTGCTGGACGCCGGCGATGGTTGTTTACTTCCTCCGGCAGCGGCTGTATAATGAAAGCAGAAAACCCTGTGCAGCAACAGTCTAACTTCGTTATAGGGGGGTGTCTCCATGAACTGTCCGACCTGCGGCGCACCGGATGTGATCCTGCACAAAGATATATGGGAATGCGGCTGGTGCGGCGACAGCGGTTTCATTCCGCAGCGCATTCAAGACGCGCGCAGAGCCGCAAAGACTGTCCGGATACCCAAGGAGATCACCCTCACTCTCACAGTAGAACCCGGCGAAAATGAGGATACCCCTGAACAACCGATCTTCTTCGACTCCGCTGTAGAGCGTATTGTGGAGCATTTTCCGGAGTTGAAGGACGAGTACGAAAGCGAGGCCCTTTCCGGCATGATGGGGGCACAGCTTCTGGAAGAAGTCTACCGTACCGACCCGCAAAAGGCCATCGCCATGTGGCGATCCCTACCGGAAAAGCAGGAGCCGTTGCAAGACCCGCGCCGTGCGGAGGATTTCTTCTATCTGCTGGATTTTCTGTGGGAACATGAGGACTATAACGAAGATGTCCTTGCTCCGTTGCTGGACGCAGTTCGGAAGGACGATACGCTTGCAGAGATGATGTTCCGCAGTCATTATGTGTGCAGGCTGCACCTATACCTCATCCAAGCCGCCTTTGAACAGAGAAAAACAGAACTGGCGGAGCATTTATACGCGCTGCTGCAATCAAATCCGCTGCCGCGAGAGAAGTGGTCTGAAGCCCCCGACGAGTTCGATGCTCTAATGGAAGAATACGCGAACGCAGATGATAGTACACCGACATATCGCTACTGCTTTGTACGGGTGGACAATGGCCGCCGCTATGCCTACCTGACTGCCGGCTTGCCGGTAAAGAAGGGCGACCATGTGCGTGTGCCTTACGGCAAAAAGAGCGAGCTGAAAGAGGGCGTTGTTTATTCCGCGGATGACTATACCCGCGACACCGCCCCGTGGCCGCCGGAGAAAACCAAGCGTGTGCTGGAAATACTCCCCAAGCCGCAAGAGTCTGCGAAAAAAGAGGCCACTGAACCAAAACCGCAGCAGGAACACACAAAACCAACGGAACCAGCACAGTCCGCCGCACCTGCACCAATGGAAGCGGCGCAAGATACAACAAAGCCAACCCGGAAATATGGCAGAATCGCAATCATTGTAATTTGCTTGGTATTAGTAGGCTGGTTAATTTTTCTTGCCGCGCAGGATGTTCCCAAATCACAGCCTGCCGCGGTGGCTCCCGCCGCCTCCAAGCCTGACAGCTCATCCATGGCGACCACGCCGACTGCCAGCTATGCTCAATATAGCGGCAAACTTCCGGTGGAGGGTATGCCTATGAAGGCGTTGTCCTATACTTCGCTGGGTGCGCCTGACAAAGAGCTGAAGTGCAAGAACTTTGAAAAGCTGGAACTGAACCGCAAGTACATTAACGTTTACTGGTACGATGACTCCGGTGAGCTGATTGCCGCCGGTATGTGCGCCCAGTGGGAGGGCGACAGTGAGTTCATGCTGAAATCCTTCTCGCAATACTATCCCACGCAGCCCTATGAGGGGCAAACCTTCCACTCAGGCAGCGCCACCGACACCGGCCCTGGCAGCGGCCAAAGTCTCCGTGAGGACTATGGCGACCCGGAAGACCTCTACGAAGACGGCGGCTACGATGACCTCGATGAAGCATGGGACGAGTGGGAAGAAGGGGGGTAATTTATAAAACTGCCCGGAACATCAGAATGCTAAAGATATTTACGCAAGAGGCGATAGAGAGATGCACTACATTGTTTTAGATTTTGAATGGAACCAGCCGTTATCGGAAAAAGAGATGATTACGGAACCATTTCCATTTGATTCAGAGATCATTGAGATCGGCGCGGTAAAGCTGGATGAAAGCTTTCACTCCGTGGACGAGTTCAAAACATTCATACGCCCGCAGTTCTATCCTCACATGAGCGGTGCGATCGTACAGCTCACAAAGATCCGACCTCAGGAACTTGAGAAAGCCCCGTCACTCCCCGAAGCGTTTGACAGCTTCATCGACTGGTGCGGGGACGATTGCGCGCTCTGCTCCTGGGGGCCGGATGATATCCCCGTGCTGCTGGACAACATGCTTCTGCACGGCATCCCCACCGAGCCGTTTCCTTATTGCTATGACCTCCAGCGTATTTTCGCCCGAGAAATCTTGCGTGAAAACCGCCAATGCTCCCTGACCGACGCTGTGAAGATATTGAATCTTCCCGCCGACCGCGCGCATGACGCGTTGAATGACACCCGCAACACGGTGCGGGTCTGTGAGCGCATGGACTTGGCGGGCTGTATCGACGAATACCGTACCGCCTTTGTCGGTTATGAATCTGACCGCAAAAGTAGGCTTGTCTCCGGGCAAATCTATCCCAGCCTCGACGTCGCTCTGGCCGACACACGCGTCAACGAGATCACCTGCCCCTACTGCGGCGAACAGGTCGCGCTTACGTTTTCTCCGCAGGAGGAAAATACGCTCCTCGGGTACGGTATCTGCCGCGAGGGGGACGAATTTCTCGCGCACTTACAGCATTATCGTCAGGCGGGCGACGCCCGTAAGGTCAAGCGGATCGTCTATGAAATGAGCGATGATCTGTGGGATACCTACCAGCAGGCCAAGAGCGCCGCAAGCCACGGATGAGCGGCTCTTGATGGTAAAATATTTCTCTGAAAAACGCTTCCCGTCCGGCATCGGTGAACATTCACCGATGCCGGGTGGGAAGCGTTTTGGAGCATATAGATTCACAGCGAATTTTCTACTTTACAATCGCGTATCCTGCCTGTCCGAGAACATCCAACGCCTTTCCGTAGTGCTCCGCTTTCGTCAGGACATAGTCGGTGTTGTAGGTGGAAATAGCGAAAATCGGGATGCTGTTCTCGGCCAAAAGCGCCGCGATTTTGGAGAGGATCCCCACCAGCGAGAAGTCCAGAACGCTCTGAATACGGAAGCCCTTCCAACCGTCGTCCCGCCGGATCACATTGGCAGGCACATCGCCGGTGGCGCAGACCAGAGAGCGCTCCTCGTCTGTTTTGCCGGTGAAGCAAAATTCTGCCTCCCAATTCACCTGTGTATAGTCCGCCACCTGACATATGGTGAAGTCCTGTTCCAGCATTTTGATTTCCATGCTGTTACCCTCCTCGATATTGCTTTCAGAAAAGAATTTGCTCCGGCTTGATCTTATCCGCCTCCGTGATGGGGCGGATCACACGGCAGGGCGCACCTGCCGCCACGACACCGGCGGGGATATCGTGTGTCACCACGCTCCCCGCGCCGATGACCGAGCCCGCGCCAATGGTCACACCGCCGCAGACGGTGACGTTGGCACCGATCCAGACGTCGTTTTCCAGCGTGATGGGTGCGGAGGTGCCGATGCCGCGGCTGCGCTGCTCCGGATCGACGGAGTGGCCGGGACAGGCAAGACAGACACCCGGCGCGATAAAGGCTCCCGCGCCGATATGGACCGGCGATGTGTCCAGAATCACGCAGTTATAGTTGATCACCGCCAGCCCGTGGACGTGGATATTGAAGCCGTAGTCGCAGCGAAAATCGGACTCGATGTTGGTCAGGGGATGATAGGTGCCCAGAAGCTCCCGCAGAATGGCGCGGCGCTTCTCTACGTCCTCCGGGGATGTCTGGTTATATGCCCAACAGAGCTGCTTGGCACGTCTTTGCGCCTCCGCCGGGGCATTTTCATACCCGCCGGCATACGCCGCGGGACGCTTCATCAGATCAATTGGATTCATGGGATGCTCCTTTGTTGATTGTAATCGCTGGTGCTGGAACGTAAGTCACGTTCGCCTTTATCTTATCAGAAGCGCCAGCACCAGCATATGTACCGGATAGAAGGCATAACAGGCATACTGGAATGGTTTGCTGTGGTATCCCTGCCGCCCGCGATAGAGCCAGATAGGTATGAGCGCCAGCAGCGCAAGCCCCTGCTGACAGAGTTCAAGCTCCACGCCGAAGAGCGAGACGGGGTACAGCTGCCCGCCGAGCATCTGCACATTGATCCAGTACAGCGTCACAAGCTGTCCGAGCAGCTTCCACCACGCCCTGCCCCGGAAGAAGTAGAAAACGAATACGGTCAGAACACCTGCGCCGTAGTAGTCCACCATTCCCACTGTGCCGAGGATCGCACCGAGTACCGTTATGCCGATGCAGGAGAGGACGTAGCACCACGTCTTTCCCTTTTGTCTTACTTTTTCCATCAGGTGGATGCCCAGCAGGCCGATGAGCAGCGTCCAGATGACATTCTGGTGCACGGGATAGAACCACGTTCCGCCGTACATCAGGTCGAAGGGTATCTCGGAGAGCAACGCAAAGGCCAGCATCCGCAGTGCGTAGCGCTTGAAGCTCCGCGTGTGGAAATAGCCCTCCACCGCCATGAAGGCGAACATCGGGAAGGCGATCCGTCCCACACATGTGAGCCACTCCTGTGCGGGCAGAAGTGTTGCCCACAGGTGATCCATCAGCATGAAGGCCATCGCCAGAATATGCAGCGCCGCCGCGCTAAGGTCAAATCGTTTTTCCATCAGCATCTCCTCACAGCTGCATGCGTTGCCATATCATCTCATACTCCTTTTCACCGGTAGATTCATCCCAGTCCTCATGCTGGATCACGAAGCCTTCCCTCTGGTAAAAACGAATTGCCCGTGTGTTCTTCTGGTATACGCTCAGGTACAGCGTGTCTTTTATGGCTTTCATATGATCCAGCAGACGCCTGCCGATGCCCTGCGACTGCATCTCATCAGCAACAAAAATCCCTTCGATATATTCGCCGGTCAAGCCAACAAAACCCTGTATTTTCCCGGCACTTTCATACACATAGACTTCCGCCTGCGGCAGCATTTCTTTTACCGGCCCAAAATTGCTTCTCCAATACACGGCAGGAATGAAATCGTGGGCCTTCAGATTTGCGTCTAACCACAAATCCATCACCCTGTCTACATCTGCTTTCTGTAATCTTCTGATCATGGTCGCTGTTCTCCCAAAACGAATATGGTCATTCGATGGCGTTGGCCTACTGGCACGCTATCCGCTTCATGTACAAAAGCGGGTAGGGGTCACCGGCCTCATCGTGGTCGGTTCGCTTGTAGACCACGAAGCCCATGTGCTCATAAAAGCCTACGGCCTGCGGATTCTGCTCGTTGACCGTGACCTCGCGGATGCCATACCGGCGGATACCGTAGTCAAGGAGCTGCCGCCCAAGTCCGGTGCCGCGTTCCTCCGGAGAGAGAAACAACATCTCCAGACGCTGACCCTCCACGCCCATAAAGGCGACGGAGCGGCCTGTCTCTCGCTCCGCAATGGCCAAATGGGACACATCGGTCAGCGCCTGCGGAACGTATTCTTTTATCTTCCGCACCTCCGCGTCCGACAGGAACAGGTGGGTGGCACGGACGGAAGCCTCCCAGATCACCAAGAGCTGGTGGAGCAGGGACGGTGTTCTGTCGTGAACCTCGTAAATATTTATGATGGTAGTCTCCACAAGTTACAGCGTTACATTCGGATTCGTATACTGGCCGTGCCGCTGGGTGTTCTTTCCGTACTGAATGGTGAACTTGGGACAGCGGTGCAGGCAGCCAAGGCACAGTGTGCATTTCTCCTTGACCCACACCGGTCGTTTCCCCTGCATCTCGATGGCCTGAACGGGGCATTTTCTTGCACATAGTCCGCAGCCGACGCAGCTTTCCTCTACACGAAAATGCGCCGTTCGACGCTTATTGCTGTTGTAAATCGGCTGGGCGAACCACTCCGCCAGAAACGCGGGGACGTGCGGTGTCATATGCCGGTTGGTATGGCGTTCGCCGATCTTGCGGATCGCATCGTCGATCTCCGCTTCCGTTGTTCTGGAAAACGCCGCCACTTTCTCCGGCGTGGACAGGTCAAAAATCGGCGTCCATGTGTCCGGCATCCGCACGGAGTAAAACGCGTCGATGGTTTTCCCCCGAATCGCTTTGCCTGCCATGGCGTCGGACGCTCCCGGCGTTGTGCCGTAGGTGGCAATAAAGTAGAGGTAGTCCGCATGAAAATCCACCTTTTCAAGAAACTCCTTCACGATACTGGGAAGTCCCCAGAAGTATGTGGGCACAACGACACCAATCGTGTCATCTGCGAAAGAATACACGCTGCCTTGGATGCAGTCAACGATGGACACCGTTTCCTGACCGAAAGCCGACGCAAGTCTGGCGGCAACGTATTTGCAATTTCCGGTAGCGGAAAAATATAGGATCATATGATACCTCCGCAAGCAACGACTTCTCTGCATCTCTGCCACAGATTATACCATTCTATCGTACCCCGTGCAACCTCACTTCCCGTCCTTTGCTCTGAACAGATTCGTCTTTTCTTTGTTTACACCGACCCAAAATCTGCGCCGCTGTCTTTGCTAAAATCTTTTGCATACTAATTTCTCTACAAATATCACTTGATTCTATATCACTTTGGTGATACTATCTGTGTAGTGATACTTAGGAGGACGCGGAAATGAATCAGAAAATTACCCTATATCACGGCTCTGAACAGCTCGTAGAGTCTCCAACCTTTGGGTTGGGTAAGCAAAACAATGACTTCGGACTGGGCTTTTACTGCACGGAAAGTGAAGAGCTCGCCAAGGAATGGGCCGTATCCTCTCTGCGTAGCGGCTTTGCCAATCGTTACAGTCTTGATACGGAACACCTGAATATTCTGAATCTGAACAGTCCGGACTATACGATTCTGAACTGGATCGCCGTTTTGGTCGAGCATCGTCTGTTCTCCATCAAAAATCCGGCTGCACAG
>CAKTKB010000066.1 GCA_934569195.1 uncultured Oscillospiraceae bacterium
CCATGGGGCTTAACAGCGACGCGGCGCTGGGCTTTATTGCCTTTTCCATCGGCAGCGAGTTCCGCGTGTCCGCCCTGCGGAAGATCGGCCGTCAGGCAACGGTTATTGCCATTTTTCAGGCCCTGTCTGCGACGGTAATGGTGGATGTGGCGCTGCTCCTGCTGCATCTGTTCCTGGGCGATAAGCTGCCGGTATCTACCTGCATTGTGCTGGGCGCCATTGCAACGGCGACGGCTCCCGCCGCGACTTTGATGGTCGTGAATCAGTATAAGGCAAAGGGCGCACTGACGGATATTCTGCTGCCCATTGTGGCTCTGGACGATGCGGTGGGCCTAATCGTGTTCGCCGTGTCCAACGGTGTGGCCAAGGCGCTCAGCAGCGGCAGCATCAGCCTGGTTTCCGTCCTGGTAAACCCCATTCTGGAGATTGTCATGTCGGTCCTCCTGGGAGCCGGTCTGGGCTGGATTTTCAGCCTTGTAGAGAAATATTTCAATTCCGGCTCCAAACGCCTGAGCCTGGCCGTGGCCTTTGTGATTCTTTCCGCGGGCCTGGCAAAGCTGGAGATTCCGCTGCCGGGCGGAGTAGAGATCGGGTTTTCCGCCCTGCTTGTGTGCATGATGTGCGCTACGATTTTCTGCAACCTTTGCAATTTCTCCGAGGAAATCATGTTCAAGACCGACCGCTGGACGGCGCCTGTATATGTGCTGTTTTTTGTGCTGTCCGGTGCGGAGCTGGATCTGCGGGTCTTTGCCGACTGGGCGGTTGTGGGAATCGGCCTTGCCTACATCGTCGCCCGCTCCACGGGAAAGATCGTGGGCGCGTCCGTCAGTGCCCGGATGATGCACTGCCAGAGCAGCATCTGCAAATATTTGGGCATTACGCTTCTGCCCCAGGCCGGTGTTGCCTTGGGAATGTCGGTGACGGTGGCTGCGGAATTTGGCAAGGAAGGGGAAATCATCCGGAATATCGTGCTGTTTTCCGTCCTGATCTATGAGCTGATCGGACCGCTGCTGACCAAGATGGCCCTGACGGCGGCAGGTGACATTACGCCCAAGCCGGCGGTCAGCCGGGAAGATCCGTAGGGAACGAGGGGAAAAATCCCCTAATCCCTTGACTTTTCTCCCACCGGTAGTATAATCAAATCAGATTAGAATAAAGGAGCGATTCTCCATGTATTATCGCATGACCATTGCGGGACTTGAGCGGGATCTGCCGATCTGCAAGGTCTCTGATGAGCTGTACATCGCGGGGTTTGTTATCTTCGGGGACCCGGAGCTGACGGTGACCTGCGCCCGGGAGCTGCTGAAGCGCGCGCCGGAGTATGACTACATCCTTACCGCGGAGGCCAAGGGCATTCCTCTGGCCCATGAGATGGCCCGTCAGGCGGGCAATGCCAAGTATATCCTGGCCCGCAAGGCGCCTAAGCTGTATATGCGGGACATTTTCGATGTGGCGGTTCATTCCATCACCACCGCGAAGGAGCAGCGGCTGTATCTGGACGGGACGGACGCCGCTATGATGAAGGGAAAGAAGATTCTGATCGTTGACGACGTCATTTCCACGGGGGAGAGCCTGTCGGCATTGGAGGCGCTGGTAGAAAAGGCCGGCGGCGTGATTGCCGGGCGCATGGCCATCCTGGCGGAAGGTGACGCGCAGGACCGGGACGATCTGATTTACCTGGAGAAGCTGCCCCTCTTCCATCCGGACGGGACGGTTATGGCCTGATACCTGTGTGCATTCTCCCACCGCGTGACTTTGGCTGCGCGGTGGGAGTTATTTTTTGTACGCGGCGGGGAAAGTATATTAGGCGGACAGCTGGAAAGGTAGGGAATACGTATGAAAACCATTTTGTTTCAGGGAGACTCCATAACGGATGCAGGCCGCGACCGCGCAAATCCGGAGAGCCTGGGCTTTGGGTACCCGCTTATGGCGGGGGCCAGACTGAACCTCACATACCCCGGAGCCTACCGGGTGTGGAACCGGGGTGTAAGCGGGGACCGGAGTGTGGACCTTTTTGCCCGGATCAAGGCGGATATTCTGAATTTGCAGCCGGATTATCTGAGCATCCTGATCGGCGTGAATGACGTATGGCATGAGCTGGAGGCGAGCAATGGCGTAAGTGCGTCAAAGTTCCGCTGCATTTATACCATGCTCCTGGAAGAAATCCGGCAGACGCTGCCCCAGACCAGAGTGATGCTTTTGGAGCCGTTTGTCCTGCGGGGCTTCGGGACGGAAAGGTATTACAAGGTGTTCCGGCAGGAGGTGGAGGCGCGGGCGGCCATTGTTTCGGAGCTTGCCCGGAAATACGGCCTGCCGCTGATTCCCCTGCAGGCGGAGCTGGACAGATTGGAGCAGACAGCCCCGGAGGGGTGGTGGCTGGCAGACGGGGTACATCCTACGCCGGCTTTCCACCAGTTGATTGCCGACCGATGGCTGGAGACCTTTGAAGAAATGGAGGAGCATCTATGAAGCCGGAAGAACTGCTTTCGATTCTCTCCGTGGCGGAGCGACTCAAATGTGCCACGCGTCATTGCGACACCTCCACCGGCAGGCGGGAGAGTGTGGCGGAGCACTCCTGGCGGGCGGCGCTGATGGCAATGCTGATCGCACCGGAGTTTCCTCAGGCGGATATGGACCGGGTGATCCGTATGTGCCTGATTCATGACCTGGGGGAGGCGTTTACGGGAGATATTCCCACGTTTGATAAGACGAAAACCCAGGAGGAGCAGGAGGATACGCTGCTTGCACAGTGGGTGGACAGCTTCCCGGAGCCGACCCGGGGGGAATTCCGGGAGCTTCTGGCGGAAATTGCTGCGCTGCAGACGACGGAGGCGCGGATATACAAGGCAATCGACCGCATGGAGGCGGTCATTCAGCATAACGAGGCGGATATACGCTCCTGGATTCCGCTGGAATATGAGCTTCAGCTGACCTACGGTCAGGAGAATGCGGCCTTTTCGCCGTACCTGCTTCGTCTGCGGGAGGCGATCCGCGCAGTCAGCATGGAGAAAATAAAAGCAGCCGGTGCGTGTGTGCCGCCGGCTCCGGTTTCTCCCTGACGAGGGGCAGGGGGAATGTTCACAATTCCGTTATGGACAATTCCGCTTTTCCCTGGTAAAATAAGGTCTGAAAACCCCTGCGGGAGGAGATACTGCCGTAGGATAGGAGTTGAATTCCATGAAAAAACTACGTAAGGGCTTTGAGCGCTTTTGCTATCGCAACCGCAGCAAGGGCATTCCAAACCTGATGCTGTATCTGAGCCTGGGAAGCGCTTTGGTTTATCTGTTTTCCCTAATTGCCAACACGACGGTTCTGTATGATGTGCTTTGTTTTGACCGCAACGCCATTCTGCACGGCCAGGTGTGGCGGCTCATCAGCTATCCGCTTACCTATAACGCCGGAGGGATTTTTTTCACACTGATCGGCCTTTTGTGCTATTATTCTCTGGGCCGGGCGATGGAGCATATTTGGGGAACGCTGAAGTTTAACCTGTTTTATCTGTCCGGCGTGGTGCTGATGGATATTTATTGCATGATCTTCGGCTGCTATGCCAGCGTGAGCTACCTGAATATGAGCCTGTTTTTGGGGTATGCCACGCTGTATCCCCAGGCGCAGTTCCTGATTCTGTTTATCATCCCCATTCGCGCCTGGGTGCTGGCGTTGTTGGATCTGGTGATCGTGCTGTTGGGCGTGATTCAAAGCTCGTTCCCGTATAACCTGTTCCCTGTGATTGCCCTGGCGAACTATTTCCTGTTCTTCGGGAAGGACGTGCTGAATGTTATTCCGCAGACTTGGCGGATCAACGTCCGCAGGCTGTTTCGGAAGGGAAAGCGCACCGGGAAGGGAAAGACGATTCCGTTCCCGGCGGCCGGCTCCTATGAGGCTGAGCAGACTACGCCCAAGGCCCCCTACACGCACAAGTGTACGGTATGCGGGCGGACGGATGTGACCAACCCGGAGTTGGAGTTCCGCTACTGTTCGCGCTGCAAGGGCTTTTATTGCTACTGCCAGGACCATATCAACAACCACGTGCATATTCAGTAAGCTATCCATGATAAGCCCCCAATACCGGCGGCGAACTGCCTGGTATTGGGGGCTTTGCTATGAAATGCGGTTACGATTTTGACACTTGCTCAGAGAATATAGGAGGCGGCGTTTACCGTCGTATAGTCGGAGGAACTGCCCGAATCATCGCCTCCGCCAACAATGCGGACGACATCCTCGCAGACCTCCTGCAAGGCCATTTCCTGGTCGGGGGTGCAGCAGACGACCTTAGCGCAGTCCCGGATGATCAGACGGCTGCGAATCAGCTCCGGAGTCACATCCTCATCCAGCGTCACTTTTGCGCAGTCCGTCACGCAAACGCCGTCGCTGTTGTCCTGGAGGAGTCTGGAGGAAATGCGGACGTGCATCTTGTCGCTGAGACACTTCCCCGAGAATGCCTTTTGCAGGGAGGAATCCTTACTTTCCACGTCGCCGGAAATCTCGGGCGCCTTGGAGAAGAACAGCTCCTCCAGCTCGGAAGGAAGCTCCACATCGCCCAGAACCTTCAAATATTCCAGCTGCTCCAGCAGGGGCGCGGCATCCTCCGGGATGCTCAGGTCTCCGACAATGCAGAGACGGGTACCGTAGCGCCGCAGAAGCGTGCGGTTGAGATCGGCGTCGTCCAGAACCACGGCGGTGCCGTCCGGCACGATCTGTACATCTGCCTGATCGTCCAGCAGCGGGGTCAGCGCTTCGACCTTGGAGGCGGCAATCAGAAATTCCGGCGCGGAGAAGGAGGCGCCCTTGTCGGCCAGTGCCGTGGGGTCCAGGGCCGGATCCACGAAAATCATGCGCTTCTGGGACCAGTAGAGGGAATTCTTGGCCCGCAGTGCAAAATTGCGGTCAATGACAGCGGTCCGCTTGAGGACGATTGCTTCGTCCGGGTAGCAGGCGGTGTTTCCGTTTACCGTCAGCCCGGGAATTGCGCTGCTCAGGCTCTTCGGATAGGTTGCAGTGCCGTTTACCAAAATTCCTACATACTGGGACAGTGCCTTTTGGGAATCCGGGCCGATTTCCAGACTGCCGTTTACGATCAGGTACTGCCGGTCGGCAGGCGCGTCGCTGCTTGTGATGGAAGCCTTACCGTTTACGACGGACAGTTTCACATCGTCGTCCATATCCAGGATGGACGCGCAGTCCAGATCTGCACCGTACTGGTTCAGCATGGCCCGGCTGGCCGCATTGGTGGCCAGGGCGGCCGCATGAATACGGATTTTGTCGTAGGCTGCCAGCGTGCTCTCCTGCACTTTTCTTGCATCGCAGATTGCACAGTTTACCATAAGATCCTTTGCCATAATGATTCATCCTTTCTTTGCGCCCTGCTCACGGGTGCTTTCACTGTAGATAACGAATTTGAGAACGAAAATGCTGCATGGGATTTCAGATTTTTTCCGCCAGGTATTGCCGCAGAATCTTTTTGCTGCGAGATAGCTTGGAGCGGATGGTTCCGGCCGGCAGGCAGAACATATCTGCCAGCTCCTGCGCGGTATATCCTTCCAGGTATCGCAGCCGAAACAGTGTCTGGTCCGGCTGGGGAAGCCGTTGCAGCAGAAGGGTATTTTCCAATGCCGCAAAGCCCGGTTCCTCTGTTCCCTCAGCCAGTAGAGGCTCGCTGGAATCCGACTCCAGCGTATCCCGGCGGAAATGGTCAATCATCCGGTTTTTCAGTGTCCGGTAGAGCCAGGCTCTGCGCTGATGAGGTCCGAGGGATGCCAGGACATCGGCGTTTTGCAGGGCCTTCAGAAAGACGTCCTGGACAAAATCCTCTGCCTGCTCTGCGTCGTGGCAGGATGCGGCAGCGTAGCGAAGCAGTTCCGGGTAGTAGGTTTTGTATAGCGCTTCCCACATTGGGACGGAGTCCCTCCTTTCTGCTTAGATAACGAATCGGGAGAAGGATTCGTTGCATCCAAGAAAAATTTCTCCCGCAGCGGGGAGGCATTGCGACCGGCGGCCCGCGGCGGACCAGGTGACTCTGGGGATAGCCGGCAGCAGCTGGAACAATTTTTTGATGGCGTTCATTTGAAATACACCCCTCTTTCTGCATGGAAAACGAAAGAGGGGTGAGAAGTGTTGCATTATAAAAGGGTTTCTTCGTCGCGGGGAGGCTTATAGCGCCCGTGCGGCTCCCAATCCGGCAGAGGAAAGCGCTGCATGGCACCAAAAATGCGGGATTTCAGCTCCGGATAGGTCCGGCTCAGGGAGTAAATCAGGTTTTTGATCTCCTCCCGCTTTGTGTGCTTGTCTACAGGGCAGCGGTTGGCCAGCACAGGCAAAGCCAGATCCTTGGCGAAATGATCCAGTGTTTTTTCGTGAATATAGAGCATGGGGCGGATTTGGGTGATCCCGGTCCGGTCCAGGTGGGTTACCGGCTGAAAGCAGCTGATGCGCCCTTCGTAGATCAGGGACATGACAAAGGTTTCCACTGCGTCGTCGTAGTGATGTCCCAGGGCCAGCTTGTTGAAGCCCCGCTCCAGAAGCGTCTGATTCAGCGCGCCCCGGCGCATTTTAGAGCACATGGAGCATGGATTCTTTTCCTTGCGGTAGTCAAAGATGATGGGACCGATCTGGGTGGGTACCACGGTGTAAGGGACGTTCAGGGACTGACAGAGTGCGGCAATTCCGCTGTAGTCCATGCCCAGTCCCATATCGATGGTGATGGCCTCCAGGTCAAATTTCCGGCCATAGTATGGACGCAGGCCGGCCAGAAGTACAAGCAGCGCCAGGGAATCCTTTCCGCCGGAGACACCCACGGCAATTTTGTCGCCGCTGTGTATCATATCATAGTCCTCCGTGCAGCGGCGAACCATGCCCATAAGTTTCTGCATATTCGTTTTTCCTCCGATTTGCTGAAAAATAGAAAGTGAGCATAAGAGAGTAAACGGGAGTGTTCGTGAGTAAACAAGAGATTGCATAGGATTTCAAAGAAAAATCAAAAAAAGCGGTTGACATTTCAAAAAGTATGTGGTATAAAAGTCAAGCGCGACGGAGCTATTGTACTCCCTGCGCCTGAATTTGTCAAAATATTTTACCTAAATATGGAGGAACGCATATGTCCACTACCCTGGCAAAGAAGGAGACCGTACAGCGCAAGTGGTATGTTCTCGATGCTGCCGGTAAGCCCCTGGGCCGTACCGCTGTCATCGCTGCCAATCTGCTGCGCGGCAAGCACAAGGTTGATTTCACCCCCAATGTTGATTGCGGCGACTTCGTCATTGTGATCAACACCGACAAGGCTATCCTGACCGGCAACAAGCCCGAGCAGAAGAAGTACTATCGGGTTTCCGGCTGGATCGGCGGCCTGAAGGAGACGAAGGCCCGCATCATGATGGAGAATCGCTCCGATTACGCGATGGAGCTGGCGGTTAAGGGAATGCTGCCCAAGAATACCCTGGGCCGTACCGCGCTGACCCGTCTGCACCTGTACAAGGGTGCTGAGCATCCTCATGCTGCCCAGAAGCCCGAAGCCTGGACCCTGGACTGATTTGGAGGTAACGAACTATGTACGAGAGCAAGAAGAAGTATTTTTACGGCACCGGCCGTCGGAAGTCCTCCGTGGCCCGGGTTCGTGTGTATGAGAACGGCACCGGCTCCATTATCATCAATGGCCGCGAGATTGACGAGTACTTTGGCCTGGAGACGCTGAAGCTGGTGGTCCGTCAGCCCCTGGTTACTGCCGATCTGGTAGGCAAGGTTGACGTGGTTGTTTCCGTGGCCGGCGGCGG
>CAKTKB010000067.1 GCA_934569195.1 uncultured Oscillospiraceae bacterium
GGAGAGTCTGAGCCAGTTCCGGAATATGGCGGGGCGGCAGGAAATTTTCCAGGCCAGAGGTTATACGATCATGAATGACTGCTACAATGCAGGTCCGGAATCCATGAGCGCGGCGCTGAATGTGCTGGGCAACCGGGAGGGACGGAAGATTGCCGTCCTGGGAGATATGCTGGAGCTGGGCGTGTGTACCCAGGCAGAGCACTACCGTGTGGGCCGGATAGCAGCCGAAAAGGCCGATGTGCTGCTGGCCTATGGCCCGAACGGAGGCCGGATGGTGAACGGCGCCCTGACCGGAGGAATGGATCAGGATAAGGCGCGGGCCTTTGAGGATCAGCAGGCCCTGGTCACGGCGCTCAAGCGGATTGCAAAGCCGGGAGACGTGATCCTTTTCAAGGGGAGCCGGGGAATGCACCTGGAGAAGGCGCTGGAGCAGTTTTTACACGATGAGAATTGAATCGGAGGATAGATCATGACACGAATTGTGATAACCATGGCGGCGGCCTACGTGCTGACCCTTCTTTTCGGGCGGCTCCTGCTGCCGGTGCTCCGAGCCTTAAAGGCAGGGCAGTCCGTGCGGGAGATCGGGCCGGTGTGGCACAACAACAAGGCGGGGACGCCGCTGATGGGCGGGCTGATGTTTATTGCTTCGCTCATCGTTTGCCTGTTGCTGAATCTGCCGAAAACGCAGGATTACACGGCATTTTACGTGCTTATCCTGGCGTTGTGCTTTGGCTTGGTGGGCTTTTTGGATGATTTCTGTAAGGTGCGGTATAAGCGGGACCTGGGCCTGACGGCAATCCAGAAGGCCATGCTCCAGATGGCGGTGTCTGCGATTTTTCTCTACCTGCTTTACAAAAAGGGAGTCGTCACCTGTGACCTTTACATTCCCTTTGTGAATGTGACGGTTTATATCCATCCTCTGGCATATATTTTCTTTGCCATGTTCGTCATGGTTGGCTGTGACAATGCGGTGAACCTGACCGACGGGATCGACGGCCTGTCCAGCTCGGTTACCATTCCCGTTATGCTGTTTTTTGTGGCCGCGGCGGTGGGAATGAAGCGGCTTGATCTGGCAATCCTGCCGGCGGCGCTGGTGGGTGGTCTGCTTGCCTATCTTGTGTTTAATTTTCATCCGGCCCAGGTGTTCATGGGGGATACCGGCTCGCTGTTTTTGGGCGGCGTGGTATGCGGCCTGGCATTTGCGCTGGATATGCCCCTGGTGCTGATTTTTGTCGGCTTCGTGTACATAGTGGAGACGCTGTCCGATGTGATTCAGGTGGCATATTTCAAGGCTACCCACGGAAAGCGCTTTTTCAAGATGGCGCCCATTCACCACCACTTTGAAAAGTGTGGGTGGAAGGAAGAGAAAATTGTTTTCGTGTTTGCCGGCGTTTCCGCTTTGATGTGCCTGGTCGGCTGGCTGAGCGTGGCAGCCCGAATGAAATAAGGATTTTTAGGGAAAGGAGCCTATTCCATGGCAGCAGGGCAAAAGCTGTATGCCAAGGAGAACCGCCTGCCGGGAAGGCTCCGGCAGGAAGAAACTGTCGATCTTCCTTTTTTGCTGCTGGTACTGGCGCTGCTGGGGGTGGGGCTGGTTATGCTTTACTCCGCCAGCTACGCCCAGAGCGAGTATGATACCGGCTATCGAATTTCCACCCGCTATTTGCAGAAGCAGGCGGTCTGCGCCGGGCTGGGCCTGGTGTGTATGGCGGGATTCAGCCGTATTCCGGCTATGTTTTGGTATCGCGTGGCCTGGCCGCTGTACGCCGTGAGCATTGGACTGCTTCTGCTGGTCCTGGTTGCCGGGCAGGAGGTCAATGGAGCGCGCCGTTGGATCAGCCTGGCGGGGATTCAGTTCCAGCCGTCGGAAATTGCAAAGTTTGCCATGATTGCCGTCCTGGCGAGGCTGATCCGGGATTTCGGCCCCGGCGCCCGGAAGTTCCGGTATGGCGTCCTGGGCCTGGGCGGCGCACTTTTGGGAATCCTGCTGCCCTTGGCTCTGGAGAAGCACCTGTCGGCCATTTTGCTGATGGGAATGGTGGCAGTCGTCATGATGTTTATCGCAGGGACGGACCCCAGATGGCTTGCCGCAGGCGCCGGAGGGGCGGGCGTTTTTGTCCTGATTTACACAAAGTTTATGGGCTACGCCGGGGACCGTATCTCGGCCTGGCGAAACCCGCAGCAGGACCCGGGAGACACGGGTTATCAGATTTTGCAGTCGCTGTATGCCATCGGCTCCGGCGGCATCTTTGGCTTGGGCTTCGGAAAAAGCAGGCAGAAGTATCTCTATCTGCCGTTTCAATATAACGACTACATTTTTGCGATTATTTGCGAAGAGCTGGGATTTGTAGGGGCCGTCATGCTGATTGTGCTGTTTGCGGCTGCCATCGTCCGGGGATACTGGATATCCCTCCGGGCGCGGGACCGGTTTTCCACGATTCTGGCGGCGGGACTTGTCACGCTGATCGCGGTGCAGACGGTGCTGAATCTGGGAGTTGTGACCAATTTGCTGCCCTCCACCGGGATTTCGCTGCCCTTCTTTTCTTACGGAGGAACGGCTCTGGCGGTGAATCTCGGGGAGATGGGGATTGTCTTGTCCGTTTCCAGAGGACGGAACCGGGCGAAAATTCAGGAGGTTTTATCATGAGGGCCATTTTTACTTGCGGAGGGACGGGCGGCCACATCAACCCGGCTATTGCGGTGGCGGACACCCTTCGGGAGCGGCACCCGGACAGCGAGATTCTTTTTATCGGCGCGGCGGGTGAGATGGAAGAAAATCTGGTTCCCAGAGCCGGATACAGGCTGATCGGCTTGCCCTCGGCCTGTTTCGACCGGGATATATCCTGGGATTCTCTGAAGTACAATGTGCAGGGACTGGGAAAGATCCGCCAGGCAATCCGGCAGTGCCGGAAGATCGTGGAGGAATTCCGGCCGGATGTCATCATCGGTACGGGGGGATATGCCAGCTTCCCGGCTCTTTATGTGGGGACACGAAAAAAAATCCCCACCTGCGTCCATGAAAGCAATGCCGTGCCGGGTCTGACCACCAAAATGGTGGCGGACAGAGTGGACCGGATACTGGTTTCCTTTGAGGAAAGCGGCGGCCATTACCCCCACCCGGACCGGGTCCGCGTGGTTGGAATGCCGGTGCGGAGAGAGTTCCTCTATACCCGGCAGGCGGATGCAAAGAAAAAGCTGGGAATAGACGGGCCGCTGGTGGTGTCGGCCTTCGGGAGCCTGGGAGCCAGGGATATGAACAAGGCGATTGCCGGGATGTTCCGGCTGGAGCAGGACCGGGGATTCCCCTTTTATCACATCCACGCAACCGGCTCCTACGGCTGGGAATGGATGCCCCAAAAAGTGGGCGAGCTTGGCGTGAAGCTTGAGGAAAACAGCAGAATCGATATGCGGGAGTATATTTATGATATGCCGACGGTCATGGCGGCGGCGGATGTTGTGATCAGCCGGGCCGGGGCGTCGAGCTGCAATGAAATTGCCGCCTCCGGGACGCCGTGTATCATGATTCCTTCACCCAATGTTACAAATCATCATCAGGAAAAAAACGCGCAGGTTTATGAGCAGCGCGGCGCAGCGCTGGTGATCCCGGAGGAAGAGTGTACGGCGCAGCGGCTGATGGATGAGGTTACCGGACTGCTGGCAGATTCGCCCCGCCGGGAGCGGATGCGAAAGGCGCTGCTGGCATCGGTGGTTCCGGATTCCGCGGAAAAAATCTGCCGGATTCTGGAGGAACTGGCCAAAGCTTGACGGCAGCAAAAAGGAGAAAAGTATGGACACCCAGAACAAAAGACCAACCAACAGACCGCGCAGGAATGCTCCGGGAGCCACTGCTGCCTCGTCGGAGAGACGGAACAGGCCGCGCAGTGCGGGAGCGGGGAAAAGCTCCGCAGCACCGGCGCGCTCGACGCCCCGCAGAAGAAACGCGAATCCTGCGCGTAGGCCGCGCAGACCGGCAGAGCGTCCGGAGATTGTGTATACGCAGCCCGGCCCCTTCAGCCGGAATCGATTTCTGCTTCGGCTGGCTACCGCCGCCGCTGTGGTGCTGGCGGTCATTTTTGGAATGTCCGTTTTCCTGAAGGTGCGCACGGTGACGGTCTCGGGCGCAAATCTCTACACGCCCTGGCAGGTGCGTCAGGCATCGGGAATCCAGGACGGAGACAGTCTGCTGACGCTGAACCAGCCTCGCCTGATCGGCAAGATTACCACGGCGCTGCCTTATGTGCAGAGCGCACGTATCGGAATAAAACTGCCGGATACGGTCAATATAGAGATTGTGGAAACGCAGGTCACCTATTCCGTGCAGGCGGAGGACAATACCTGGTGGCTTATCAGCGCCCAGGGGAAAGTGGTGGAGCAGACGGATGCGCTCCAGGCCGGGGAATATACCAAGATTTCCGGACTTCGGCTGGCCTCACCCCTGGCAGGACAGCCTGCCCAGGAGGCCGCTGCCGCCGCACCGGCAGCTACGGATCCGACCGATGTTACGGCGGATACCACCGGTGAGCCGACAACCGCTGCTTCCGGCAGCGGGTCAAAGAGGCTGGAGACCGTGCTGGAAATTCTCCAGGCCATGGAGGAGAACGGATTTGTCGGCGGCGTGACGGGTGTGGATGTGTCGGATTTGCAGTCGGTCATTCTCTGGTACGGCACGCAATATGAAATCCGTATGGGGGAGAGCACAAACCTGGCGTATAAGATTCGCTGCGCCCATGAGGCAATCGACCAGATGAGCCAATATCAGAGCGGCGTGCTGGATGTAAGCTTCACCCTCTGGGACGACAAAGTGGTATACACGCCCTATTCGTGACATTGTCGTAAATTCTTTGGCGAAAAAAGCGAATTTCTATTGACCAAATCGCCTTTTCGGGATAGAATAGAAAAGTAACAAATAATAAACAGAGCAGCGGCGCCCTCCGGCTCCCTGCAGGACCATACATAGTACATAGGAGGAGATCATATGTCTGAAGCTTTCCAGGACCGCGTTGTGAAAATTAAGGTGATCGGCGTCGGCGGCGCCGGCAACAATGTTATCAACCGTATGATTGAAGCCGGAGTGGGCGGCGTGGAATTTATCGTTGTGAACACCGACAAGCAGGATCTGAACAAGTCCACCTGCGAGAATAAGATCCAGATCGGCGAGAAGCTCACCGGCGGCATGGGCGCCGGTTCCAAGCCTGAGGTGGGCAGAAAGTCCGCCGAGGAGTCCCGCGCGGCAATTTCCAAGGTGCTTGAGGGCACGGATATGGTGTTCATTACGGCCGGTATGGGCGGCGGCACCGGCACCGGCGCGGCGCCGATCGTTGCCGATCTGGCCCACGAGGCGGGCATCCTTACGGTTGGCGTTGTGACGAAGCCCTTCAAGTTTGAGGGAGCCAACCGGATGCGCCAGGCTGAGTCCGGCATTGCGGAGCTGTCCAAGAAGGTGGACTCCCTGATCATCATTCCCAATGACCGGCTGAAGTACGTGACGGATCAGAAGATCACCTTTGCCAATGCATTCGGCATTGCCGACGACGTGCTGAAGCAGGCCGTGACCTCCATCTCCGAGCTGGTGGGCTATTCCGAGCGGGTCATTATTAACCTGGACTTTGCCGACGTTTCCGCTGTCATGAAGGACGCAGGCCGCGCGCATATGGGCGTGGGCGTCGCTTCCGGCCGGGAGAAGGCGGAGCAGGCCGCTATGGCGGCCGTGGCCAGCCCGCTGCTGGAGACCTCCATTGACGGTGCTACCGGCGTTCTGGTGAACGTGACCGGTTCTTCCGAGCTGACCCTGGACGATGTGGAGACGGCTGCCGGTATTGTGCAGGAGGCTGCCAATCCCGACGCGAATATCATTTTCGGTGCAACCTCGTCCGACGATTTTGAGGATGAGATGCGCGTGACGGTGATTGCCACCGGCTTTGAGCAGGGTGCGCAGAAGGCTGCGGCCGACGCAAAGTCCGGCGAAAAGGCAGCTCCCGCAGAGGCTAAGGCCGAGCCTGCCCAGAAGCCGGCCAGTGAGTCCGGCGATATCAGCGACATCGACGAAATTTTCAAAATCTTCAACCGCTGAGCATAACCCAGCATCCCGGGCTTGTGCCCGGGATGTTTTTTACGGAGGGCAGCTTATGAGCGCATATGAAATGCTGGCCGGATGCTATGACCGGCTGACAAACGACGTGGACTACCGTCAGGTGGTGGCGTTTTACGACCGGATTCTGGAGAAGGAAGGGCTTCATCCCCGCACGGCGGTAGACCTGGCCTGCGGAACGGGGTCCGTGTCTGTGCTTCTGGCCGAGAAGGGACTGCGGGTTACCGGCGTGGATATGTCCGAACAGATGCTGACGGCGGCAAGCCAGAAGGTCCAGGGTATGGAAAATCCGCCTCTGTTCGTGCATCAGAAGCTTCAGAATCTGTCTCTTCCCAGAGGTGTGGACCTGGCAGTCTGCGCGCTGGACAGTTTGGACTATATTCTCAGGCCGGAGGAATGCCTGACGGCCCTGAGGCGGGTTTATCATGTGCTCAATCCTGGGGGGATTTTTATTTTCGACGTAAATACGCCGGAAAAGCTCCGGGCGATGGACGGACAGATTTTCCTGGATGAGGACGAGGACGTGTACTGCGTCTGGCGGGGCCTGTTCGACGAGCAGAGCAATATTTGCTCCTACGGAATGGACCTGTTCTGCCGGGAGGGAGAGCTATGGCGCAGGAGCTTTGAGGAGCATCGGGAATACGCTTACTCCCAGGAAATGCTGACAGATTTTCTGCGCCGTGCAGGATTTACCTCCATTCGGGTTTATGCGGACCGGCTGATGGAGTCTCCGCGTCCGGGAGAACAGCGAATCTACTTAAAAGCGAGAAAGGGAAGCATACGATGAGTGACTATTTGGTGCGGGGAATGAGCATGGACGGCTTCGTTAAGGCGACAGCCATTCGCTCGACGGAGATGGTTTGCCGTGGCGCGCAGATACAAAAGACGACGCCAAACGCTACCGCCGCCTTTGGACGGGCCTTGACGGCGGCGTCGATGATGGGAAATGCGCAGAAGGTGGACGATGGGTCTATGACGCTCCAGATTCGGGGCGGCGGCCCGATCGGGACGATCGTGTGCGTGTCTGACGCCATCGGCAATGTCCGCGGATATGTTACGGAGCCGAATGTCCCGCTGGTGGAGAAGTACCCGGGGAAGCTGGATGTGGGCGCTACGGTTGGAAAGGACGGGACGCTGACGGTCATTCGGGACCTTCAGATGAAGGAACCGTATATCGGCTCAACGGCCCTGGTTTCCGGGGAAATCGGAGACGATGTTACGGCCTATTTCGCCCGCAGCGAGCAGACGGCAACTGCCTGCGCGTTGGGAGTCCTGGTAGACCGGGACCGGAGCGTCCGGGCGGCGGGGGGATACCTTCTCCAGCTGCTTCCCGGAGCGCCGGAGGAAGTGATTGATAAGGTTGAGGAGGGTGTCCGCCGCGCGGGCGGCGTTACGCCGATGATCGACCGGGGGATGACGCCGGAGGATATTCTGGGCCAGGTGCTGGGGGATCTGGGAGTCGTTTTCCTGGAAACAACGCCGGTCAGCTACAAGTGCTACTGCTCCCGGGAGAGAGTCCGGGACGCACTCATCAGCCTGGGCAGACAGGAGCTGGAGGAACTGGCGAACGGAAATGAGGACCTGCCGGTAGAGTGCCAGTTCTGCGATGCAGTGTACCGC
>CAKTKB010000068.1 GCA_934569195.1 uncultured Oscillospiraceae bacterium
GCCGGCAGCCGCTTCCTGACGGGAATGGCTGCCGGCATTCTTCCTGCCCCGGCCATGCCGGGCACTCTCTCCCAGATTCTACAGGAGCGAACTATGGACACACAACGCTTTGATAAAACCTATTGCAGCTGGCTCAACCCTCAGCAGCTTGCCGCCGTCCACAGTGTGCAAGGCCCCGTACTGCTTCTGGCTGTTCCGGGCAGCGGCAAAACGACCGTTCTGGTTACCCGGCTCGGATATATGACGCTCTGCAAGGACATCCCCCCTTCCTCCATCCTCACCATGACCTTCACCCGGGCCGCAACCATAGAAATGCGCCAGCGCTATGAGCTGCTCTTCGGAGCCGGTCACAGCCCGGTCTTTTGCACGATCAACAGTCTGTCCAAGCAGATTGTGGACGAATATGCCCGCAATTACGGCAGGCGGCAGCCCTTTCCCGTTATCGATGCCCGGGATTCCGCCGCCCTGCTGTCCCAGCTCTATCTGGATGTGACGGGGCAATACATTACGGAAAGTATCCTGAAGGATATTCGCACCGCCATTACCTACACCAAAAATCAAATGCTCAGCCCCGAGGAAATCCGGGAACAGGACTTCCGGGTGGATAAGCTGTCGGAAATCTATGTGCGCTACTGCCGCAGGCTGCGGGAGCTGTCCGTGATGGATCTGGACGACCAGCTTGTCCACGCGCACACCATCTTACAGCAGTATCCCCAGGTACGCGCCGCATTTCAGGAGCGCTACCCATATCTGTGCGTGGATGAGGCGCAGGACACCTCCAAAATTCAACACAACATCATCCGGCTTCTGTCGCAAAAGTCCGGAAATCTTTTTATGGTAGGAGACGAGGATCAGAGTATTTACGGATTTCGCGCGGCCTTTTCGGAAGCGCTTATCCACTTTGAGCAGAATTTCCCCGGCGCGAAGGTCCTGTTTATGGAGCAAAACTATCGCTCCACCGGCCGCATCGTCGCTACTGCCGGTGCATTTGTGGCGGGCAATCGCTTTCGCCATCCCAAAAAGATGGTTTCCGTTCGCCCGGAGGGAGAAGCCGTGCAGATCATTCACGCCCGGGACCGGAGCACCCAGTTTCACTACCTTTTCGCCATGGCCCGCAGCTGCAGCGAGCAAACCGCCATCTTATACCGCAACAACGACAGTGCAATCGCCCTGGTGGATCTTTTTCAGCGCAGCGGCATCCCCTACCGATGCGAATGTACGCCCCAAACCTTTTTCAGTCACAGAATCGTGACAGACATACAGGACATTCTGTCCTTCGCCCAATTCCCTTCCGATGGAGAGATTTTTCTACGGATATACTATAAGCTTGGATGCTGCATCAGCCGCAGTGCCGCACAGAGCGCCATTGCCCGGGCTGCTCAAACCGGCGGCAGCATTCCGGAGGCCCTGTCCGTCTGTCCCGAGCTAAGCTCCTACGGACGGGAATTTGCCGCGGACATGGCGCGTATTTTGCCGAAGCTGCTGGTGCTGCCTGCTCAAGATGCACTCAAACGCATCTGGGATGGACTGCGGTACAGCGTTTACGCAGCCCAGAACAGCCTGGACACAGGCAAAATGGACATTCTCCTGCTGCTTGCGTCTCAGGTTCCTACGGCGCCCGCACTGTTCTCCCGTCTGCGGGAGCTTGAGCAAATTTTCCTGCACCATAACGACGACCCATCCTGTCCGCTGATTCTCTCTACCGTACATGGCAGCAAGGGACTGGAATATGACACGGTGTATCTCCTGGATGTACTTGACGGAATTCTCCCCTCCCGAAGTGTGCGGGAAATTTCCGACGAGGAGCAAAGAAAGCTCTATCAGGAGGAACGGCGTATCTTTTATGTTGCCATGACCCGCGCAAAGGAGCATCTGTTCCTCTTCTCCTGCGAAAGGGAAAAATCCGAGTTTCTGCAGGAGCTTCTCCCATCCATTCCCCGGGAAAAGCAGGATGCACGGGATATTTTCTTCCCGTTATGGGAAAAACAGCTGGGTAAAGCCTTTCTGGATGCCGCAGACGGCCCTGCCGTTATAACTGCCCAATGCCGCGACGTATTTCTGCTGGAGTTTTCCGGCGGCAAGCGGGAGCTTCTTACTGCGGCGCAAATGCTCTCCCGCCGGGACAGCACGCCCCATTATCTGGCGCCAGAGGCCGACGCCGCTCCCACCGTCCCGGTGTCTCCCCGGAATCTCCGTGTCGGGCAGCAGGTCCGGCACAGCATCTTCGGCACAGGCCAGGTTCTCTCTCTGGACGACGCTCTGGTTCTGGTGGATTTTGGAGGGAAATACGGCAGGAAACGCTTTCCTGTCAACAGCGAGCACCTGATACAGCTTCCCGAGCCATAGACAAGCAAAGGCTCCGCCATACCCAAGCGGGTACGGCGGAGCCTCTTCTCTTATTCGGCAGAAATCTGTATGCCATTCTCCTGCACGGACGCATGAAGGGTGGAGATCGGCGACTCAAAGGAATCTATGATCTTCTCGGAGATGGGGTCCTCCAGCTCTCTTTGGATCACCCTGCGCAGATTGCGCGCCCCGTAGGTTGCGGAATAAGCCTTCTTGACCAGGTACGCGCGGACCGGCTCCTCCCATGTGAAGGAAAGGCCCCGCGACGCCAGACTCTCCTTGAGTTCCTGGAGCATAATGTCCGTAATCCCCAGGAAATTATCCTCCGTCAGGCGATTAAAGGAAATCACAGCATCGATACGGTTCAAAAATTCCGGCCGCAGGAATTCCCGCAACGCCTGCATCGCCCGCTCCTGGGTCTGCTCCGCTGCCGTTCGGCCAAAGCCAAGCCCACCGACGCGCCCCTCCGAGCCGGCATTGGAGGTCATGACGATAATGGTGTTCTCAAAATTGACCAGCCTGCCCTGGGCATCTGTAATACGTCCGTCGTCCAGGACCTGGAGAAGAATATTCAGCACATCCGGGTGTGCCTTTTCAATTTCATCAAACAGGACCACGCTGTACGGTCTGCGGCGAATCTTCTCCGTCAGCTGCCCCGCCTCGTCATAGCCCACGTATCCCGGAGGGGAACCGATCAGCTTGGACACCGTGTGCTTCTCCATATACTCCGACATATCCAGACGAATCAGGGAATCCACACTGTCAAACATGTCCGCAGCCAGGCACTTTACCAGCTCCGTCTTTCCCACTCCGGTGGGTCCGACAAAGAGGAAGGACACCGGGCGGCGCTTGGGCGAGATGCCCACTCTGCTGCGGCGTATGGCCCTGGCAACCGCGTCCACGGCCTCGTCCTGCCCCACGATATGCTCTTTCAGGCGGGCATCCAGCCCACGAAGCTGCTGGTACTCCTGTGCCTTGATCTTGCTCGCGGGAATTTTGGTCCAAAGCTCTATGATCCTGGCCAGATTCTCCATGGTCACTGCAGGAGGCGGAACCTGCTCCAATTTCTCGATCTCCTCGGCAATCTGACACAGACGGCTGCGAATGTAAGCCATCCGCTCATAATGCTCGTTCTCCGTATCCTCTGTCAGCATCCGAAGCTCCAGCTCAAAATCATCCCGTTCCTTCCGCAGCTCCGCCAGCCGGGAAATCTCCTTGCTGCGCAGGTTCACATCCGAGCATGCCTCGTCCAGCAGGTCGATGGCCTTGTCTGGCAGGAAGCGATCCGTAATATAACGCTCGGAGAGAATCACACACTGGCGGGCAATTTCCGGCGAGATGGACACGCCGTGGAACTGGGCATAATTCTTGGAAATGCCCTGCATGATCCGGCACGCGTCCTCCAGAGACGGCTCCGGCACGTTAACCGGCTGGAACCGGCGCTCCAGCGCCGCATCCTTCTCAATATATTTCCGGTACTCCGTAAAGGTCGTCGCGCCGATCACCTGGATTTCGCCCCGGGACAGGGCGGGCTTGAGAATATTGGCGGCATTCATGGATCCTTCCGAATCTCCTGCGCCGACCAGATTGTGAACCTCGTCGATCACCAGGATGATGTTGCCGCATTCCTTGATCTCCTCGATCAGGCTTTTCATTCTGCCCTCAAACTGGCCCCGGAACTGCGTCCCCGCCACCAGCGCCGTCATATCCAGGAGAAACACCTCTTTGTCCCGCAGCTTGTAGGGAACGTCCCCATGGACAATTCGCTGCGCCAATCCCTCCGCAATTGCCGTCTTGCCCACACCCGGCTCTCCGATCAGGCACGGGTTATTCTTTTGTCTGCGGTTCAGAATCTGTATGACCCGCTCCGTTTCCACATCCCGGCCGATCACCTGATCCAGCTCTCCGTTTCTGGCCCGCCCGGTCAGGTCCATGCAATAATTGTCCAGGAATTTGTGACGTTTCTTTCCCTTCGTCTTGGGAGGCTCCTCCTCCCCCTCCTGACGGGGCGGTTCTTTCCGGGCCACATCCCGCTGGGGGTCCTGCGCTGCCGGGTCCTTCGCCGTATTTCCAAAAAGCTGGCTGAGCAGCGGGAAGGTAGCCGTCTGGCTGGCGATTTCATCATCGGGCCGCCCATCCTCGTCCTGCGGGCCGAATACATTGCTCATCTCGCTGCTGAGCGCCTCCAGATCCTCCTCGGAAAAGCCCATCTGCTTCACCGCCTCGTCAATCTGGGGAATGCCCAGGCTTCTGGCACATTGCAGGCAGTAGCCCTCGTTCAAGGACACGCCGTTTTCAATACGGGTGATAAAGACCACCGCGACATTTTTCTTACACTTTACACACATTTTCGGTTGCATATGCGATCCCTCGCTTTCCTATTGGGAAACATTCTTTCCGGCAAGTATATCACAAGGCCCAAAAGAATGCGAAAACAATTTATGAATTTTCCTCGGGACAGCTGAACCTGGCGATTCCGTCGTCATACCATATGCCTGTCATGTACAGGCCGCCGGGAGGGACCGTAGGCCCGGCCGCAGTCCGGTTTCCGGAATCCAGAATCTGCCCTATGGCATCCGGGGGAAACTTCCCTTCCGCCGCGTAAACCACGGTCCCGGCCATCGCCCTGGCCATATTGTACAGGAAGCCGTTCGCACTTACCCGCAGAGAGATCAGGTTTCCATCCCGTTCCACCCGATAATCAAATACCGTCCGCACCGTGGACTTTACATCCGTCCCCACGGAACGGACAGCCGCAAAATCATGCGTCCCCACGAATTGCGCCGCCGCCTGCTGCATGATTTCCTCGTCCAGATGCCGCGGGTAAAACCAGGCCCGGTTCACATAGAAGGGATCCCGCACGCGGGAATTGTAAATCAGATAGGTATATTCCTTACGGACGCAGGAACCGATGGCATTAAAATCGTCATGCACATCAAACGCTTTTGTCACAACAATATCCGGCGGCAAATGGGTATTGAGCGCATACGGCAGCCGCCCCGCCGGAATGGTGGAGCCGGTATGAAAGTTCGCTACATAGAAGCGGGCATGGACGCCGGCATCCGTCCGTCCGCAGCCCGTGACGTGGGCACGGTGCCCCACGACTGCGGCAATGGCCTTTTCCAGCGTCTCCTGCACGGTGGGTAAATTTTTCTGAATCTGCCATCCGTGGTAGGCCGTTCCTTCATATGTCAAAAAAAGCGCAATATTCCGCATGGCTTCCTCACAATCCCAGGCTCCGCAGTCCAAACACCGCGGCCAGAAGAAGTACGCCGGAGCCAAAAGCGAAGTAGTCTGTCCGCCCGTAGCGCAGCAGCTTCATCTTGGTACGTCCCTCGCCTCCGTGATAGCAGCGGCATTCCATAGCGGTAGCCAACTCATCCGCCCGGCGAAACGCACTGACAAACAGGGGCACCAGAATCGGAATCAGGGCCTTCACTCTCTGCTTCAGGCTGCCGGATTCAAAATCCGCCCCCCGTGCCTTCTGCGCAGCCATGATCTTATCCGTCTCCTCAATCAGGGTGGGAATAAACCGCAGGGCGATGCACATCATCATGGACAGCTCGTGAACCGGCACATGCAGCTTCTTGAGCGGCCCAAGCAGGGACTCCAATCCGTCCGTCAGGGCAATGGGGGAGGTCGTGTAGGTCATCAGGAACGTAGCCGTAACCAGCATCAGAATCCGGCTCACCATGAAGATTGCTCTCACAAGCCCTTCCTTCGTGACCGTCAGAAACCACAGCCGGAACAGCACCGTCTCTCCCCCAACCATAAACAGGTTCAGCAGTCCCGTAAACACCAGGATAAATACCAGAGGCTTCAGTCCCCGGACAATCGCCTTCAGCCGGATCCGGGAGATACAAACACACGCGGCAAGCGCCGCAAGCATCAGGGCGTAAGACACCCAATTGGACGCCGTAAACAGGCCCACAATATAGGCCAGCACCAGAATCAGCTTTGTCCTGGGATCCAGGCGATGGATAATGGAGTTTCCCGGGAAATACTGGCCCAACGTAATATCCTTAAGCATGGGCAGCTCCTTCCTTCCGCTGTTTCAACGCGGCAACCGCCTGCTCCAGGGTGTATACCGGAGGAAGCTGCAATCCCATCTGTCTCAGCTCCAGAAAAATCCGAGTCACGTCCGGGATATCCAGTCCCATCTGAAGCAGCTCCTCGGACCGGGCAAACACCTGCTCCGGCGGTCCGTCCATTGCCAGCCGGGAAGCATTCATAACCAGCAGCCGATCCACCAGGCGGGCCACGTCGCTCATGGAGTGGCTGATCATCATGATGGTCGCATGCTTTGCCTGCCGGTAACGCTCAATATTGGCCAGAATTTCCTCTCTTCCCTCCGGATCCAGGCCGGCAGTCGGCTCATCCAGAATCAGCAGCTCCGGCTCCATAGCAATCACGCCGGCAATCGCCACGCGGCGCTTCTGCCCGCCGGACAGATCAAAGGGAGAGAGGGAAAGCTGCTCCTCCGTCACGCCGACAAAATCCGCCGCCTCATGCACGCGGCGGTCAATCTCCTGCTTGTCCAGGCCCATATTGCTTGGACCGAAGGCAATATCCTTATACACAGTCTCCTCAAAAAGCTGGTACTCCGGGTATTGGAATACCAGCCCAACGCGGAAGCGTGCCTGTCTGGTCGTGGCCTTATCCGTCCAGATATCCTTTCCGTCCAGGAGAACAACGCCGCTGTCCGGCTTCAGAAGGCCGTTCAGGTGCTGAATCAGCGTGGACTTCCCCGAGCCGGTGTGGCCGATGATTCCCAGGAATTCTCCTCTTTCCACGCTGAAGGAAACATGATCCAGAGCTTTGTGCTCAAAAGGGGTGCCTGCGCTGTATACATGCGTCAGGTCCCGTACCTCTAAAAAAGGCGCCAACTTCTATACCTCCCGCCCATCAGGCCTTTATGGCATCGTAAAGTGCCTGTGCGCAATCCCGTACACTCAGCCGATCCAGCGGCAAAGAAAATCCCGCCTGATTCAGCTCCCAGCAAAGCTCCACCGTCTCAGGCGCCGAAAGGCCCAGCTCATGCAGCAGCGCAACCTGTGAAAAAACGCGCTGCGGCGTTCCGTCCGCCGCAATCTTCCCTTTATGCAGGACGACTACACGATCCGCTTTGGCCGCTTCGTCCATGTGATGCGTAATGAGAATCACGGTAATGCCCTTCTCCCGATTCAGGCGCTGCACCGTGTCCAGCACCTCGTGCCGCCCTCTGGGGTCCAGCATGGCCGTAGGTTCGTCCAGAACGATGCACTTCGGCTCCATGGCGATCACGCCGGCAATGGCAATGCGCTGCTTCTGTCCGCCGG
>CAKTKB010000069.1 GCA_934569195.1 uncultured Oscillospiraceae bacterium
GTCTGGAACGGCAATGTGGCTGTCTGCGGGCATAATCGCGGCGCCAAATATGTGATCGGCAGCATCAAGGATCTGGCCGTGGGCGATAAGATCACCTATACCACATCCATGGGTACCCGCACCTATCTGGTGGAGGCCGTGACCAAAATCAGCAGCAGAGATTGGAGCTATTTGTCCTCTACCACGGATAACCGGATTACCCTCCTCACCTGCGTTGCCGGAGATCCCAGCCAGCGCTGGTGTGTACAGGCAGTTCAGGTGCCTTAAAATCTTCTGTTGAAAAAGCCGCTCTATGATCGTAAAGGGATAGTAGATCAAAAATAAGGAGGCTTTTCCATGAAGAAGCAGATCCTCACGATGTTTACGGGCCTTTTCATCGGCGCTATTATCACAGGCGGAGCTTCCGCCTACGCCGCGGGAATCCTTGCTGAACGCAGCAGCCATCGTATTTTCGTCGATGGGCAAGAGGTGCAAATCGAAGCGTATGGTATTGCTGGGCACAACTATGTGAAACTCCGCGACATTGGCAAGGCCGTTGGCTTCAACGTGTTCTGGGATGCGGTCAATGGATGTGTGCAAATTGAAACCGGTGCGCCTTACACCGGTGAAGGACCCATAGCGGCGGAAACCGATAATCCCGCATCACAGCCGGAGGGTATAGCTTCCATTGATGTAGACGCCATGAAGCAGGACATTGTGGACCGCACGAATGCTCTCCGAACGGAAAGCGGCGTTGCTGCCCTGGCCATCAACCAGCAGCTTGCGCAGGCAGCACAGGTACGAGCCGATGAAATGGCCGCCAGCGGTGTCTATTCCCACATTAGACCCGACGGTCGTAAATATATTACTGTCACCGACAGTCAATACGTGGGAGAAAATATTCACCGCCTGGAAGACTGGGCCCTGAAAGAAAAGAGTCTGCCCGAAACCGTCATGTGGGCATGGACCGCCTCTGCGGGGCATCTCAAAAACATGAGCAATTCCCGTTACGGAAGCATTGGCGTAGGGCTCGCCAGAGGCACGGATGAAAACGGCGACGACTGCTGGTACTGTGTCCAACTCTTTATGGATATTGGGTGTTCTATCAACTGGGTGGATCATCCTGCCGCTAAGCAATAACAATTTAATATTTTTGCAAATGCGGACTGTGGAAACAGTCCGCATTCCTATTTTGTATAAGGAGGAATTCCCTTTGAAAAAAATCCGGACAAGATTGTTGTCTGCGTTCCTGGCTCTGTTGACCTTGCTGACAATGCTGCCCACTTCAGCTTTGGCGGCTTCCAGCAGTGGAACAGGCATTAAACCCACAACAGACCCCAACCTTTGGTCTACCCGCTTCACCTCTACCGGGCAGCAGTACTCCTACCGCCCGCCCACAGCGGCAGGTAAGCAGCTCTACTGCATGGATCTCGGCTACTCCTATCGGTATGGAACCGCTTCTTTTCTCAACAGCTACACCCACCAAAGCGCCACCGGCGCAGACAGTGATGCTTTGTGGGATGCCGCCGTCGCGGGCACCGGCCTTGGCGAGATGGATGCCATCACAAAAGAAAATGTAAAGTGGATGATGTCCTATATTGTGGACTACAAGGGCAGCATCCCCGGCAGCTTGTTCATGGCCCTTCAAACGTACATTTGGGATCATCAGAGCAATAAATCCGCAGGCGGCGATTCCTCCGGCGATATTGACGCAGGCGGTTTTGCTAATCAGGATACCTATGAGACATACCTCGGTTATGTGGATTGGCTTTTGGCACAAAAAGCAAAGGAAGACGCAGAATATCAAAAGCAAATTGAAGAATACGCCGCCAACGGCATCATCGCTGCTGTAGTGGAGAACGAAGCCGCAAAATGGGCGGTCTACGCCAAATCCAGCGTATCCGGCCGCCAGAGCTTTTTCGCATACTACGCACCACGCAAGTTGCAAGTCGGCACGGCTCCCGCACCGGAGGAGCCAGATAATCCGCCCGCTGGAGATGCAGATATCACATTAAGAAAGGTTGCTGCCGGAACTACCCGCGGTCTGGACGGCGCCAAGTTTAACATCTACTGGAATGGTCAAATCGTTGGCAGCGATGTGACTCGTAATGGCGGTATCATTGAAGTTGAGAATGTCACCAAGGGCCTGTGGTCTTTCGTGGAAACCGAGGCCCCGGAGGGCTTCTGTGCGGACTCTACGCCCATCAGCGTCTATGTAGACACCACGGACGGTAACAAGCAGTACACGGTCACTGCCGAAAATCACGCGCTGCCCGATATGAAGCTCATCAAGCGCGACGCTATGAGCGGCAAGCCGATTGCCGGCACGGTGTTTTCCATTAAGTCCGTTACCGGAAGTTATTCCACCTCCGTCACGACTGGCACGGACGGTTCCGCCACCCTCTCGTCCATCCCCGCAGATGTTTATGTGGTACGGGAAGAATCCGTGCCGGAGCCGTACATCGTGAGCAATACGGAGCAGACCGTGGCACTGCGTCCCGGGCAGACCAGCGAAGTCACCTTTGTGGACTATGAAAAGCCCGGCCTTGAGATCATCAAGAAGAACATCGCCAACGGTGAGCCCATTGAGAGCGTGACCTACCGTATCGAGCAGATCGACGGCAGCTATTCCACAACGGCCACGACGGACAGTCACGGGCGCATCTTCCTCGACTCCGTTCCTGTTGGCACATTCAAAGTGACGGAGATCAATGTCCCCAGCCATGTCATTCTCTGCCCCATCCCGCAGGAAGTGGCGCTGAAGGCCGGCGAAACCTCTACTGTCACCTTTTTCAACGCCTTAAAGCCCAGTCTGGAGATCCGCAAGGTGGACAGTGTCACCGGCGATCCCATCAAGGGTGCCAAGTTCCAGGTCTGGTATGCCAGCAACCACACGGATAGCGCTGAGCTGAATAACCTCGGCACATATTATTCCGACGAAAGCGGCAAGATCATCCTTCCCGAAGTCAAGGATGGTTGGTATAAGGTGACGGAACTGGAGCCGGCACCGGGTTACTCCATCAAGGAGCCTGCCTCGCAGGAATGCTTTATTTCCGGTGGTGAAAGCAAGGTTCTGACCTTTGAGAATACGCCTCTTTCCGCCATCATCATCCGCAAAGTGGATAGTGAGACCGGCCAACCGCTGGAGGGCGCATGGTTCCGCATCCGTTACCTTGGCGGCACCTCTGGCACGAGCGGCACGGTCATCGGAGAGTATCGCACATCCGGAAACGGTACTATCGTCGTGACCGGCCTCAAAGCAGGAACTTATGTCTGCGAGGAGATCTCTGCGCCGGATGGATACGTGATCACTGACGCCACACAAACGGTCTATTTATCCGGTAAAAATCAAGATGTCATTACCGTGACTTTTGGGAATGACAAAAAGGGGTCTCTGTTGATCGTAAAAAAGGACGCTGCAACCGGGGCTCCCATTTCTGATGTTGAATTTCTTGTCACGGATTCCGATGGCAGCGTGATTGGCACTTCCAACGGAAAATATGTGACCGACAGTGCGGGCACCATCCGCATTGACGGTTTGACACCTGGCATGACGGTCATCGCAAAAGAAGTACGTGCCAAGGATGGCTATATCCTCGATGACACCCCGCAGGCAATCAAGGTCAAGCGTAATTCCGTGATGACCCTGGAATTTCGTAACCAGCCCAAGGGCGGCGTTTTGGTGAAAAAAGTTGACTCTGTAACAAATGAACCTATCTCCGATGTAGAGTTCCTCGTCACGGATTCTGCTGGGAACCTTATCGGCAACGCCAACGGTAAATATACAACGGACAGCGTAGGCACTTTCACCATTACGGACATCGCTCCCGGCACCACGCTCATTATCAAGGAAACCCGCACTAAGAAAGGTTACCTGCTGGATGATACGCCGCAGACGGTTAAGATCAAGTCCAACGAGGTCATCACGCTGGAGTTCAGGAATCAGCCCAAGGGCAATCTCATTGTGGTCAAGCAGGACTCCATTACAAAGAAACCGCTGGAGGGCGTACAGTTCAAGATCGTCTACGCCGACGGTTCCTATGTGGATGCTGCGGGCGGCACGCTGTCGTCCAACGGCCTGTACTGGACGGATAAGGAAGGCAAGATCACCATTTCTGGTATTTCCGGCACCGTAGTAGTCACAGAAGTCAAAACCATCCCCGGCTACACCATCGACGAAAATACCCGCACCCAGACCGTCACTGTCAATCCCAATGACACGCAGACATTATATGTTTACAACACCCCTGCGGGCGGACTGCAGATCATTAAAAGTGATAAAGACAGCGGCAAGCGTATCTCCGGTGTGAAGTTCGAGATCCGCAAGATGAACGGCGAGATCGTCGGCACCTATACGACGAACGGCGACGGCATCATCTATCTCCCCGAAGCGGAAAGCGGCTGGTACACCGTGATGGAGCTGGAAGCAGCATCTGGTTACATGCTGGATACCACACCTCACCGGATTGAGGTCAGGAACGGTCAGACCGCAACGCTGGAAATCACCAATCGCAAGGCCGGTTCTATCCTCATCCACAAGATCGACGCTAGTACCGGTGACGGCATTTACGGTGTTACCTTCGTTGTCTACGATTCCGGCAGAAACCCCATCATGGAAATCACGACGGATCAGGACGGATATGCCTATGTTGATAAAAACCTGACAGCGGGAAAATACTACATCCGCGAATTGGAGGCAGCGGATGGGTATATCCTCGATAAGCAGTATAAAACCGTCTATGTTTCTCCAGGCAAAACCAGTACCATCGAATGGGAAAACACCGCTGTCACAGGACAGATCCAGATCTATAAGTACGCCGCTGAATATAACGAGGTCACCGGCACCGCCGCAGGCACCCCGCTCAAGGGCGCTGTCTACGAAATCGTCAACGCCCGCAGCGGCAAGGTGGTGGACTACATCACGACGGATGCCAGGGGTGTCGCGGCCAGCAAGCCGCTGCCTCTGACCCGCTATCAGATTCGGGAGGTCACAGCACCGGCTTATTGGCAGCTCGACCCTACAGTTCACGATGTAACGCTGGAGTTTGCCGGTCAGATCATCAAACTCTCTGCCTACGATAAGTCCTCCCGCCTCGGAGTCACCATTACCAAGCGCGGCAATGTGCAGATCATGGCAGGCCAGTCCATGCGTTATGATCTGACCGTCGCCAACACCTCCAATGTACCGCTGGAGTCCTTCTTCTGGCATGATAAAATCCCTTATGATGTGGCAAGAGCCACAACGCTCACCACCGGCACCTACAGCGCCCGTCTCAACTATCGTATTCTTTACAAGACCAACTACAATGCGAGCTATCAGGTGCTGGCCTCCAACCTCCTCACCAGCAACAACTACGGCTTCAGCCTCAACGCCATTCCCATGCAGGCCGGCGAAGTGGTGACCGACATCTATTTTGACTTCGGCAAGGTCCCCGTCGGCTTCCAGAGCGTTGTCAATCCCACACTGAGTGTGATGGTGAGCGGAAATGCGGTCAATGGCTATCATATGGTCAATCGCGCCGATGTGGGCGGTAGATATCAGGGTACCTGGCAGACCGCAATGGCAAGCTGGGTGACGATCATCCACCGCTTCTGGAATGCACCTACGCTTCCCCAGACTGGCTATTGACAATCCTTTTCAGGGAAAGCGCCCTATCCAGGGCGCTTTCCCAATTTTAATATGAGGAGTTGAACCATGAAACACAAAAAAGGATTTGCCGCCGTCCTTTTGACGCTGATTATCAGTGTACTGCTGTCCATTTCCGCCTCCGCCGCTACTGACGGCTTTTCCGATGTGCCGGAGGCCTCTCCATTTTATGAAAGCGTCACTTACCTCGCCGGGCATGGCATTACTTACGGCACGGGAAACGGCCAGTACGCACCGGATGCACCTATTACGGTACGCCAATGGGCAACGATGCTCTGTCGGGCCTTTGATAAGGAAGACGCCCTTTCGGATCCTGCCGGCTATGGCGGTGATGCCTGTATCAAACAAGGCTACGCAGATGGATGGCTGACTCTGTCGGCTATTGCGGCGCCGGATTCTCGCCTGTGCCGCTATGCCATCTATGAAAGCGGCTTTGCCGCCTTTGACATTACCCTTTACAGTTCTCAGCTCTACCCGGATAGAGACCCCCTATCTCCGCAGGATAACGCTCTCTATGCTGCCGTGAGTTTTGGCTTATGCGAAGGCACCTGTGCGGGGACGGACATCATCACACGAGGCGAGGCCGCAAACCTTCTCTATGCTCTTTTGACCAGGGAATTTACCGTCGCGCCGCCGCCCATTCTGGAGACGATCCCTCTGAATAATAAAGAAGGCGTTCATCTGAACGGTTATCTGTTGGAACTCCAAAAGGTCCCGGAGCCGATCCGGAAGGCATTTGCGGAAAGAGGGTGGCAGTACACCATCGACTATGAGTACCTCGCAAGGCTGAGTGCAGATCGAAACATGAACTGTATCGGGGCAACCAATTACGGATGCCGGGAAATCACCGTATCCTCGGCGGGGGCCACCATCCACGAGTTTGGTCACTTTCTCGATAACTTGATGGGCTTTCCCTCCCGGACAGAAGGCTTCTATCAGGAAGAATCCGCAGCTGCGGCAGTCCTGCTCCGCCCGTATGCGCTTACCAACGAGCGGGAGTATTTTGCGGATTGCTTTGTGTACTGGCTCACTTACCGCGATAACAGCAAAAAAATGGCGGCGCTGCAAAGCGCCGCACCAAGAACATACGCATACCTTTTGGCATTGGAAGGCCAGAACTGGCAGCCGACCGCTCAGGCGGCATAGGTATCCTTGCCTGGCCGCGGCTGTTTGAGACCCCACAACACTATTATTATATCGCATCATATCCTGCATCGTCAATCAAATTAACGGCAATACGTCTAAAATCAGATGGATGCACAGTTTATATTATAGCTATTTCGTACAATTTGCAAATTGCAAACCAACGGAAAATCTGCTATTTTATAAGTACAGAAAGAAAGGTGAGTCCGATGTACCAGTAAAGCTCAAATCTGCAGAAATCGGAGGTAACCAGTGATGGTAGAGCCCAAGAATTACATAGAATGACCCTTGACTGCGGAACACGAAAGCAGTCAAGGGTCATTCTTATATACCGGCTCCTGCGTGCAGCAGGGGCTTTTTTCATGCCTGCGGGAAACCTCATTCATCGGTGCGCAGAAGTGCCTGTGTCTTGAGCAGCGCACTCATCAAGGCTCGGTGATCTTCCCACTCTTCCCACCAGAACGGCTTCAGGGCAAGCAGCATTTGTTCGGCCCATTGCAGCTCCGATTTTTGCAAACAGCCCCGTTCCAATCCGACTTGAAATCGTGCAAACGCATCTCGGACATGGTCTGATGCAGAGTCACGATTCAAGTAGCTGCTGAGAAAGCCGCCCAAAATAGCGGACTCTTCCTGCGTATAAAACAATACTCTTCCCCTCCCATCGCACACGAGGGGTATTCTACCACAGACTGTGCGGATTGAGAAGTGTGGATTTTTGAAGGCACCAATTCACCTCGCAAAAAAAACGGCCCACCGCAAGCGATGCAGGCGCCACCTTTAGACTGGAAAGGATACGACCATGAGCGAACATAACCATACCGGACTGGATGAGGCAGCTTCTGTTGCA
>CAKTKB010000070.1 GCA_934569195.1 uncultured Oscillospiraceae bacterium
ACCGCTGGAGTTCAACTCACCGTTGAGTTCGTCCAGAATTTTACCTTGGCAAACAAGATTGCAGACTTCCAAGTCTTCCATTAAATACGGAATATCAAAAACGTTGAAGTTAGGAACCCAGGTTGCCAGATTACCGCAGGTAGCACCAACCACGATGTCAATGGTTCCCTTGGAACACTGCTCCAAAGTGGAGGTTTCATCACCAAGCTGGCTATTAGGATAAATATCCACAGTCATCGTGCCGCCAGAGAGTGTCTCAAGACGACTTTTGAATGTCCGTGCGTAGCAGTTCCAGGTATTGGCAAGCATGCTGGTATCGTTATCAGCATGAGAAAGTTTCAGGACAATATCGGCACCATCAAGGGGACGAGACTGCGCATTTGTTGTGCTGGCTGCAGAATCCTGTGCAGTATTCTGCTGACCAGTGGGCTCATTTTGAACAACACCGCAGCCGGTCAAAATGCCGAGCAGCATAACCAGAGCTAAAAGGGATGCAATCTTTTCCTTATACATGGTAGTTCTCCTCTCAACGTTTCTTTTTTTGAAAAGTGAATGCCGTGCCTTGAGAATTTATGGTATCAGATGTTTTTAGTCTTCTGCCTGGGTAAACCTCCTTCTCTAAATGTATGGGGGATAAATCGTATGTTTACTATAGATTCAGAGTCATTAAAATTGTTTGGGTATTTTTTCCGCCGCCAGTTGATTCCCCCCTTGTTTGACTTTATCATAATCCCTGCCTCTGTGATAATGTCAATTCTCAAAAAAACAATCCCGTTTTGTTATATGTCACCAAATATCGTTCAATTTCTCGTCCACTTTTGGCAGAACGCAGTAAGCAGAAGTCGTTTTCGACTATTCCACAACGTTAAAGTTTTAACCTCAAATTTGACCATTGCAGGTAAATGTGGTATGATGCCTTTAGTCTTTTGTAAAGATCATGCAAATAAGTGGTGAAATGGAGGCAGTGTTATGGAAGACTTTTCTAATTATGAGAGCGATCAGATCAGCATTGGCGAAATGGCGGAATTATTCAATATTTCTACACGGACACTGCGCCTTTACCATGATATGGGACTGCTGATCCCGCAGCATATAAACAATGAAAATGGCTACCGCTACTATTCCCGCAACCAGTTTCAGCGGTTGGAAAAGATCTTGCAGATGAAAGCGATCGGCTTATCCCTGAAGCAGATCAAGTCCATGATGGAAAAGCGGACGCTTTCCCTTTATGAAGCCGTTCTGAACGAGCGGATCGACGAACTGAACCAACGGATCGCCGAGGACACGGAGGCGCGGGATCTGCTGATCAAGCAGCTGAACAGCTGTGCGCAGCTGCGGAATCCCCCGGTGCTGGACCGGGCTTTTATTGAATTTATTCCCAAGCGGTACGCTTTTGAAATGAATATTGAACCCTACAGCTTCCGCCAGCATTATCAGGAGACCTCACCCTGGACGCAGGCCATGGAATCTGCCAGAGAACTCTTTAAGCAGAACGATCTCTCACTGACGCTTCTCCAGCAGTCCTGCTGTACAGTTACGCAGCAGAATCTGGAAAAGCGGCAGTATATCTGCGACCGGGCTCTCTTTTTGGCCGACGGGCCCATGAAGACAGGAATTCCGCAAACCATTGTTCAGTCCGGTACGTATGCCTGCCTGTACCGCAACTACATCGCGCTGGACGGTATGTCTGAGGCGATCGGGTTGGATCTGCTCCTTCAGTTCATTGAGGATAACCATTACCAGATCAAGGGTTATTATCTCGGCGAAGTCGTGGCAAAGACATCTATCTTTGATTATCAGGATAACACGATTCTGGTGAAGCTTCAGATCCCAGTAAATATTGGAGAGTAATCAAGCTTTGCGCTTCGTTATGCAGCTGTAAGGTGGACATGCTTAAAATCGTGTCCGCCTTACAGCCTTTTCTATCTCTCCGCCGAAAGCCCAAACAAGTCACCTGGCAAAAATGATGTGAGTTTGTGCAAACTATTCAGTTCCCACCTTTTCTATAATCAAAACAGCAAATGTGGGAAAGGGGCCGCTATGGACAGGATCGAACAGTTTTGCGAGACGCTGGACAGCGTATACGAGCGGGGAGAGCCGGAGGCTGTAGAAAAATTTCTGCTTCAGATACGGGATGACGCACGGACACAGCAGGACCGCTGGATGATGCTGACGGTGCAGAATGAACTGGGGGCCTTTTACCGCGGAGCGGGGCGGTATGCGGAGTCCCTGGAAGCCTTTGCGGATGCGGCGGAAGAGGTAAAGGCGCTTTGCGGCCCTGCCGGTGAGGAGTATGCAAATATACTGAACAATATGGCGGGGACCTACCGTCTTCTCCGCCGCAGTGAGCAGGCAGAAAAGCTGTTTCTGCAGGCTATGGAGGTTTATCAGAATGCGGGGCTGCAGGATAGCTACTCCTATACCAGCGTGTTGAATAACCTGTCACTGGTCTATCAGGAAACGGGAGAACTGGATAAGGCGATCTATTACCTGGAACAGGCCCTGCATCAGATTGCGGAGCAGCCGGAGCGGCAGCAGGAACTTGCAATCACATATAACAATCTCACAACACTTTACTATGCCGCAGGGGACTCGGAGAAAGCATTTCAATGTGCGATGCGGGCCATGCAGGCATATGAGCGGTGTCCGGAAGGGGAACGGGTTCACTATGCCGCTGTGCTGAACAGTCTGGCCGGGTATTTTTACGGTCAGGAGGATTGGCAGCAGGCGTTGGATCTGTATCGGAAATCCGCCCACTATACGCTGCGGTTCTTCGGTGAAAACGAGGAATACGGTATTACCCTCCAGAATATGCATTGGGCCTATAAGAAGCTGGGGAATCATGAGGCGGCGATCAGCTGTCTTCAAAAGGCGGCGGAGGTCTATACAAAGCTGTTCGGTGCGGAAAGCGACCGTACACAGGCAGTGACACAGGAACTCCACCGCCTGCAGGAGAGCATCTGCGGATGAACGGCTTAACATTAGCGCAGGATTACTGGGAGAGCGTTGGCCGCCCGGCATTTCAGCGGGAATTGCCCGGCTTGATCGAGCGCATGGCAGTGGGCCTTGCGGGAGAAGGGTCGGAATGCTTTGGCTATGATGACGCGATCTCGCGAGACCATGATTGGGGACCTGGCTTCTGCGTTTGGCTGACGCAGGCGGACGATCAGGCATATGGCTCCGCGGCCCGCGAAATTTACAGAAAGCTGCCCCGTGCCTTTGCGGGGCATCCCCCGCGGCGGGAATTGCCGCAGGCAGGGAGACGGGTGGGCTGTTTCTCTATACCGGAGTGGTGCGCCCGGTATGTGGGATGTCCCGGCGCACCGGCGTCCATTGCCCAGTGGCGGAGGATACCGGAGCACTTTCTGGCCACCGCTGTCAACAGGCGCATTTTTCAGGACCCCGTCGGGGAATTTTCAGATATCCGCCGGCAGCTGCTGGCTTTCTATCCGGAGGATGTCCGGCGGAAAAAGCTGGCGCACCGGTTGGCGGTCATGGCGCAGGCGGGACAATATAATTTCCCCCGCAGTCTGCGGCGGGGGGAGACCGTGGCGGCGTCGTTGGCCCTGCATGAATTTATGCAGGCCGGTATGTCGGCGGTCTATTTGCTGAACCGCCGCTACGCACCTTTTTATAAATGGATGCACCGGGGAATCCGGGATCTTCCGGTCCTGCCGGAAAGCAGTGCCGTGTTTGCCCAATTAGCAGCCAATGCCGATGGCAGGAGCCAGCAGGAAGCCGTGGAAGAACTATGCCGAATGGTCGTAAAGGAATTGCTGCGGCAGGAGCTGTCATGGGAAACGGGATCATTCCTGATGCCGCATGCACAGTTGGTCTTTTCCGGGATCACAGATGCAGAATTGCACGGTACACATATCATGGAGGACTGATTATGGATAGAAAAGAACTGATTTGCCGCATTGTCTCTAAGGAATGGACCATGTTTGACAAGGTACATAACTGCGGCGGCCGGGCCTGCTGTCAGGATGACTGGGGGACCTTTGAGATCATGCGGGGTAGCCAGATGGAAGCGTGGCCTGAGGTACTGCTGGAGAGCTATTGGAAGGATCTGAACCAGGCGGAGAGCGAGGGCAGAAATGTCCTCTGCGAAAAATACGCATATATGATGAAGCGTACATATCCGGAGGAATATGAAGCGATCCGGGAGCATCTGCCGGTTCCCTCGACTGAAAAGGTGTGGCTGACAGAATGGATCAGCAATGCGCTGACGGCCTGTCAGGAAGAACTCTCCTCCCGGTATCCCTGTCTGATCCGCCAGGGGCGGCCTGTCAGGCAGGAGGATGACCGTCCTGGTACGGTGTCTTTTGAGACCTATTTGCGGGGAGAACTGCTGACCTATTCGGTGGAAACTCTGCGCACGTATGCCGCGTATATTGAAAAGCTGGGGAAGGACGGAAAGAACCTCTGCCTGATGATCCTTGATAACATGGTCCATCATTACGGCTATGCGGACATTGCTGCCGCTGAGACGGCTGCGGAGACTCGGTTATGCCAAAAGGTGCATTGAGATTTGACGGCACTGTGGATATGCTCACAGGGCCGCTCCTCCCTAAGCTGCTGATATTCAGCCTGCCGCTGATGGCATCCAGCGTATTGCAGTTGCTGTTTAACGCCGCGGACGTTGTGGTCGTGGGGCGCTATGCAAGTTATGCCAGCCTCGCGGCGGTAGGCAGCACCACGGCGATCGTAAATCTGGTGATCAACCTGCTGATCGGGATCTCCGTAGGCGTCAATGTGGTCATTGCCCGCTATTTGGGCGAGGGCGGCCGGGAAGAAGATATCTCGGCCGCGGTCCACACGGCGGTGGCATTGGCGCTGCTGGGCGGAATCCTGCTGGGCGGCGTGGGCTGTGCGGCTTCCGGATGGATGCTGCGGGCGGTCTCCACGCCGGCGGATGTTTATCCGCTGGCCCTGACCTATCTCTATATCTATTTCGCGGGGACGCCTGCCGCCGCGATGTATAATTACAGCGTTGCTGCCCTGCGGGCCCGGGGCGACACACAGCGGCCGCTGATTTTCCTGGCGGTCAGCGGTGTTGTGAATGTGATCCTGAACCTGCTGTTTGTCATTTCCTTTCATATGGATGTGGCCGGTGTAGCACTGGCTACCGTACTCAGCGAGATGCTCAGCGCAGGGATGGCCCTGGCGTGCCTGATGCGTTCGAGAGATGCATTGGCCTTTGCCTGGCGGAAACTCCGCATCGATCTCCGCAGCCTGAAGAGGATAGCGAAGGTGGGGATCCCGGCCGGCGTGCAGGGGTGCCTCTTCAGCCTTTCTAATGTTGCGATCCAAGGGGCGATCAACGCTTACGGCAGCATTGTGGTGGCCGGATGCAGTGCGGCCAGCAGCATTGAAGGATTTATCTATGTAGCTATGAACGCGTTCCACCAGACGGCCCAGACCTTTTTGAGCCAGAATATGGGAGCCGGGCAATACGGACGCGTCAAAAGTATTCTAAAAAAGTGCGTTCTTTGTGCGGTTATGACCGGGCTGATCCTCTGTACCGCCGTTCTGCTGCTGAGCGGGCCGCTGCTGCGGATCTACAATCGGGACCCTGCCGTGGTAGCAGCCGGAACAGAGCGCCTTTATATCGTGGCCACTTTATATATTGTTTTCGGTATTGCGGATGTTCTTATCGGGTCCCTCCGGGGCTGCGGCAGCCCTATAGTCCCTGTGGTCTGCAATCTGCTGTGCACCTGCGTGTTCCGGCTGATCTGGGTCGCGGCTATTAACATGGACACCATGTCCGTCCGGTGGGTATATGCGTCCTATCCGCTTTCGTGGCTGTTTTTACTGGTCGTGCTGTTATTCTGCTGGCAGCATCTGTGTAGAAAGCGTATCCTGTCGAACATACCATCTCTTGACAAGGGTAAAAACGCCTGACAGGGCGTCTTTCCGGCGACAAGAATAACCGCAGGCATTGTCATCGTCCTCGACTTGCGGTAAAGGAGAATTAGAAGATGAAGGAAACCATCCGGATCGTCAACGCACGGGAGAACAATCTGAAGCACCTGACGCTGGAGATCCCAAAGGAAAAGCTGGTGGTACTGGCCGGCGTTTCCGGCTCCGGCAAAAGTACACTGGCCTTTGATACGCTGGCAGCAGAGAGCAGCCGCCAATGGCAGGCTACCTACCCGCTGTTTCTGCGCAGCCGCCTGCCCCGTTATGAGCGGCCCGCTGTAGACAGCATCGAAGACCTTACCCCCTGCGTGGTGGTGGATCAGAAGCCCATCGGCACCAATACCCGTTCCACTGTCGGAACGGCGGTGGATGCCGCCCCGCTGATGCGTTTGCTCTTCTCCCGGGCAGGCGTTCCCAGCGCCGGAGGCTCCATGGCCTATTCCTTCAACCATCCCAGCGGCATGTGCCCAGACTGTACCGGCCTTGGAGAGCAGGTAACGCTGGATGAGGAAAAGCTGTTTGACAAAGAGCTTTCCATCAACGATGGGGCCATCCGCTTCAGCCAGTTTTCGGACGGAAGCTGGCAGTCCTTCTACTTCCGGCACAATCCGCTTTTTCCGGCGGACAAAAAGCTGAAGGACTTTACTCCTGAGGAATGGCATGCGCTGCGTATTGGACCGGATAAGCCATTATATCTGGATTTTATTCGCAACAATACCGGTCAGGTCTCAAAATTACCCTATGAGGGTGTGGTGACCCGTTTTAATCGGTTGTATCTCCACCGGGATACCTCGGGTCTGGCAAAAGCTGTGCGGGATGAAGCCATGTTTTTCGTGAACAGAGAACCGTGTTCTGCCTGTAATGGTAGCGGATTGAATCCAAGGGCGCTGGAGTCCCGCATCAATGGATATAATATTGCGGATTATCAAGAAATGCCGGCCAGTGAACTGCTTACGGTACTGGCCCAGATCGATCATCCGGTAGGCAAGTCAATCGCAGGACAGATCGGTCAATGTCTGCACCGAATGGTACAGGTAGGACTGGGTTATCTGAGCCTTTCACGGCGAACGGACACACTCTCGGGAGGCGAAGCACAGAGATTGAAGCTGGTACGGCATCTCGGCAGTAGTCTTAGCAATATTCTTTATGTCCTGGACGAGCCGACAGCAGGCTTGCATCCGGCGGATGCTGATCGGATCGGCAGATTGCTTCTGGAGTTGCGGGACCAGCATAATACCGTGCTGGTGGTGGAACATAACCGGCGGGTTTTGGAACTGGCGGACCACATCATTGAAATGGGACCTTCGGCAGGTGCTGCGGGAGGAAGGATCATCTATCAGGGAAACTTAGAAGGACTGCGAAAGGCTGATACCCCTACCGCCAAAGGACTGCGGCAGACGCTGCGTCCTAACCCGAGGCCGTTACCTTGGACAGAGAGTTTTCCACTGGAACATGTGACACTTCATAATCT
>CAKTKB010000071.1 GCA_934569195.1 uncultured Oscillospiraceae bacterium
ATCTCCGGGCTGGCAATCCCCAGCTTCTCCGGACCGAAGGCAACGTCCTCTTCCACCACGTTGGCGACGATCTGGTTATCCGGATTCTGAAAAACCATTCCGACGGTACGGCGAATTGCCATCAGGCGATCCTCCTGGGCCGAATCCATCCCCGCAACGTAAACCTTCCCGCCCACCGGGAGCAAAATGGAATTAAAATGCTTGGCCAGCGTAGATTTTCCGCAGCCGTTGCCTCCAAGAATCGCAACGAAGCTGCCCTGCTCCACGGACAGGTCCAGATCCCGAAACACCCAGCGCTCCTCCGCTCCCTCGGCGGCGGGATAATGAAAGGCCAAATGCTCGGCAGAAAGAATGATCTCTTTATCCATAAACGACCTCCGTCAGGGCGTCCATCTGCCGGTGGACCCGCAGGGCAGCATCAGCCCGGAGCTTTGCACCGGCAGGCCAAGCTCTCCGACCTGGGTGCTGCCTCCATGGCATGCGCCGAAAACGACGTCCGATGCATAGCCGACAGCCGACGGGGCCAGCCCCGTTGTATAAGAATTAATAATTACAAACAGCGGATTATCCGTCAGAAGCTTTGCCGTCTCCAACAGGAACGGATAAAAGCTCGTCTCCATCTTCCAGATTTCTCCGCCGGGGCCGCGGCCATAGCTGGGCGGGTCCATGATGATCCCGTCGTACCGTCTGCCGCGGCGCAGCTCCCGCTGGATGAACTTGCCGCAGTCGTCCACGATCCAGTGAATTGGGCGATCCGCCAGGCCGGATGCCTGGGCATTTTCCTTCGCCCAGGCCACCATTCCCTTGGCCGCATCCACGTGATAAACCTCCGCGCCGCCCGCAGCCGCCGCCAGGGTCGCTCCGCCGGAGTATGCAAACAGGTTCAGCACCCGGACAGGCCTGTGGGCGTCCGCAACCTTCTGACGGATGAAATCCCAGTTGGCAGCCTGCTCGGGAAAAACGCCGGTATGCTTGAAATTCATGGGCTTCACATGGAAGGTTAAGTAATCCTTATAGTGAATCTGCCAGCGATCCGGGAGGGTATGATCGGTCCAATGTCCGCCCCCCGTAGAGGAGCGGACATACCGCGCGTCGTAGTGCTTCCACCCGGGATGCTGGTGCGGCGTATTCCAGATAACCTGGGGATCCGGCCGGACCAGCAGGTAGTCCCCCCACCGCTCCAGCCGCTCTCCCTGGGATGTATCCAGGACTTCATACTCCGTCCATTCATCGGACATCCAAATCATGTTTCTCTACCTCATCCTAAAAAATTCCGAATCGGGCTTGTAGGTGCCGTCGGGGTCGTGGGATTCTCCTTCTGCAGCTTATCCCACGCCTCCTTGGTGTGCACAGGGCAGGTAATATAAGGCGCCTTGACGTCCTTATTCTGATTGCCGTCGAAGCCGTGGAACTCCGCGTCCTGCCCGGCGGAGGTAACAAGGTAAACATAGCTGTCCACCAGATACTCCTTGTCCAGGTTGCTGCTGGCCGCCTTCTTCAGCTCGTCGATCTCATCCTGCGTCATCTTGACCAGGGCGCGTTTCTCGATCTTCACATCCGGGAACTTGGAGCAGTACTCCGTCGCCACACCGCCGCCGGTAACGCAGTAATCCACTGCCACATGCTTATCGCAGCTCTCCTCCGGAATATCCTCGGAGTAAACCGGCGCGCTGGCGACACGGCTGATCTCTCTCACATCCAGCTTGCACGCATCCGTAGCGCGCTTTCCGGAATCCAGGCAGACGGAGACATAGTTGAAGTTACTTGAGTCGTATAGCGAAATGTTCTCCAGGCCCTCATGAAGCGGCTCCATAACCTTTTTCCAAAGTCTGGCCGCAGGGTTGGAATAGGTCCCGACCAGGTTAATTTCCTCCGGCGTGTCGTAGCCGCACCAAACCGCCGCCGTGTAGTACCCGGTAAAGCCGCAGAACCAGCGGTCCTTGTAGTCGGCCGTAGAGCCGGTCTTACCGGCAACGGAAATCCCGTCCAGATAGGCCGCGCCGCCCGTACCGGAATTGACCGCATTGTTCAGACAGTAATTCATATAATTGACCGTCTTATCGCTCAGAATCTGCCGGGTGACCTGGGTATTATCCAGAACGACATTTCCGTCGCTGTCGTAAACCCGCACAAAGGTGCGTCCGTAACGGTACTCTCCATGGTTGGCAAAGGTAGCAAAAGCATTGGTCATGTCCCGGACCGTGCAGCCGAAGGTCTGTGCGCCCAGGCCAAGCGCACTCAGGTTGCGGTCGGACATTTCAAACCCGTCGTCCCGGACGTAGGAATCCACCAGCGTGGACAGGCCAAACTTATTCTTCGCAAAGTCAAAGCTGTAATTCGCGCCGATGATGTCCAGGGTGTTGACCGCGACCGCATTGATGGACGAGGTCACGCCCTGCAAAATCGTCTTTGAATAGCTGTACGTCCGGTCGTCGTTCATAGGCCAGGCGCCGTCGTCGTAATTCAGCGGCAAATCCTTGATTACACTTGCCGGGCTGATGACGCCCAGCTCAAACGCCGGAGCGTAAATGGAAATCGGCTTGATAGAGGAGCCTGTCTGAAGCTCCGCATCCGTAGCCCGGTTGAACGCGTCAAAATCCTGCTTCTCCCCTACGCCTCCGGCCATGGCCACCACGTCTCCGCTCCGGTTATCCACAACCACGATGGCCGACTGGAGCTGCTGCTTGCTGCGTGCCTCGGGAATCTCCTCCAGGTTTTTATAAATCGCGTCCACCTGATTCTGTACCTGCATATCCACCGTGGTATAGATGTGATAGCCGCCGCGCTGAATGATCTGCATACAGGCGGTCCGGGTGGTGTCGTTCCACTCCATGCCGCGGCTCTCGGCCAGGGCACGCGCCACATCCTCCAGGACGGTATCCTCAAACCAGGAGTAAACGTATTCCAAATTGTTCGTAGACAGCTCATTGACTGTACCGCACTTGGGGCAATAGTAGACACCGTCCTCCTCCCGGTAGGTTGCCTTCTTCACGCAGGTAAAATTCTTCGCATCTTCCTCACTGCCGGACTTAAACACCATCTTCTGTGCCATAGCGGCATCGTACTCCGCCTGCGTGATCCACCCCTGCTTGTACATCTGGTCCAGCACCAGCTCCTGGCGGTAGCGGTTCCGCTCCGCACCGGTCATCATCTTACCGTCAAACAGGAACGTGTCTCCATAGGGATCGTACAGGGACGGATTGTTGGTGATGCTGATCAGGCTGGCGCACTCCGCCGTCGTCAGATCCGAAAGCTCCTTGCCGAAATAGGTCGCCGCGGCAGACTTCACGCCGTAGCAGTCCTCTCCCAGATAAATTTCGTTGAGATAGCGCTCAATGATGAATTCTTTGTCGTAGGTACGCTCCACCTCCAGGGCCGAAAAAATTTCCGTGACCTTTCGCTGAACGGTCACACTGTCGTTCTGGGTGACATTTTTCACAAGCTGCTGGGTAATGGTAGAGCCGCCGGCAATGTCGCCGCCGCCAAAGAAAATGTTGGCGCACGCCTTTATCGTCGTAAACCAGTCCACGCCCTGATGCTCAAAGAAGCGCTTGTCCTCAATTGCGACGGCTGCGTGGACAAGGTCCTGGGGAATTTCCTCATAGTAGGCATACTGGCGGTCCACGTCCGTGTAGATCTGGCGCCACTGTTGATAATTTCCGTTTTCATCCCGATAATAAAGGAACGACGTCAGGTCCTGGTCGTATGCGTCCAGATTCACCTTGGCATCCGGGATAATATCTTGCTGCAAATAGTCCCCCAGAATAGAGGCAAACATCAGTCCGCAGATAACACCGATGCACAGGACCGTTGCGGCGGCGCCCAGCACGATCTTGAATGCCGTAAAGCAAACCATCCACACCGTGCGCAGCAGTCGGAAGAACCAATTCGGCTCCCAGTTCTGACGCGGCGCTTCCTGTCTTGCCTTTCTGTTCTTTTTTTCTTCCATAGCAAAGGTACCTCCACAACAGAATTTGAACTCTGTCTTCAGATTTCCGCAGATTTTCGCTTGGATGCGCGGAACACCGGACCATTCACCGCCCGGAATCAAACATTTTCTCTATTGTTTGCATAAATGCAAAACAGTAGTCATAGCATTATACCATACCCGTCCAAAAAACGAAAGCCCCATTTTATGAATATTCCTTAAAGTTCGGGAAAAGCTGAAGCAGGAAAGGCGGGATGTACCGTTGAAACGCAAACGATATGCACTTGTTCTGCTGGCCGGGTATTTGCTGGGAATTCACAATGGATTTCTGGCCGTGTGGAAGGACGAGGACCCGCAGCCGGTCCGGGTCTATCCGTACCGCGCATCCATGTTCCCGCCGGAGGACCAGAAAATGCTCCGGCGCGGCATTTCCGCCCACTCCTCCCAGGAGCTTACACGGCTCATCGAGGATTTTTGCTCCTGATCTGCCGCCGGCAGAATTGCCTCTTGATTTTATCGGCAAAAGCGGTTAGAATAAGGGCACAGATTTGATGTCACTTCAGGAGGACGCAGACATGGCGGATGCATACGGTTCCGACTTTATTACGATTGTGGACGAGGACGGGACGGAGTTCGAGCTGGAGGTTCTGTCCAGCCTGGACTACAACGGGGAGACCTATCTGGCCGTTATCCCCGCCGGGAGCGACATGGACGATGCCGACCTGGAGGTAAGCATCCTCAAGTCCGTCGAAGAGGACGGCGAGCCGATTCTGTGCGCCATCGAAAACGAACAGGAGCTGGAAACCGTTTATCAGCTCATCATGAACCAGCTCTACGACGAGGACTCGGAGGACGAGGACGCAGAGGTGACGGAATAAGCGCATATCTCCTGCTTGGTGCGTGGTGTGTCCTTTTGGACCCACATCTTTGAATCGGGATGCCTGATCTTCCCTGCAGGATTGCAGACCTCCCGCCCACGCCTTGACGTTGGGTGGACGCTGGGAGCAATGATCGTACGGAGCGGCAACCCACCTGCCTTTTTGTGCAGGTCATAATTGGATGCATACGGCCAAAGCGGGGTGCGGCACGGGGGACTTCGGTTCCCCGTGTTCTTTATATGTTAAATTTTTTTCTTTTTCCCTCTTTCCCTCGGCAAAGCACTTGAAACCGGCAGCGATTTACGTTATAATAGCGGGGTCTATGCAGCTATATGCTGCCACCCGACTCCATAACTAGGATTGAGAGGAAATGATAAACCATGAGTGCATCCAGCAAGAAGAAGCTCCGCCGGGAGCAGGACGCCGCTATGCTGACCGAAAAGCAGAAGACGGAAAAGAAGGAAGCCGGCAAACTGAAGTTCTACACCATTGCGACCTGTGTCCTGTTGGTCGCGGTGCTGCTCGCCTTCATCGGCATCATTGTGTCGAACTCCGGCATTGTCCAGCGCAGCACCACGGCGCTTCAGGTTGGCGATCATAAGGTCACTACCGTAGAGCTGAGCTACAACTACATCAATACCGTCAACAACTTCACCAATCAGTACGGAAGCGCCGTCAGCCTGTTTGGCCTGGATGTAACCAAGTCCCTGGGCAGCCAGACCTACAGCGAGGAAACCGGCGAAACCTGGGCAGACTACTTCCTGACCCAGGCTGAGCAGACCGTGCGCAGCACCTACGCCCTGTGCGACGCTGCAAAGGCCGAAGGCTATGCCATGTCGGACAGCGACAAGGCAACCGTTGAGTCCACCATCACCAGCCTGGAAACCACTGCCAAGAATGCGGGCTACAGCGATGTAAACGCCTGCCTGAAGGCACTGTACGGCAAGGGCGCCAATCTGAAGTCCTACCGCTCCTACGTGGAGAGCCAGGTTCTGGCAAGCTCCTACTACAACGATCATCAGGCATCCCTGTCCTACACGGATGCAGACCGCCGGGAGATGGAAGCCGACGACTACAATGTCTATTCTTCCTTCTCCTACAACACGTACTATGTGAGCCGCTCTAGCTTCCTGTCCGGCGGCACCACCGATGAGGACGGCAATACCACATACACGGACGAGGAGTATGCCGAGGCTGCGAAGGCCGCTGAGACTGCCGCTACCTCCCTGACCGGCAGCTCCATCACCACTGTGGAGCAGTTCAACGACGCCATTGCCGGTCTGGAAATCAACAAGGATAAGGAAAACGTCACCAGCACCGTCTACACCGATACGCGCTACGCTTCCGTCAGCTCCACCGTGCGGGATTGGGTTACGGATGCAAGCCGTAAGGCCGGAGACACGACCATTATCGCAAACACCTCCACCGACGCTGACGGCAACGAGGTAATCAACGGTTACTACGCCGTGTTCTTTGTCGGCTCCAACGACAACATCTTCCCCCTGGCCAATGTGCGTCACATCCTGGTCTCCTTTGAGGGCGGCACCCAGGACAGCAACGGCAACACGACCTATTCCGACGAGGAGAAGGACGCCGCTAAGAAGAAGGCCGAGGACCTGCTGAACGAGTGGAAGAGCGGCGACGCGACCGAGGAATCCTTTGCCGAGCTGGCGACCGCCAACACCACGGACACCGGCTCCAAGGAGAACGGCGGCCTGTATGAGAACGTTTATCCCGGCCAGATGGTCACCAATTTCAACGACTGGTGCTTTGACGACGCCCGTAAGGCCGGCGACACCGGCATCGTAGAGTCCACCTACGGCTACCACGTCATGTACTATGTCGGCGATTCCGACCTGACCTACCGCGACTATCTGCTGGATAACGCCATGACGACCCGGGATATGGAAAGCTGGTACACCGGTCTGACGGAGGCGCTTCCCATGACCGTAAAGACTACCCGTGGCCTGACCACCGCTCTGGTTCTGTCCACCTCCTCCAGCTCTTCCCAGTAATCGCTCCCTGTAAAGTATAAAAAATCCTCCTGCGGCAAAAACTTCCGCAGGAGGATTTTCTTTATGGATAAGAAACAATATTTTCTCTGTGCCGCCGCAGGTGCGGGTGCCGGTATCGTCAGCGGGCTTCTGGGTGCCGGCGGTGGGATGCTTCTGATTCCCCTGCTCTCGGTCTTCGTCCACCCGCCGGAGGATAAGCTGTTCCCCCTGTGCGTGTCCATCATGCTTCCCATCTGCGTCGTCTCCTTGCTGTACGGGCAGGATATCGCAGCACTCCCCTGGCAGGAAGCCTGGCCCTACCTTCTGGGCGGGGCCGTCGGAGGCGCGCTTGCCGGCGCGACGGGACATCGAATTCCCGTCGCATGGCTCCATCGTGTATTGGGCGTATTCATTCTTTGGGGAGGTATCCGCAGCTTATGTCCGTAGAGCTTCTCTTCCCCATAGCCATAGG
>CAKTKB010000072.1 GCA_934569195.1 uncultured Oscillospiraceae bacterium
GCTGATGGCCGAGGACGAGCAGCCGATGTCCATGCAGGATTGGCTGAACGAGACGGACCGTTTTCTGACCAACAACCGCCGCCAGGTATTGGACGGCAAGGGCCATATTTCACGGGAAGCAGCTGTGAAAAAGGTCAGCGGGATTTATGAGGAATTCCGCAAAAAGCAGGACGCCGCGTACATCTCCGAGTTTGATCGCCAGACCGAAAAATACCTCAAGGGAGAATAACCATGACCGAAACCTTTGACATTGCGGGCTACTGCCGCATCTCCGTGGATGAAGAACTGGACCGGGACAATGTGTCCATCGAGAACCAGAAAGCCATCATCCGGGACTATGTAAACCACCGCTTTCCGGGCAGTTCGCTGACCTTTTACGAGGACCGGGACCGTTCCGGCTATACCTTTGAGCAGCGGGAGGGTTATCAGGCCATGCGCGGGGGCCTGATCCGGCATCAATACGACATTCTGGTTGTCAAGGATTTCTCCCGTTTCTCCCGCCGGAATTCCCGGGGCCTTGTGGAATTGGAGGACCTGCGGGATGCCGGAGTGCGGATTATTTCCATTGGTGACAACATTGACTTCCCCAATGACGACGACTGGCTGAAGATTCAGTTCCAGTTTCTCATTAACGAAATGCCTGTCACCGACACCAGCAAAAAGGTGAAAAACGTCATCCGGCGGCGGCAGGCGGATGGAAAATGGCTGTGCGCCGCCCCCTATGGCTACATCATCAATAAGCAAAAGGAATTTGAGGTTGTCCCCACGGAAGCGGAAATTGTGCGAAAGATTTTCGACCTGTATAACAATCAGGGCTGGGGCTACAAGAGAATTGCCAACTACCTGACGGATCAGGGCATTCCCACCCCCCGGCTTTCGGAGCAGATACGGAAGGAGGCGGCAGGCGAACCCGCTACCCGAAAAGCGAAAGCGGCCTGGGCCATCGTCACGGTCCAGGGCATTCTGGACAATGATTTCTATATCGGCACCTTCCGGCAGGCGAAATACACCCGGGCCAAAATCAACGGTAAGGATGTGAAGCGGGACGAGGAGGAGCATATTGTCATTGAGAACCACCACCAGCCCATTATCGACTACCGCACCTTTGCCACCACTCGGGCCCTTCGGGAGAAGCGCACCACCACCAATTACCGGGGCGTAAAGAAATACGACAACGTGTACTCCGGCTTCCTGTTCTGCGGCGACTGCGGCAGTTCCATGTTTGCCATGAGCCGCAAGGACTTGAGCGCTGCCTATACCTGCGGCACTTACCACCGCCGGGGACGTTCCGGGTGCAGTTCCCACCACATCCGGGTGGATAAGCTGGACGAGCTGCTGAAAATCTATGTGCGGCGCATCCGGGAAAATTCCGGCTCCATGCTGGAGGAACTGAACGCCGAGCTGGCACGGCAGGATGCCGATGTAGTGGAAACGGAGCAGTCTGCCGACCATCTGGCCCAGGTCATGGAGGAGCTGCGGGAGGAGCTAAAGACCACCAAGCGGCAGCGCATCCGGGACATTCTGAAGCACCCGGACCAGGAGGAGCTTCTGGCAGAGACCTACGACGAGTTGGAAGCGGATCTACAAAAGAAAATTGAGGGACTGGATCACCAGATCGAAATGCTCTCCGACAAACGCAACACCATCATTCAGGCGGGCCGCACAGCCAAGACGGCCATGGAGGTATTCCGGGATATTCTTTCCAAGGAAAAGCTGGAACGGAACGATCTGGAATTGTTGATTGAGCGCATCAACGTCTTTGAGGACCGGCTGGAAATTCAGCTCCACAGTGATATTGACGTGCTGCTGCACGTCAGCGAAGCGGAGGCAGCCGTAAATTTTAATTCAGGCACGGAAAATAGCGAAAATACGCTGATTCAGTCCTCCAAAAACCACGAGGACAAGGTTTTTCGTGTCCATGTTATCAGTAACGGAGACCCGTTGGAGATTTATACGGATAAGGATGGCGGCGTGATCTTTCGCAAGTATTCTCCCATGGGGGATTTGCAGGATTTTGCAGCGCAGATATGCGACGCCATGGGCGCGAACACGGGCAGGGTGGCTGCCGTGTCGGATCGGGACGGCATTATTGCGCTGTCCGGAGCGCCGAAACGGGAATTGATGGACAAGCCCAACTCTCCGGAGCTGGATCGGATCATGGAGCAGCGAAAGAGCTACCGTTACAGTGCGGGAGAGCAGCTCCTGCGGGCGAGCGGCGGGTCGGATAAGTACCATCTGGGTGTGGCCGCACCCATCGTGTGCCAGGGAGATCTGTTTGGCTGCGTTATGCTGATGCTGGGAGAGGATGGAACGCCTCTGCCGGAGGCAGACCAGAAGGTCGTCCAGACGGTGGCGGGGTTTCTGGGAAAGCAGATGGAGAATTAGGCGCGCCGTATTTTTCACAGCTTTTCTTTCGTGAGTGGCCGTAATGTCATGCTTGGCGATACAAGGCGATTTATGGGGGATAGGGTTTTCTTCCGGTAAAACCGGCGCGGCAGCCCGGCTGCCGCATAGAAGACCCGATTCCTCATTTTTTGACCGGATGGATTCGGCCCTGAAAAGCTTGCCCGGTTTCCGAGAATCAGGCTTGCAAAGCAGGAGAAAATCTGCTATTCTGGTCGATGACTGGGGGAATGTCCATGTATGCCATAGGAGTCGATATCGGAGGAATGTCCGCGAAAATCGGCGTGGTCTGCCGGGACCGCGTGCTGGAGGAGAAGCGCCTGGAGACGGGGGCCGATCTGCCCTTCGACACGTTTGTGAAGCGGTTAGCGGAAACCATTGGGCAAATGCGCAGGTCCTATTGTGTGGACCGGATCGGCGTCAGCTCCTGCGGCCTGATTGATCGGAGAGCCGGGACGATCGTTACGTCCAATAACATCCGTTGGGAGAACAAACCCTTGGCGCAGGCTCTGTCGGAAGCCACCGGACTGCCGGTGCGGATGGCGAACGACGGCAAGTGCGCTGCACTGGCCGAGGCTGTATGGGGCGCGGGAAGAGACTTTGACCGCGTGTGTATGCTGACGCTGGGGACCGGAGTCGGCGGAGGCTTCGCGTGCGGCAAGCGCCTGCCGGATGCGTCGGCTTACGGTGACGGGGACGGCATTCTGGGCCACATTACCCTGGAGCGGGGTGGCCGCCCGTGTACCTGCGGACGGCGGGGATGCCTGGAGGCGTATGCCTCGGCCACCGCAATTGCCGCGCGCTACCGGGAGATGACCGGGGAAGAAAAGAGTGTCCAGAGAATTTTTGCGCTTGCCGCAGACGGACAGGAGCAGGCCCGGGCTGTGGTGGCGGCATTCCGCGCCGACCTGACGGACGGAATTGTCAGTCTTGTGAATGTGCTGCGTCCGGAGATCGTCGTGATCGGCGGCGGCGTGGCGGGCTCGGCGGCCCTTTTCCTGCCGGGCATGGAGGAACAGGTCAACAGGGAGATATTCGGAGGGGTCTACCTTCCGGTAAAACTTGCGGCGGCCGAGATGGGCAATCGGGCCGGTATACTGGGCGCCGCACTGCTTTGAAAGGAAACGGTATGGTAAAGAAATACGGCAATTATGACAAGTACCCGGAAAAGACGATAGAAGGCTTCTCCGCAGTGTCGGGGTATGAAGCGATTTGCAGAGAGCTGGCATCCGCCGCAGAGGGTATGGAGCGGTGTGTGATTGTGCTGGAGCTTTACCCCGAGGTGGACAGCCGGGAGCTTCTGGAGGGACTGTCGGCTCTGAATGCCGCGTTTTTCCCGGCGGAGCGCTGCATGGTGTCGGACGAGCAGTATCAGCAGGATATCCGGCAGTTTCTCACGAATGACCGGGTGTTTGGCGTGATGAATACGCTGAACCTGGAGAATTTCTACATAGAGGAGCGAGTGGAGGCGCTGCGGCAGGAGATTGCCCGGACGCCCGGCGTGGCGGTCGTTTACGGCGTGGGTGCTTCCCTGATTTGCCCGGGCGACGTGCTGGTGTATGCCGGGCTGGCCCGCTGGGAGATTCAGTGCCGGTTTGCAAAGGGTGCGGCGAACTGGAAGAGCCATAATGGAGACGCGCCTAAGCTTGCCAAGTTCAAGCAGGGCTATTTCCTGGAATGGCGTATGGCGGACCGCAGGAAGCGGCTGCTCCAGGACCGGATCGATTACTATCTGGATACCGATGAACCGGGCGTGCCGAAAATGGTGAGCGGAGACGGCTATCGGGTGGGGCTGGAGAAGTTCAGCCGGGAGCCGTTCCGGCTGGTGCCCTATTTTGCACCGGAGGTCTGGGGCGGTCAGTGGATGAAGGAAATCTGCGGCCTGGATCCGGATGCCGTTAATTATGCCTGGGCCTTCGACGGCGTGCCGGAGGAGAACAGCATCTATATGCGTTTTGGCGATGTGCGGATGGAAATCCCGTCTATTGATGTGGTGTTTTACCGCCCGCGGCTGCTGCTGGGAGACCGGGTACACGCCCGGTTCGGGGACGAGTTCCCCATTCGGTTTGATTACCTGGACACGGTGGGCGGACAGAATCTGTCCTTGCAGGTGCATCCGCTGACGGAGTATATCCAGGCGACCTTCGGGATGCACTACACCCAGGACGAGAGCTATTACATCATGGACTGCGACGAGGATTCGGTGGTGTACCTGGGGCTGAAGGAGGGCGTGGACCGGCAGGCGATGATGGATGCCCTGCAGGAGGCGCAAAGGCCCGGCGGCCGGCCCTTCCCGGCGGAGGATTATGTTAACAAATGGCCTGCGAAGAAGCATGACCACTTTCTGATTCCCGGGGGTACCGTCCATTGCAGCGGAGCCAACACCATGGTGCTGGAGATCAGCGCAACGCCGTATATTTTTACATTCAAGCTGTGGGATTGGGGCAGAGTGGGCCTGGACGGCATTCCCCGTCCGGTCCATCTGAACCATGGCGGGCGGAACATTCAGTGGTACCGCACCACGGACTGGGTGCGCAGCAACCTCGTGAACCAGATCCGGCAGCTTCCCGGAGGGGAAGGCGTGACGGTGGAGCGGACGGGACTGCATGAGCGGGAGTTCATTGACACCCGGCGCTATACGCTGGAGGCCCCTGTGGAGCTGACAAGCGAAGGCGGCGTCAGCATGTGCAATGTGGTGGAGGGCCGCGGCGCGACGGTGGAAAGCCCCGATGGGACCTTCGCCCCGTTTGCGGTGCATTATGCAGAGACCTTCCTTTTGCCGGCAAGTGTGGAGCGGTTTATTCTGCGCCCCATGGAGCCGGGGGTAAAAATTCTGCGGGCTACGGTCCGGGGATAAAAACCGGGAGCCGCCTCGCAGTAGGCGGCTCCCGGTTTTGCCGGAGCATTGGCTAGGGATTGAGAAGGGCAACCCCCAGGTTCAGATAGGCCGCAAAGGTGACCCAGAGAAGGTAGGGAAGCATGGCCCTCCCGGCCGGGGAATCTGCGGCGAAAAAGGAAAGCGTCGTGGCCAGCACCAGACCCCAGAGCAGCAGAATCCACACAAATGCCGGCAGATAGGCGCGAAAGGAAAAGAAGAGAATGGGCCACAGGAAATTGACGGCCAGCTGCCCCAGGTACAAAAGCAGCCCGCGCCGCCGGGTCTGAGCGTCCGGAGCGGACAGATAGAAGCGATAGGAGGCCCAGCCCATCAGAAGATAGAGCAGCGTCCAGACGACGGGAAATACCCACCCCGGGGGAGAAAGAACGGGCTTGCGGATTTGTGCAAATTGGGCGATGCTGTCCTTTGTGATCCATCCCGCCAGACCGCCTGTGAGCAGCGGCAGCAGGAGAAAGGCGAGCTTTTTCCGGTTGTATTTCATGTTCATCCCCTCCGGAGGGAGCATATGAAGAAACGCCGGATTTATGTACGATCCAAAAGAAAAGGCGCAGACCGCTCGGGGGAGCAGTCTGCGCTTATTAACGGAATCAGCAGTAAAAATCCTTGATTTTCTTCGCCCGGCTGGGGTGACGCAGCTTGCGAATGGCTTTGTTTTCAATCTGGCGGATTCGTTCACGGGTCACGCCGAAAATCTGCCCCACTTCCTCCAGCGTGTGCGTCCGGCCGTCGTACATACCGAAGCGCATCCGCAGGACATCCGCTTCCCGTTCCGTCAGAGTGTCGAGAATCTCCTTCAGAGCCTCCGCCAGCATGGCGTTGGAGGTGGCGTCGGCAGGTCCCGGCGTGTTGTCATCCTCCACAAAGGAGCCGATGGAGGTGTCCTCCTCGTCGCCCACGGGCGTATCCAGGCTCAGCGTGTCGGCGGCAGTACGGTTGGCCTCAATGATTTTCTCCACAGGCAGCCCCAGCTCGGCGGCAATTTCCTCTACCGTCGGCTCCCGGCCAAGCTCCTGAACCAGCTTGCGGTTGCAGCGGGTAGCCTTGTTGATGACCTCCACCATATGCACCGGGACCCGGATGGTCCTCGCCTGGTCGGCAATGGCACGGGTAATGGCCTGCCGAATCCACCAGGTGGCATATGTAGAGAATTTGTTTCCCTTTGTATAGTCAAACTTGTCCACGGCCCGGATCAGGCCGGTGTTTCCCTCCTGAATCAGGTCCAGGATATGCAGCCCGCGGCCGCCGTATTTCTTGGCAATGGAGACGACCAGACGCAGGTTGGCCTCCGTCAGCTTGTTCTTCGCGGCCTGATCGCCCTCGGCCACGCGCTTGGCCAGGGCCAGCTCCTCCTCCGGGGAAAGCAGCTTTACCTGACCGATCTCCTTCAGGTACATCCGGACGGGGTCGTCCAGGCTGTATTCCGCGGCCAGATCCACCGGGTCCACCAGCTCCTCGTCCTCTACCCCCGACAGGTCCACCTCGGAATCCAGCGACTCGCCGCCGCCCATGTCCAGGTCCAGATCCACATCCAGCTCATTGCTGACGATCTGGATATTCATGGCTTCAAACCGGTCGTAGATTTCCTCAATTTTCTCCGGGGAGAGGTCCATCTTCTCCAGCTGGGCATTGAGATCGGAGGCGCGGATAACGCCGTCCTTGCGGCCCTTGGCGATGAGGCTTTGCAGGGCGGCATAGGCATCCTCCGTGGTCTTGACGGGTTTTTTCGTACTGCTCATAAACACTTTCCCTCTTTATCTGATTCATTTACACAATTGCTGTTAAACTATATACTGTTTTTCCTATTTTGGCAAGGGTTTTTCCGGGGATTTTTTTCTTTCTGCTGGAATTCGCCATTTTTTACCCCTTACTGAGTTTTCCCAGGGGCAAGAAAAACATACGGT
>CAKTKB010000073.1 GCA_934569195.1 uncultured Oscillospiraceae bacterium
CCCGGAAGGGACTGCCTCCCTAGTTTAATACATTCCATGGGAAATTGCAAGAAAAATTTTACCCGGCTGTGCAAAATCCCCTGCCGTCTCACCGGCGAATTGCGTACTCCACCGGCGTATCTGCAGGCTGCTCCAAAAGCTCCGGATGCTCCAGCAGCTCCTTCACCAGAGCGACCGTACCGGAATAATAATACCCGTCCGCAATCCGCTCATCCAGCGTAATGCCCAGAGGCAGGCACGGGTAGACATCCTCCGTACCGTCTGCCGCCACGGACTTGGTGTAATGCTTCTTTCCCACCACGATAAAGCAGGAATTCGTACCCCAGTTGACCAGATGATGGTATCCGCACTCCAAGCCGATGGAGCCAAGATTGCTCAGGAAAATGGCGGCATGGTTTGGATCCGTTCCGATAATTCCCTCGGGCGCCCAGCCGTGCCGGTCCAGGAAAAGGATCAGCTTCAGCACCAGCATCAGCATCCAGTGGGGCATTTTATTCAGAACATCCATCGCGCCGGAGGAGGTATCCTTCACATCTTCCCTGCGGGTCTCATGGATGGTCTTCATAATCTTCTCATGGTAGCTGTCCAACGTATCTTTGGGGGAATACTCCAAAAATGCCAGGCCCTCCTCGGACTTGTCGCTGAACTTCTTTTTAACAACGAATGCCACCGTGATCTTCCGGCGCTGATACACCTTGTTGTTGCAGATGAAGCGATTCATCCGGGGGCGCAGCACAAACGCCTTGCCGATTGCAGCGCTTACAATATGGAAATATGTATACTTATCCTCCGTCCGGCCGGCGTTCTTCTTCTCCAGATAACGCTCCATCGGACGCAGATCAATATCCAGGCTGATAAATGCCTCATTGTTGGCGCGGTGCGGCATGATTCCGGGCATAATCCGGTTAAGCGGCGGAATATCCCGCACCAGAACCGCATCCCGCCGGTCTCCCCAACGTTTTTTTACCTTCTCCATAATATCCGTCCCTTCTGCCCGTTACGGCTCACGGGTGCATTATATCAGCTTTTCTCCGATTTTTCAACCACAATCCCCTTTCTTCCCCAACATGTAGGGAAGTTACCGGTTTTTCCAGGATTTGTCTTGCATTTTTTGTATGCTTTCGGTATAATGGAGCCAAAGCAACCAAAGAAAGGCAGGTTCCTTCCATGGAAGACAAGATGCAAGATCAAACGCCGGATGTCCGCCCCCGCAGACGCAGGAAGCGCACCAGGCTGGATATTATAAAGGAGCAATACCTCCCCTACCTGATTCTCGCCCTGGCGGCTGTCGTGATCGTCACCCTGTGTGTCGGAAAAATCCGCCGGACAGTCCAGGTACAGAAGGCAAATCAGGCCGCTGCGGAGGCTGAGTCCCAGGCTGCCGCCCAGCTGGAGGCCCAGGAGAAGGAGCAGGCTGCCCAGCTTCTGACCCAGTCTGCCGCTCTGGCTGAGGCATACGATTTTGACGGCGCGATTGCAGCCCTGGACAGCTTTACCGGCGATATCTCCAAATATCCCGAGCTGCTGACCAAGCGGGCGGAGTACGTCCAGTCCAAGTCGCAGATGGTCGCATGGGATGACCCGTCCAAAATTCCCAATCTCTCCTTCCAGCTTCTCATTGCGGACCCCGCCCGGGCTTTTGCAGACGACATCTACGGGGATGCCTATAACCGCAACTACGTCACCACCGACGAATTCTCCAAGATTTTGCAGCAGCTCTATGACAACGGCTACATGCTGGTCAGCCTGTCCGATCTTGTCACGGAGGATGCCGCGGGAGAGGGAACCGGCTTCTCCGCCGCCACCCTTTACCTCCCGCAGGGAAAGAAGCCTCTCGTGCTGACCCAGTGCGCCGTAAACTACTTCACCTACATGACCGACGGCGACGGCGACGGACTGCCGGACAAGGACGGCGACGGCTTCGCCAGCCGCTTGATCGTAGACAGCAACGGAAAAATTGTAAACGAGATGGTAGACGCCCAGGGCAATCTCATCACCGGCGCCTTCGACCTGGTCCCCATCCTGGACAACTTCCTGGAGGAGCACCCCGACTTCTCCTACCACGGTGCCAAGGCCACCCTGGCCGTAACCGGCTATGACGGCATCTTCGGCTACCGGATCGACAGCGCCGCCAAAACCGCTGAAAATACCGAATACTACAACCAGCAGATCGAGGGTGCGAAGGCCATTGTACAGGCCCTCCGGGACGACGGCTATGAGCTGGCGTGCTATACTTATGAGCACTTTGGCTACGGCGATGAGACCGCCGACCGGATCAGCCAGGACCTGACCTCCTGGAAAAACGAGATCGTACCCGTCCTTGGCAACGTGGACATTCTGGTGTACCCCTTCGGCTCGGACATTGCGGAAAACCGCGCCGACGCCTACTCGGGGGACCGCTACAACGTCCTCAAGGAAGCGGGCTTCCGTTACTTCATCGGCATGGATAACACCGTCAGCTCCTGGGCGGATGTCCAGAGCGGATATTTCCGCCAGACACGCAAGCTTGTCACCGGCGCATACATGACCTATTCGTCCAGTATGTTCGACGGTCTGTTTGATTCCGCCTCCGTGCTCAACACCCAGCGCGGCACGGTCCCCCAGCAATAATCTGCTTCTTCTCTCCCCGGCAGAGTTTTCCTGCCGGGGAGATTTCTCTTTTCCGGTGCAGGTAAAAAGATTTTCGTCACAGGCAGTTCACATTTGGGCGATAGGATAGAGCATATTTTTTGAAGGGGTAGGTATATGCTGAAGCTAACCAACATCGTAAAGGAATATCGCTCCGGTCCAACCACCGTACACGCGCTGCGCAATATCACCATTGCCTTTCGTCCATCGGAGTTTGTGGCCATTCTGGGCCAGTCCGGCTGCGGAAAAACCACGCTATTGAACATCATTGGCGGCCTTGACCGCTACACCTCCGGCGATATGTGCATCCGCGGGAAATCCACCTCCCGCTTCAAGAGCCGGGACTGGGACACCTACCGCAACCACAGCGTGGGATTCGTCTTTCAGAGCTACAATCTGATTCCCCACCAGACCGTTCTGGCAAACGTGGAGCTTGCTCTTACCCTGTCCGGCGTCCGTCGGGCGGAGCGGCGGCGGCGGGCCATTGCCGCCCTGACGCAGGTCGGCCTGGCGGATCAGATGCACAAGAAGCCCAACCAGATGTCCGGCGGACAGATGCAGCGTGTGGCGATTGCCCGCGCGTTGGTCAATGATCCGGAGATTCTTCTGGCCGATGAGCCTACCGGCGCGCTGGACTCGGAAACCTCCGTGCAGGTGATGGAAATTCTGAAGCAGGTGGCAAAGGACCGGCTGGTAATCATGGTCACCCACAACCCGGAGCTGGCCCAGGCCTATGCCACCCGGATTGTCCGGCTGAAGGATGGGCAGATTCTGTCGGACACCGATCCCTACGACGGGCAGTCCGCTTCTCTGATTCCCGAAGCGGAGAAAAAGCGCGCCTCCATGAGACGCACGACGGCCCTTTCCCTTTCTTTAAGCAATCTGATGACGAAAAAAGGCCGAACCATCCTGACTGCCTTCGCCGGTTCCATCGGCATTGTAGGCATTGCGCTGATTCTGAGTCTTTCCACCGGCATTAACCGCTATATCGCCGACGTGGAGCAGGACACCCTGGCCAACTATCCTCTGACGCTGCAGGCCCAAAGCGTGGATATGTCCGGAATGATCTCCGCCATGCAGTCCGGTCGGGAACAGCCGGAGCATGCGGAGGGGGTCATATACTCCTCCAATGTCATGTCCGGCATGATGGACATGATGTTCTCCAGCGCCGCAAGCAACAATCTCTCCGCCTTCCGGGAGTATATTCTCTCCGGCGAGAGCGGTCTGGAAGCCCTTACCAGCGAAATCCGCTATCTGTACGACACACCTCTGAACGTCTACCGGACCGATACCGCCGGCGGCATTCTGCAGGTCAATCCCAGCACGGTTTTCTCCGCTATGGGCATGGATGCCGTAACGGAATCCCCTATGTCCTTCGGCTCCTCCGACGTATGGCAGCAGCTCACGGACAATACCGAGCTGCTGCAAACCCAGTACACCGTGCTCAGCGGCCATCTCCCCCGGCAGTGGAATGAAGTCGTGCTGATTCTGGACGCGGACAACCAAATCACGGACTACACGCTGTACGCCCTGGGCGTTCTGGACATTTCCGAGCTTCAGCAGGCCATGCAGGAGAAAATAGACGGCGGCGACCCGGAGCTGGACACCTCCGTGCGGGAATATGCATACACGGACTTTATCGGCATGACCTTCCGGCTTCTCCCCTCCTCCTCCCTGTACCAGCAGGAGGACGGCCTTTGGGCAGACAAGTCCCAGGACAGCGCCTACCTGGCCGCCCAGCTCGCCGATGCCCCGGAGCTGACCATCACCGGCATTGTCCGTCCCCAGGAGAACTCCACCGCAGGAAGCGCCTACGGCGTCATTGGCTACCGCGGGGATCTGATGACCTATCTGATGGACCAGGTGGACCAGTCCGCCGCCGTCCAGGCCCAGCGGGCCAACCCGGACACAGACATTTTTACGGGCCTTCCCTTCCGGGATCCGGACGCGGAAGCGGTCGTCCTCACAATGGAGGAGCTGGAGGCCCGGATTGCTCAGCTTCCCCAGGAGCAGCAGGAGCCGCTGCTTACCTCCATCGACCAGATGCGCCAGGCCGGTATGGAGGATGCAGCCATCAGCCGCACCCTTTCCTCCCAGCTCCCTGACGGCTACTCCGACTCGACCTACGAGAAAAACCTGAGCCGGCTTGGCGTGGCCGACCGGGATAACCCCAGTGCAATCGCCCTTTACCCGGTGGATTTTGCCGCAAAGGATGCCATTGCCGATGTAATCGCCGCCTACAACCGGGACCGCAGTGAGGCCGATCAGATCACCTACACGGACTACGTCGGTCTGATGATGTCCTCCATTACCACCATTATCAATGCCATCAGCTATATATTGATCGCCTTTGTTGCCATTTCCCTGGTGGTTTCCTCCATCATGATCGGGATCATCACCAATATATCCGTGCTGGAGCGGACGAAGGAGATCGGCATTCTCCGGGCAGTGGGCGCCTCCAAGAGGGACATCAGCCGGGTTTTCAATGCCGAGACGCTCCTGGAGGGCTTCGCCGCCGGGCTTGTGGGCATCGGACTGACGGAGCTGCTCATCCTCCCCTGCAATGCGCTGATCGCAAACATTGCCGGGATCGACGCGAAGGCTTTCCTCAGTCCCGCCGCAGCCGTGATTCTGGTGGCCATCTCCATGGGCCTGACCTTCCTCGCCGGCCTGATTCCCGCGCACAGCGCCGCAAACAAGGACCCGGTCGTGGCCCTGCGTTCCGAATAACCCTGTATCCAATGCGTCTGAGGCTGCCGGCTTTCCCCGGCAGCCTTTTTCCTTGACCGTTATTGACTTTCCCGGGGATTTGTGAGAAAATAACGGAGTTAAATTACAGATATAAGAGAGGGATATGTCATCATGACCCAATCCAGAACCCATACCTGCGGCGAGCTGCGGCTCTCCGACGCAGGCAAGGAAGTTACCATAGCCGGTTGGTTGGAAAACGTCCGGGAGGTCGGCTCCAATTTTGCCTTTCTGGTCCTGCGGGATTACTACGGCACCACCCAGGTGGTCGTGGAGACCGAAGAGATGATGCACATAATCAAGGGCATCAACAAGGAGTCCACCATCCAGGTCCAGGGTGTCGTCCGGGAGCGGGAGAGCAAAAATCCCAAGCTGCCCACCGGCGATATCGAGGTCGTTCCCCAGCGCATCACGGTGCTGGGCAAGTGCCGCTACAACCAGCTTCCCTTTGAAATCAACAAGAGCCGGGAGGCCGACGAAAACACTCGTCTGAAGTACCGCTACCTGGATCTGCGCAATCCTGCCGTTAAGAAGAACATTATCCTGCGCTGCAACGTGGTGGCCGCCCTGCGGCAGTCCATGACGGAGCACGGCTTCCTGGAAATCACCACGCCCATCCTGACCGCCTCCTCCCCCGAGGGCGCCCGGGACTATCTGGTTCCTGCCCGGAATCACCCCGGAAAATTCTATGCCCTGCCCCAGGCTCCCCAGCAGTTCAAGCAGCTGCTGATGACCTCCGGCTTTGACCGCTATTTCCAGATTGCCCCCTGCTTCCGGGATGAGGACGCCCGGGCCGACCGCTCCCCCGGCGAGTTCTATCAGCTGGATATGGAGATGGCCTTCGCCACCCAGGAGGACGTTTTCTCCGTCCTGGAGGACGTTCTGCCTCCCATTTTTGCCAAATACGGCGCTTATGACCGGGCCAGCGGTGCGCCCTTCACCCGGATTCCCTACGCCGAGGCCATGGAAAAGTACGGCTCCGACAAGCCCGATCTGCGCATCGACCTGACCGCGCAGGATGTGACCGAGCTGCTGGGCGGATGCGGCTTTGCCCCCTTTGAAGGCAACCGGGTAAAGGCCGTGATCCTTCACGATTTCCACGAAACCCGCAAATTTATTGACAAGACACTCTCCGAGGTGGAGGTCATCTCCGGCAGTAAGCCCTATTGGTTCCGCCTGGACGAGAACGGCGAGCTGGTAGGCGGCATTTCCAAGTTCCTTGCCCCCACGAAGGATGCCGTTGTCGCCGGTCTGAATCTGAAGCCCAACGACTTTGTCGCCCTGTCCGCCGGAAAGCTGGGGCAGGCTCAGAAAACCGCAGGCGCTCTGATCAAGACCCTGGGTGCTGCCGTACCCGGCCACATGGACCGGGAGCAGTATGCCTTCTGCTGGATCGTAGACTTCCCCATGTACGAGGTGGGCGAGGAGTCCGGCTCTCTGGAATTCTGCCACAACCCCTTCTCCATGCCCTCCGGCGGGCTGGAGGTCCTGTTGAAGGCCGAGCGGGGCGAGATCGATCCCCTGAGCATCACCGCCGACCAGTACGACCTGGTGTGCAACGGCGTGGAGCTTTCCTCCGGCGCCGTCCGGAACCACGATCCCGAGATCATGGTCAAGGCCTTTGAGCTGGTGGGCCTGGGCGAGGAGGATGTGAAGGCCAAATTCCCCGCCATGTACAATGCTTTCTGCTACGGTGCGCCCCCTCATGCAGGCATCGCCCC
>CAKTKB010000074.1 GCA_934569195.1 uncultured Oscillospiraceae bacterium
TCGCCCGGCATCAAGAGCATGAAAAGCTCTCCAAGCGTAAAGCCCGGCGGAAGTGGTTCGCAGACAACTGGATTTCCTTGCTCAGTTTGCTGTTTGCGTTTATCGCCGCGCTTCCTGTGATTATCCAAGGAATCGAGACCATACTAAAATGGCTAACGTTATTGAGTTCAGCAGTACAGCAAAGCTTAGCATGATGTATCCTGCGTTTGTCGGCTTCATCCTTTCTCACTCCTTTTTCTCACGTGTTTTACTGGCTTCATCGCCCAGAAGCTCATCCACCGTACACCCGTACAGTTTTGCGACATCACGCAACCTTGAGGTTTTCGGATACATCTGCCCGGTTTCCCACAGATAAACGGATGCGTCTGAAACTTTTAGCGCCTTGACTACCTGTTGAACGGTCAATCCAGCGGCAAGCCTCGCTTCCTTAAAACTCATGCCTTTGCATACCTCCTGTCTGAGAATACTAAGTTTTTCTTGACAACTTAGTGAATTGTGTTATCATGAAAGTACCACCTATCATTATTTAACAATCCGATAAGTTGTCCGGGGCGGTGATCTTTTCACGCCTCATAAGCAGAGGCATAAATCATGTGTAAGTCGTTCAGAGAAAGAATCAGGTTGTTCTTCAATCGGAATAAGCGTTACAAGTTCATAGAAGAAAACGGGCTAAATGTGCTTGTCGAAACCGAAGGCTCGAAAGCACGCACGGAGAAAAGGCGGTTTCTTATCAACATGTTTTTCACCGTCGTATCTGCCGTCGCCGCAGTCGCTGCCGCGATATTTGCCGCCCTTACTTACATCAACTCGTAACGGAAGGCAATGCCCGCACGCGCAATGGAACGTTCCGAACTGGTCATATCCGCAGTCTGAACCAACAATCTGAAATCCCCATATATACTTGTCTTTCTTCACTCCATCACCTCACTTGTAAGTTCCGCCCTAACAAAAACTATTATAACTAAGTTTACTAAGAATGTCAACAAAAACTTAGTTATCATAGTATTGCATTTTGAACAATTATTTATTGACTAATATGGATACAATAGACAAAATCAATTATTACTTGACCAAGAACAAAAAGACCGGCGCTGACTTGTGCGAATTTCTCGGTGTATCTAGTGGCGTTTATAGTCAGTGGAACACTAGGCGAACAAAGCCGAGAAAGAGCAAGCTCCCGGCTATTGCAGAATATCTCGGTGTATCCGTGGCAGACTTGCTGCCGGACGAGGAATCGTCTGCGGGCATAAAAAAAGAGCGCCCCGCCGATGGCGAAGCGCTAACAGATATGCAAAAAACAACGATTGATTTAGTTAAGTCAATGAGCGACGCTGATTTGAAACTGTTCCTTGATATTTTGAAAACAGTTCGTGAAAATAGTAAACGTTCTGAATAAGTCCGTTTGGAGGATACAGTGGAAACATATCTTGCATATTTTGATGAAACAGGAGACGATGGTCTTGTAAAGTATTCATCTGATCACTTTGTCCTTCCAGCTATGTATATGCCGGTATCAAGCTGGCAGGACAATTTTAACGCCCTGCAATCCATGCGCCGAGACTTGCGCAATTCTTTTGGAATTCACGTAGCCGAAGAATTTCATACGAAACATTTTCTCACCAACAAGAACCCATATAGGCAATATGGGTGGTCTGTTGAGCAAAAGCAGCAGATCATAAAGAAGTATACGCTTTGCCTTGCCGCTCTCGATATGCAGTGCATAAACGTCATTATTGACAAGACAAAGGTTCGCAGCAGTAACTATTCCGTATTGGAAAATGCTTTGACGTATAGCGTTCAGAGAATCGAAAATGCAAGCGCCGGTAACTGGCAGTATGTGATCCTGTCCGATAAGGGTCGTGTCGGTATTATGAGCCACACTGCAAGAAAAATTCGCGCCTTCAATCCAATACCTTCGATGTACGGTCAGGACTACAGAAATCGACCCATTCAGAATATGGTCGAAGATATTCTGGAAAAGGATTCAAAGGAGTCCTATTTCATCCAATCCGCAGATTTTATTTCATATTTTGCCCACCTGCATTTTATGGTTAATTCTCAGGGGAAGCCGCTTCCAAACCGAGTCTCCGATGTCATTGACGGCTCATTTGTGGGAAGTATGTTGATAACCTTGAAAAAAGCTGGTCGAATAAATATGAACGCAAGTCATTCAGGGCATCCGTATGGGTTCGTGATCTATCCAAAATAAAAAAACACCACCTACGACACATTCGTGCTTTCAGTGGTTCACTTATAATATAGCACAACCACGGAAAATGTCAAGTTCCTATTTACTCCAATACGTTCATTTTTGCAGTTTCAAACAGGGATATTGCTTCCGAAATCTCTCTGTCACTTGAAGCTCGCAGAATCTCAATCAGCTCTTTTAGTGCGCTTTTGCGCCATCCCGCTCCATTATTAGCCGGTATGGGCGCAACTCTAACACCACCACCGCAATGCATATCATCCTGAATACAAACCACTTTGCGTCCTCCTTTTCTTAACATCCAAATTTTATCGTTTCTTTTTGTGCAGTTTTAGCCTTGAGCCAATTTTCCAAGAGTAGTAAGATTGTAATAGAATGTCAGTTCGGCAGCGGGCATTGGTTCCACTTCTCCCGTGTCTCGCCTACATCCGACACACAGGCAAAGAGCATGGGTGCGCCCTTGATGTAGTCGAGGCTAAGACTGTGAACGTCCTTGAAAAGCGCTCCGTCTACGATGATGTTTACTTTCCCGTTTTCAAAGCGAATATTGATGCTCTGCATTTGGTGTACCTCCATATTTTAGAACGTCCGTTCAAGAATTTCAATTTGGAATTTTCCACAAAGAACACCTTGTATTTTCTTCGTCCGGTAATCCTCGTAAGCGGCAATTATAGGACAGACTATTTTGTATAATGGAATGTTTAAGATTGCCCCACCGTCGCTCCACCGGCGGTGGGGCTTTCTCACGCACCTGTAACCAGCATAGCAAAACGGGTAGAAATGTCCACCCTCAAATTGGTAAATCCATACCAGTAGCAGAAGAATCAGCGAAATATATGTGAAAATGGAGGTATATCATGTCCGCAATTCAGGAACTCGCCCCATATATTTCTGCGTATCAGTGGAACGTAAAGCGGGCGAAGGAAGATCAGCATTACACCATCGACAGACTTGTCGAGGAATCCGGCGTTTCCAGATCGGCTGTGACGAAGCTCTGTGCAGGAACACAGCAAGACCCGAAACTGTACAATTCTGCTGCGCTGTGCCGCGTTCTCGGGCTGTCACTGGATGAGCTGTTCGGGCTTGTCCAGCCCGCAGAAAGCCCGGAAGAACTGACCGAGCAGATTCATCATGTCGAAATTGAAAACGCCAAGCTGGAGGCAACAACAGCCGCGCAGAGCGCACAGATAAGGTCTACACATACAATGTGTTACGTCCTCGCCCTATTTTGTATGCTGCTCTCCTTTTCTCTGATTGCTTGCCTTGTGATGGATGCGCAGATTCGGAACGCAGGTTTTATTCGCGACGGAGATTTGTCCGTTGCCGCATGGGTTTGCATTGCCCTGATCGTAGGCTCAGCGCTGGTCTCGGCAATTACTTTCTATGCAATCCGAAAAGAACGTGGAGGGAAACATGGAGTGCATCAAGTGTAAAAAAGAAATCCCCGACGGCGCGCCCTACTGTTGCTGGTGCGGCAAAAAGCAAGCATCAACCGAGCAACCCTGCCGTACTCGTGGCAATCGGCAAGGCAGCGCCTACCAGCGTGGTAAAACGTGGACAGCACGATGGACGGAACGGTCTTACATTGACGCGGACGGTAAGTTCCACCAGCGGAGGAAAACAAAGGGCGGCTTTTCGTCCAAGAGGGCAGCCTTGCAATATGCAGCTAACCCGCCAAAAGAAGAAAAGCGTACCCCGACACTGCGGGAATATTACAACACATACCTGCGCGGTGACTACCTTTCGCTTTCCGCCAACCGTCAAGGCGCGGCAGATAAGGCATTTGAGCGCCTGGCCGATATAGCTGACTACGAAATTGACACGCTGACAATTATGCAGATACAGGATGTGGTTGATAGCAACGCGAGCACATACTATACACGCAAAGACATGCAAACCGTTATCTCGCATTGCTACAATTTGGCCATCGCAGAAAAGCAGACGACCGTGAATCTGGCCAAGTATATCAAACTTCCTACGCTAGAAGAAACGCCGCCAGAACCATTTACGGAATCGGAAATTGTGAAACTGTGGGGTGCTTATCCGTCCGAGCACTTTATCGGCTTTATTCTTACAATGATATACACTGGCATGATGCCTGGCGAACTACTAAAACTTAAAAAAGACATGATCGACTTCAACCGGCACGAAATTGTTCGCGGTGGTCTTAAAACGAAAAAGCGAAAAGAAACGCCTATGGTGTTCCCGGACTTCATGGTCGATGTTCTGCGTGAACTATGCGCGGAAAGCAAATCGCGTGTCGGGAATGTATGCTGTGTGAATAAAGATAACTTTTACAAACGTTACTACGCTTGCCTCGAACTTGCTGGCGTGCAAAAACTACCGCCTTACTCATGCAGACACACTACAGCAACTGCACTTGCCATGAAAAACATCGACCCATTTACGATCAAGGAAATTATGCGCCACACGAAAATTACGACGACGCAAAAGTACGTCCATCCCAATATGCAGGGCATGGTAGAGGCCGTCAATCAGCTTCCAACGAGGCCAGAAAAGTAATCTTTTGTAGGCTGCTTCGTAGGCTACAAGAGCTATTTTTCCTAGTGTTTTCAATGGGTTTTACACCCCTGCTAAGGGAGTAGGCGTCTAAAAAGCGCGCGAGAGTTCAAATCTCTCCTTCCGCGCCAAAGTACCGCAAACAGCTTAAATCAATGCTGTTTGCGGTACTTTTTGCGCTTTTTATTGCATTTTACGAACTTTTTTCAAAAATCAAAAAGTTCTATAAAGTGCCGTATAATGCTGTAAAGTTATATTGCGTAGGCTACTCTGTAGGCTACAAATCCAAAGAGTCTGTAAGGGGTTCCCCCCCCTGAATTCTCTTTGTTTATATGGATTGAATTTTTCGCATAACAGAATCGTACACTTTTGCATTGACCATCGCCAGTGTGTCCATTAACTCATCCACAACCGACCACACACGCGCTGGGGCTTTCCCGGCGACGGCACGCAGGAAATCGCTGTCACCGTAGTCTCCTATCATCTCGGATGTGACAATGGACGCAGGGGCTGGCGCGGCAGAATATGCACGCGCATAACAGGTGGTATCTCCCCGCGTATCGTCGTGCATTTGTTTTTGGATAGTATAAAGGTCCGCCAGTTTGGCGTAATTGGAATAGCTGGATTCCTCATATTCCAGCCGTGCTATCTCCTTGCGGATTTCGGCTTTATCCAGCATTTCTATCCCTCCTTATGCCCGGTCGATCTGCTCCATGCAGCGGCGGATCGCTTCACGAGTTTTATCGTCGTCCGTGTCGCGCATCATATCGTCCAGCTGTTCCCGCATATGCTCACGCGCATCGGTGCGGCTATACCGGCCCATAGAATCACGGCGACGCCCGCGGTAAGAGCTGCCACGTCCATAGGTGCCGCGCAGATCCGCCGCCCAGTTTCCACCACGGGAATATTCGTCATCACGAGAGTACCCGCCGTCCTCAAATATTTCGATCTTGTAGGTGTTCTTGATGGAGCTGGTGAGTTTCTGGATGGCATCCAGATCGCCAGCGGACATTTCGCGCTTCTCGGCAATTTCGTCCAGCTCCTTGCAGAGCATTTCCCGAAGGTTTCTCAAATCGTACATATTCTTTCCTCCCTTCACGATACGCGCTCGACGATCATATTGCTATTTGCAAGGCTGATCGCCTGCATGCTTGTGTTCTTTGCCGCGACAGTCAGGCAGCAGCCGCGCGGAACTTCTACGAACGCAGAAACGTAGATGTTGAAATAGTTTTCAACATCCGCAGGGGTTACGGTCGCTGTGGCACTGTTCAGAGGTTCGCCGTTAATGGCAAGCGCTGCAGTGATGGCCCCGACCGTTCCGCCTGTAGGAATGGCGATGTTTGCGCCAAAGGATACGCGGAACTTTGCCTTGCACTGCTGTGTAAGCCCGCGCAGCGTAATAAGCCCGCTCCCCTCTCGGTGGACGATACACGGCTTCCCGCAAGCCGCCGTGGAAATCAGCGACACGTTCTGCCCAGAAGCGACAGTTTGAATCCCGGATGATGTAAATTCAGCCATAAAATCATTCCTTTCATAAAATATAGCGGCGGAGCGATTGCCCCGCCGCGTTGCTTTCGAGTATCGGCAATGGGGCCGATCATTTTCGTGAGTCCACGAAAAAGCTCTACAATGTGGATTGGTTACGCGCAGTTGCTGCAGCCGTAGCTATAGCTGCTGTTGCAGCAATACGGATTTGCAACTACATAGGCCGGGTTCGGACTCGGCCGAAGCGTGGACACAAGATAACTGTTCTGCGCTGCCTGCGACGCTGCCAACTGAGCAGCAAACAGTTGCTGGTTCTGTTCGGCAATCTTGGTGTCCTTTGCGGCCAGTTCCTGCGCGGTCAGACGCTGATCGATGCTGCGGAAGCCGCAGTTCATTGCGTCGATGATGTCGCGGGTAGTGTTCTGCACGGTGTTGCGCGTGTCGCAAGCCTGCGCCGCCATGTCATAACGCACGCCCTGAATCGCTTCGCGATTCTCGCAGCAGCAGTTCTGTGCCTGCATCTGCATCTGGAACAGCGTCTGCATAAGCGCCGACTGCTGGTTGCAGCGCGCCAATTCCGCCGCCGAGAAACCGCTTGTGATAGCCTGCGTTACACCTGCGAAACCGTTCAGCATGCCGGTGTTCATTGCATAGAAGCCGTCACAAATGCCATTGTTCACACCATCGAGTTTGCGCTCGATATTTGCGAAGTCAGACGTCAGCACATAGCCGTCAACAGCGCCATTCCCGCCACGGTTGCCAAAGCCATTGCCGTAGCCGCCCCAGCCGCAGACAATAATCAGGAAGAGGATTA
>CAKTKB010000075.1 GCA_934569195.1 uncultured Oscillospiraceae bacterium
GCAGCACCGATCTGGGCGCGGGAACCGTTTCCATCCGCCTGGGCTTCCCGGAGAAGCTCTTTTATGACATTCTGAGCAGCCGGGCGGGTATCCCCATCGAAACGGACGCCCAGCTCCTGAAGCTGCTGACGGAGCTTTCCCAGATTAAGCAGCAATATGATCAAATATCCGATGCCCTGAGCAACGCCCGGGCCACCGGCTACGGCATCGTCATGCCCGCCCCGGATGAAATCCGCCTGGAGCAGCCGGAGGTCGTGCGCAAGGGAGGCGCATTCGGCGTCAAGCTGAAGGCAGGCGCCCCCTCCATTCACATGATTCGGGTGGATATCGATACCCAGATCAGCCCCATGGTAGGCGATGAAAAGCAGTCCAAGGACCTGATTGAATACCTGTCAGGCGAGGAGCCGGAAAAGCTCTGGCAAAGCAATATTTTCGGCAAGTCCGTATACGATCTGATTCAGGACGGTCTCACCGCCAAGCTTCTGCAAACGCCCGCAGATGTGCGGGAAAAATTCCGGGGCAGCCTCTGCCGCATTGTGAACGAGGGAGCCACCGGCCTGATCTGTCTGATTCTCTAAAACCGGCAGGAGGACTTGACAACGCCCATAGCCCGGGATAAAATGAGATATATCCACATAAGGAGGATTCCGCTATGGCTTTTAAAGGCAGTCCGTATATCTGGCACGACCGGAAGCACTTTCTGGGGATGCCCCTGAGCTTCACCCGCTATGCGTTGTCCGATGACCGGCTCTTCCTGAGCGTCGGCTTTCTCAGTGTCCGGGACGAAGAGGTCCTGCTCTACCGTGTGCGGGATATCTCCTGCCACCGCAGTCTCGGTCAGCGCATTTTCGGCGTAGGCAGTGTGATTGTCATGTCCTCTGACAAGACCACGCCGGAGCTGATCCTGAAAAACATCCGCAACCCCTTGCAGGTCAAGGAGCTGATCCATCGCAGCGTGGAAGAAAACAAGGCCCGCCGCCGTGTCCGCGTGGGAGAGGTGATGGCCAGCGGGTTTGACAACAGCGATGCAGACCCCGACGATCTGGACGATCTGCCGGATTGATTTTCCCCGCCGCCGCTCTGCTTTCCGCAGAGCGGCGGTTTTTTCGTAAAATTCTTAACATTCTTTAATTCTCTCTTCTTTCCCCTTTACCGGCCGGGAAAATCATGGTAAAATCATCCGTAAAGTTACGCGCGGTCCTGCCCGCGCAGTTTTTCAGAAAGACGGGGCTTCCTATGAATCACTCTCCAATCACCCAAAAAAAGAAGCTATCTTATACCGCGCTGGCCTTTCTCATCCCTACGGTGAGTATGCTTGTGCTGATGCTGATCCGGGGCTTTTCCCCCTTCGGCAGCTACTCCATGCTGTATTCGGATATGTACCACCAGTACTTTCCCTTCTTCAAGGCATTTCACCGGGCGCTGCGCAGCGGGGATTCCCTACTCTACAGCTGGAACGTCGGTATGGGCATGGACTATCTGGGGCTGATCTCCTACTATCTGGCCTCGCCCCTGAATCTATTGAGCGTTCTGGTCCCGGAGAACTGGCTGCTGCCCTATTTCTCCCTGATGATGCCCGTAAAGCTGGGAATTGCCGGTTTTTCCTTTGCCTACATGCTCAAAAAGCTTCGTGGGCAAAATGATCTGTCCATCAGCCTGTTCGGTGCCTGCTATGGACTGTGCGCCTGGGCCTTGGGCTATCAGTGGAACATCATGTGGCTGGACACCTTTGCCATTCTGCCGCTGGTCGCTTTGGGGACCGTCCGGCTCCTGCGGGACAAAAAGGTCTGGCTCTATACGCTGACCCTTTTCCTTTCGGTGTACGCCAACTATTATATCGGATTTTTCGCCTGCATTTTCGTGCTGCTGATCTTCATCTGCTACCAGATCTGCCGCTGCACCGGCGCCAAGCGCTTTTTCTCCGATCTGGGACGTATCGCCCTGTTCTCCCTCCTGGCCATCGGTATGACCGCAATTCTGGAGCTGCCGGCCTTGGCTGCGCTGCAAAACACCCAGTCGAGCGTCAACAACTTTCCCCAGGGCTTCCGGCTGAACATCGCCAGCGAAAATACCTGGCGCGGCCTGCTCGATGCCATGCGTCAGGTGGCCGGAAATATGGGCGGCGGCCTGACGCCCACCTTCAAGGAGGGCCTTCCCAACCTCTACTGCGGCGTAGGCTCCGTCGTGCTGGCCCTGCTCTACCTCACCTGCCGGGACATCCGGCTGCGGGACAAGCTGTGCAGCGTCGGCCTGCTGCTGTTCTTCAGCCTGAGCTTCATCATACGGCAGCTGGACTACATTTGGCACGGCTTCCACTTCACAAACATGATCCCCTACCGCTTCAGCTTTCTATACAGCTTTGTGGTGCTGTACATGGCGTACGAAGCCTGGCTGCACCGCCATCGGCTGCACCCCTGGCAGCTGGCCATCGCCGCAATCCTCTACGCCGGCATCATCGCCTGCTCCAACAGCCGCGGTGACGGAACCTTTCTCGCCTTTAACCTGGGCTTTCTGGCGCTGTACCTGGCCGCGCTCATCCTTGCCCAGAGCAAACGCCGCGTCCGCAAGGAACAGGGCCGCGAGGCCATATCCCATGAGCGCGCCCGGCGTAAACAGTGCCGCGCTTTCTCTGCCTGGATGCTGCTGATGGTTATGGGCGTAGAAATCGCCGCCAATATGATCAACTTTGGCATTCGCTTCCCCGGCACCAACACCACCGATTACCCCCGCGGCACTGCGGACACCCTGGCAATTGCCCGCAGCATGGCGCAAAGAGAGCAAGATGGGCAGTTTTACCGCGCGGAGGTCACGCACACCCAGACCCTCAACGACGGTGCGCTCATCGGCTACAACGGGATTTCCACCTTCACCAGCTCTGCCAACGTCCGGGTAACGAAATTCATGCAGGACCTGGGGTATTCCGCAAAGAATACCTATAACCGCTATTGCTTTGAGGACGGCTCCCCGGTCGCCAACCTTTTCCTGAATCTGAAATACATGATTGAGCGAGAGCCTGTCGTAAAGGATAATGCCTACTTTGACGTGGTCGACCAGTCCGGCAGCGTGACGCTGCTGGAGAACAACGCCTGGCTCCCCCTGGGATTCCTGACGGACTTTTCCCTCGCAACCGTGGATTTTGAGTCCGCAGCCAACGCCTTTACACTGCAAAACCGTATTTTCAGCATGGCGACCGGTATCACCGACGACGTGTGGACCAAGCTGACCGACGCGGATATTGCCGTCACGGCGCAGGATACCACCCTGACCGGCAGCACGGCCAGGGGATACTGCTCCTACAGCGAGAGCCAGGCAGGCTCCTCCATTCTCTACACCTTTACCATCCGCCGGGACGGTTTCCTGTGTATCGATCTGGACCTCAGCGCCCGCAACAGCTACACCGTCAGCAAAAACGGCTCTCAGCTCTACACGGAATCCATCTCTTTGCCGCAGATGATCGCCGTAGGCGACGTAAAATCCGGCGACACGGTGGAGGTACGGGTGAACTGCAAGAGCGGCGAGGACGGGCACATGAGCATCCAGGCTGGCATTATGGACGACGCCGTCTTCCGCCGTGGTCTGGCAATTCTTCAGCGCTGCCCTCTGACCATCTCTCAAATGTCCAACACCTACATTGCAGGCACGGTCGACTGCGACCGGGACGGTCTGCTCTACACCTCCGTTCCCAACGACGGCAACTGGTTTGTAGAGGTAGACGGGCAGCCCTCCAAAATCACGCTGGTAGGCGGAGCCATGATCGGCATATCCCTCAGCCAGGGTACGCATACGGTCACCCTCACCTACCGCAACGCCGCCTTCTCTCTGGGCTGGAAGATCAGCCTGGCCTGTGCCGCAGTATTCCTGCTGCTGGCGCTGACAGTCTACCGCCCCGCGCGGCGCCGGGGAAAATACGACCGGCCGAACGCCTGAAAAGAATACCGGGAGGCTCCGTATGTGGATGCCTCCCGGTATTTTTCTGCCTATTTTTCTTTGTCCGCGTCAGACTACGTGGTCCGGTAGCCGGGTCTGTCTGCATCCTCCGTTCCGGTTCTTGCGCAATCCTTGTCGCAGTTTCTGGGCGTAAACTGTCCGGCGGGGAAGGGGATTTTTGCAAACATCTCGCAGGGATCCTCCGCGCAGCACAGAGGCGAATCGCAGCATTCCTTGGTCGGGATCGCATAATCCAGGACCGGAACCACGAGCTGGGCATCCCGCTCCAGGCGGATGATGGAGAACTGCCCTAAGGTAACAAAGAGTCTCCTCCGGTCGCCGGAGATGACCAGGTCCTCATCGAACATTGCCTGGATACCTCCGGGGATCTGGACCGCAGCGGACTCCTGGCAGCTGCACTCGCATACGTCCCGCACCTTGGAGCTGAGAACCATGGGATCCAGGACCTCTACCACCGCCGTGGGGCAGTTGGAAGCAATCCGGGTCAGGCCGTCCGGCTCTCCGATCCGCGTGTCGCTGCGGAAAATACGGGCGCGGCTGTCCTCCCCGCACAGTACGGCCCGCTTGGAGAAAATCGCCAGGCCATACAGCGTCGCCGGTCTTGCCTGCCCAATGACGGCATCCGCCAGAATCCGATAGTAAAAGGTCACGTCGATGCAGTAGTGATTCCGATCAAAGGCCACCGGCTCCACATCGATATAGGTATACAGCAGCTCAGCCGAGCGAACCCGCGCCCCCGCTGCCGTGTCCAAAAGGCTCTGGGAGCCTCTGGTGAGAAATACCCGCAAATCCTCGATACAGTCCTTATCCCGGCAGCTATCCGTAATTTTGCGGGTATGGATGGACAGCGCCTGCTGCAGGTCCTCCGGACGGCAGCGCAGGGCGCCCTGACAACGTTCCGACATGGTAATACCTCCCGATAAAATGTGGGGAATAAGCAAATCGCTTATAGGACAGTTTATGCCGGGAGGGCGGGGGTGTGCAGGGAATCCGGCAGGAAATGTGAGGGGCGCAGATCAGCGGAAGCGGTAGCGCGTCTCGCTGCAATAACGCACGCCGGCCGGTGTAATGGGCTGCTTCCATTGGGGATGGTGCAGCGCATCCGGATAGAACTGCGTCTCCAGGGCCACGCCGCTGTTTTTTCCGTAAAACACGCCGTTCTTACCCCTCTCCGCCAGGTTATTTCCGGCATAGAATTGCAGGCCCGGGCAATCCGTGGAGATTGCAAGGCTCCGACCGGACACCGGATCCGTCAGAACGGCACAGGGATCGCTGAACACCTCAAAGTTGTGGTCGTATCCGCCCTGCAGCTTCAGCGGTTCATAGTCGGCTGTCAGATCCCGGCCGATTGCCTTCGGCGTGCGAAAATCCATAGGCGTCCCTTCCACCGGGCGCACCTCGCCCGTAGGGATGCTCTCTCCGTCCGCCGGGGTGAAGCTGCGGGCAGGCAAAATCAGAATCTGCTCCATAGCCCGTTCCGGGTGATCGTGCCCTGCCAGATTAAAATAGCTGTGGTTCGTCAGATTAAACACCGTATCCTTATCGCACACCGCCTCATAGCGGATGCGCAAAACCGAGGACGGCTCCAGGGTATAACACACCTGGATATGGGCGTTTCCGGGAAATCCCTGGTCCCCGTCCGGGCTGTCCAGCCGCAGGGTGATTGCGTTTTCCGAGACCTGCGCCACCTGCCAGAGCCGGTTGTGGTAATAGTCCGGGCCGCTGTGCAGGTTGTTTTTTCCCTCATTGGCTGTCATAGAATAAGTCCGGCGTCCCAGGACGAAGGACGCTTTCCCGATCCGGTTGGCGCATCTGCCCACCGTAGCTCCCAGGAACGCCTGCCCGCCGGCATAACCGGAAACGTCGTCGTATCCCAGGACCACATCCGCCCTGTCTCCCCGGGCATCGGGAACCAGCAGCCGCACCAGCGTCGCGCCGTAGTCGGATATGCACGCAGACATCTGTCCGCAGCGGAGCGTATACAGAAACGCCTGCTTGCCCTCAGGGGTGATACCGAAAGATTCTTTCATAGTGGAAACTCCTTTCATTTTTGGAAAGCAGACGATCTGCATGCGGCGCATGCGCTCCCCCTTCTTTCCCCTTTATTATAGGCCATTGCCCGGAGGTTTTCAAAGGTTTCTTTCCAAAGGCCGGATTTTTTTCAAAAAATTTTTCCCCCGGCACGGCGCGGGCATCTCTCGGCAAAAAGTTCTGAAAAAACGATTTTTCCTTTATTTTGTGATTACCTCTTGAAATTAACACAAGATGTAGTATAATAGAGCCTGCACGAACAAGCAAATTGCCTCGCAGCCGCAAATAAGGAGGAGCCTATGAAAATCATTAAGCGCAACGGCGCAGAAGAAATTTTTGATATACGGAAGATTGAGATGGCCGTAACCAAGGCCAATCGCGCAGTAGACGAGTCGGTGCGCATGACGCCGCTGCAAATTCAGCGGATTGCCAGCAGCGTAGAAATTGCCTGCGAGGAAATGGGCCGCAGCCCCTCGGTGGAAGAAATTCAGGACCTGGTGGAAAAGTCCATCATGGCCCATGGCGCCTTTGAGGTAGCCAAGGAGTATATTACCTACCGCTACACCCGCAGCCTGCTGCGTCAGTCCAACACGACGGACGACCGGATTCTCAGCCTGATCGAATGCAACAACGAGGAGGTCAAGCAGGAAAACGCCAACAAGAATCCCACCATCAACGCCGTTCAGCGGGATTATATGGCAGGCGAGGTGTCCAAGGATATTACCCGGCGGCTTCTTCTGCCCCGGGACATTGTGGAGGCCCACGAGGCCGGTATCATCCATTTCCACGATGCGGACTACTATGCCCAGCATATGCACAACTGCGACCTGATCAACCTGGACGATATGCTCCAGAACGGTACCGTCATTTCCGGCACGCTGATCGAGAAGCCTCAT
>CAKTKB010000076.1 GCA_934569195.1 uncultured Oscillospiraceae bacterium
GATTCATCAAAAGCTGCGCAGGCGTCATGGGCGAAGAGCCGATGCGGATGATGTTTTCGTCCTCCTGCATGGCGTTTTTCGCCCGGGTCACGGAGTCCCGGCAATACTGGATGATGTATTTGGCATCCTGATACATAGAGCGCCCGGCCTTTGTAAGCCGCAGCCCCCGGTGGCTGCGGTCAAAGAGCTTTACACCGAGGGATTCTTCCAACAGATTGATTTGCTTGATGACCGCCGTAGGCGTGATGTAGCTTTCTTCGGCGGCCTTGTTGAAGCTGCCTGCATCCGCTACTCGGAGAAAAGTCTCCAGCTGTGGATTATACATCACATCACGCCCCTTTCTTGCTTTTTACTTTGCGATTTACGAGGATCACTTGGCTTTTTTGCGTCAGAGGGAATTGCCCACGAACGCCCAAATCGTTCTGCCCCCGGAATACGCCCGAGAGAACAGTATTGATTTACTCGCCGTTCCGAAACGCCCCATTTATAAGAGGCTTCCCGGATGGAAATATAGCCGGTCATTGTAATCCCTCCGAAAGCGAAAAATTATCCAAATACATTATATACGAATGTTCGTAGCTTTTCAAGTTGGCAAGCAATGCAAACTTGTACAAGTTTGCGTATTTTGTGGGGGACGCCGCCTGGTGCCTCCCGCAAATGCTTGTTTGGGACAATTACCCCAAACCCCTGAGATCGCCACCTGCGGTGACGGCTGCGCGTTCTGCAAACGCTGAAATATCGAAAAGATCAGGAACGGGATTTTTGTGTTTCTTTCCCTGTTTTCTGATGGGGTGATCGTTCAAGCGGACTTTTGTTCCGGTAGTGCCACCGGATAGCCGCTTCCAATACTTTCCTTGCATTGCAGGTTGGCATGTTAAGAAACGCGGTACTGTTCCAATTTACTATATTCCGGCCAGCGCCCGCTCCGGGGTGCAGCTTTGCAAGGCCGCCGCAGCCTTAAAGGCCGAAAGGCGGTCTACATTGTCGCCGGTGTACTCCTTGGTTTTGCGGGTCAGCAGCACCCGGCAGCGGTCTACCTACTGCTCAAATACCTGTTTGAATTCGTTTTGTGTGATAGGGGGCACCCCCCTTTTTTGAATTTGGGTACAAAAAGCGCCACCCTTCCGAGTGGCGCTGGCGCTAATATATAAAACTATTTGGCTCGGCAAACTGGAATTTGCCTAGCTGTCTGATAGCTGCCGTGTCCCAGCTTTCTTTGATTTAGGTATCAACCCAATTTAATCGTTCCACTCATATTCTGATTGTAAGCCGCTGGGAATATCGGTTACATTTATCTCCTTATATAACATGGCACTATCCATGACATAATAATTTATTATCCATTCATCGGCAGAATAACCCTTATATTCAAATACTTTATCGTTTTTGTCATTATCTATAATACCAATCTGTTGACCGCATTGAGTTTTGTCAATGGCGCAATATGGAACATATGTCCTATCTTCCCAAACAATAGCAGCGTATTTGTCGTTCACCGATGTAGTCATATCTGCTAAATCTTGTTTTGAGCAAGAACACAAAGAAATAATTACTGTCATAATAAACATACATGAAAATATTCTTTTCATACAGATTTTCCTTTCTTGCGTTTGATTTCCTGTTTATGTATTGCCAGTTCCCATTATATGATTTCAATACTCAAAATGATATGTCCTCGTCAAATTCCGATTTGTCTCACGCATAAATTGACTTTCCGAACTCATAGGCTTCTGTCAAATGGCTTGTTTGGTCAATCCTTGGCTTGCCGTTGGTATCTCCGCAACCGCCTGCCAACAGCATTCCCTTGTCATGAAAGCCAATATAATTCACAATGGCAAACTGATAGTAGGATACCGCCTGCTCAAAGGTCCAGAAAAAATTGTCGGCCGAGGTCATCAGCAGCGCCGCGTCCTTCACCGGGTATTTCTCATACCGCCCCAGCGGCGGGTTTGGGGCCTCCTCCGCAAGGCAGTAGAATCGCTCCACAAATGCTTTCAGCTTGGACGAGATCGTCCAGAACAGCAGCGGAGAGGCAAATACAATGCAGTCCGCTTCTTTAATTTTAGGAACAAGTTCATTGAAGCCGTCCTTTTGAATACAGGGCTTCCCATAACGACAGGCGTTGCAGCCAAGGCAGCCGTTCACTTGAATTTTGTTCAGAGAAATAGTTTCCACCGCATGTCCAGCCTCCATAGCCCCCCGCGCAAAGGCATCCACCAGTTGCCGCGTATTTCCCTTCGGGCGTCCGCCGCCCTGAATAATCAATATCTTCTTCATTAAAAGATTTCTCCGTTAGCAATCAGTCCTGACTCTTTAATTGCTCAGCCCAGTCTGCCAACTCTTTATGGCTTGTGCTCCGCTTGAACACCTTGCCCTCCAGCAATTTTGCACCCTTGCAGCTCGAAGCAAGCCGAGCGTTGGTCTGTCCCATGCCGCTGCCGCCGGAGGTGGCAAAGGGCACTATAACCTTACCGGACAGATCATAGCTTTCCAGGAAGGTGTTGATGATTGTCGGGGCGACATACCACCAATTCGGAAAACCCACAAAAATTACATCATACTCGGCCATGTTATCCCGCTTGGCGGCAATCGCCGGACGGGAGTTCGGGTCGTTCATCTCAACCGTGCTACGGGCGTTCTTATCCATCCAGTTCAGGTCCGCTTGCGTATACGGAATCTCCGGCTCAATGGCGAAAGTATCCGCCCCGATAGCCTCAGCCAGCTTTTTTGCCACCTGGGCGGTGGTGCCGGACACAGAAAAATATGCAACGAGTTTTTTACTCATAAAAGAGCCTCCCATCTATTTGTGTTTACTTCTTTGATCGTTCATACCGGGTGGTATGGCTACCACCAAGCTGCTAGATTTAGCCACTATCTACCATTGCTTTCAAAACGCGGCCGGGCGCGGACTGGCTGACATTCAACAATACCTGAGTTCCTTCTCGTGTAATGACTGGATACAGGGACAATGGTGGATTCCTCCTCCATTGCCCCTGTTTTTTGATCTTGGGGAACCATTGCTTGCCGCAGCATTCCCCTTTTCCGTCATTTCACAATGAACGAACAGTATACGTCATCCCAGTCACTGCTTCCCTTTATCGAGAACCGGGCGCGATAGGTTCCGGCGTCTCCGGGAATCGTAACCGTCACCGCAGTCGATCCGCTGACATTTACCGTGCCGTCAGACCCGGTCACAGCAGAGAAGCTACCAAGTGCAGACTGCTTCTCCACAAAATAATACACCTGCGATTGATTGGAATCGATCGTAAAGTACACTGTATGCGCGCTTCCGGCTGCAAGGACCTGACCGGACGGCGTGGATCCGTCGATCTGTGTCAGGACGGCCGTCATGGAAGGTGCAGTCACCGCATCCTGATGAACCGTGATCGGCGCTGCCTGCGCCAGCATGCGGTCAAAGGGATTCTTCCGGTCATTTGCCGCCGTCAGATACCAAGTTACGGAATAATCACCCGCCGGCAAGCCGCTGATGTCCCAAGCATAGCTTGCATTCACTGCCGCATAATCGCCCAGCTCAAAGACAACGGTATTGCCTCCAAGCCATGTCCCGGTGCTGTCACCGCATCTTACAGTTGCTCCATACGGCGCAGAAATTGCCTGCTGCGCTGCATTCTTGACCACAGCAACAGCGTACAGCTTCTTGCCATCCAGTCTGCTGTCCTGTCCCGGCTTCACAACCACCGAAACTTCGTCCTTCGTCGCGGAAATAGCTGCTTCAGCTGCTTCAACGACTGTATATCCCAGGGTTGTCCCCGAAATATCCAGCTCCGTAGAGCCGATGGAGAGCTTCATAGAGACTGTGTTGTCAACGGCAGAAGATGCAGCGGAGGAGAAGTCGGCAGTCAACTGAAGCACCTGCTCAAAAGTACTTCCCTCGTCTCCGCCCGGCAGGGCAGCCGTACCGCTGCCTCCCATGACAACAAACTGATCCGATGTCACACTGGACACAGCTTCCTGCGCGATGTAGTAGTACCACTTCAGCGTCTCCCCGCTCCGATCGCAAAGAATCAGCTTGGTTCCCGCGGGAATCGGGTTTGCGAAGGTAATCTGGTACTTACTGCCTGCAATAACCGTGCCGCGAACCTCAAAGCGGGCGGTCCATTGGCCATTCTTGATAACCGTGGCAGAACTGGGCGAAGCGTCCGTAACAGCTCCCATGTCTGCAAAGACGTTTCCGGAAAGGATCATAGATTTTCCTTCCAGTCCCATCCACGCGTGAAGCGTCAGGGTTTTGGTTCCGTCACCCGTGTCCGTCTCCGTCGCATAGGCAAGACAGGACGCGTCCAACGTAGCCTTTTCAGCGAAGCCTCCGACATCCGTTTTGCTCAGTACCACATTCGTCCCGTCCGGTTTGGTCATATACCAATTCCGGAAGGAAGATGCTCCACTGCAGCTCGGTGCATCGGGAATCTCGGGCACAAAGGTGGTAACACCAGCCGCTGTGGTAGAACGCAAAACCTTAGGCAATCCACTCGTATCATATTTCGTGTCGCTAAGATCATAGCGAATCCGATAATGATCCCGGATCAGGTCGCCGTAGATGACACTGCTGTCATCCAATGCAACGAAGGTAAATGTCTCATTCTGCGCGCCAAGTGCGCCCACCTGCGCCGCGGTTACCTCAGAATTCTCAATGGTAACCGTGGTTACTCCGGCTGCGCCGCTGCTGCCGAGCCGTTTGCCGGGAAGCGTCGCCGCGACCTGGTCAAGCGTCATGTTGCCTCCTACGATCAGATCGACGCTTCCGGTCAGCTTGCCGCCGGTCTGCCGGTAATGACCCTGGCCGGCGAAGCCGCCAGCTGTAAAGGTATTTGTTCCGGCAACCAGATTCAGCGTTTTTTCTGCCGCGATCTGGGTAGTACCGCTGACTGTCAGATTCCCGTTCAGATACAGCGGCGTATCGCAGCCAACATCCAGACTCCGAAGAACCATAGCATTGGTCTGCACCCTGGCATTGGCGCCCAGCCCATTCACGGTCAGATCGTTCGTCCCGTCATAAGCATCAAACGCACTGAGCAGCAGATAGGAACCGCCGTGCATATGGGTTTGACCGCCCTGGCTTACCTGGGCCTGTTCGATTGCAACGGATCCATTGTTGATGTCCAGTATCTGGATACCCTTGATATTGACGCTGGAGACAGCATCGTAAATCATCAGCTCTCCGGTATACAGGTCATCCGACGAGCCGCTTCCGGTAAAGGAAGTGACAATGGTGCTTCTGCGCACCGCAGTCGTTCCGCTCTCCCCTGTTCCGATGGCCGCAGTGGCACCAAGAGGCACCTCGATTCTCTGGCATATGTCAGAATCGGTGATGGACAAGCTGCTCGACGCGTAGATCGGATCGCCGACAGGAACCTCGCTGCTGCCAATCTGGCAATCGTTTATAGCAGCGTTGACCGCTTTGAGCACATAGGGGCCAAAGACACTGTCGCTGGCAGCATTCTTGCTGAGCACGGAGCGCTCAATGGTCACATTGGGACACCCGTGCCGCCAATCCAGCTTCCTGTGTACGCACTGGACGCGGTCGACTTTTCCTCTGCGACTACTTCACAGTCCGTCAAATAAATCTCGCCGCAGCCATCGAGTGCATCCTGGCTTCCGGAACCGATGCCGGAAGCCGCAGAACCTGCAGGAAGCGTCATGGAAATCTTCAGCTGGTTCAATGTGATCTTTCCGTTGGCGCCGTTATGGCCGCCGATTGCCGCATACCCAATGCCGGGCGTAAGTGTAAACTCCGCCTTCGCATCAGAATCGGAACCAAAGGTCAGATCCGCCCCAGCGGGCACCGCAATGTTCCTTGCCTGAATCTCAGACGCCTTCAGGTCGATCGTGGCGCCGGCCTTCAGCTCAATGGAGTCAGCTGCCGTAATATTCAGCTTCCCAAGGGTAATCTCCCGTCCGGTGAAATCGCCATCCACCACAAGCCGGTTTTCCGTAGAAGAACCGTCTGCGTTATCATCCGCATCCATCAGAATCCGGTATCTGCCCCGCCAGGTTCTGAACGCTTGTTCTCCCTGCAGGTAGCCATTCTGCGGTTCGGAATGGAGCAGTGTAATGCTGCCGTCCTCCAGATACAGGGTCTTCAAATCCTGATAGGAAGCATCCATATTGTGATTCGGCATCTGGAACGTGTAGGTATTTCCCGTATTGGCGTCCGCATACAGATCCAGCTCACCAAGGCTCTTGCCGTCGCATGCCAGCTGAACGAACTCGGCAGGCTCGGACTCCGATTTCCCAATGAAAGCAACCGACTGATGATAATTGACGCGGACAGTCTTTCCGCCCGATACCAAATTCCAACGGCTATCTTCCACTTCCTGTCCGTCTATCTGCACAGTCCACTTGTCAAAGACCTCCGTACTGAGCATCAGCTGGTAGTCAAGGATCCCATAGTGACTCTTAAGATAGATCGTACCATTATCCGACGCACCTACAGGGAATGTCAGGCTTGCGCCATACGCGGCGCTACTATTCGTTCCCGGATAATCCGTTCCGTCCGCCTCTGTGCGTGTCCATACCTCGTCGGCAGCGTAACCCTCCACGACGGGCGAAGCACCCAGCAGCGCGCTTCCGTACGCAGTGGTGACCGTTCTCTTGGCGTGGCCGCTGTTATCGGAGGCAAAGCCGTTCCAATTCGTCACCTTCAGCGCCGGATCTTCCGGCAGATCCACATCATACACAACGGTATACAG
>CAKTKB010000077.1 GCA_934569195.1 uncultured Oscillospiraceae bacterium
AAGTACTTTTTTGCACCGCTCATGCTTTGGTATATGAAGCACTGCAATTATGAAAAGCTGAAGCCGAGGCTGATAGAGGCGGGTATGCGCCACATCCGCAACGAAAGCGCGGAGGAAATTGCCTACGCGCAGGATATGTTTGAGACGATCTTTCGGGACTACAAGCAGGAAAAGGACGTACATATCTCGGGACTGCTGGCCGACCTTATGAAGCAGAAGCCCGTGACGGAGGCGGATTTTGCGGCGCTTGAAGGCAAGATCCTGCTCATCCTGCCGGATCAGGACTTTTTCTCGGGGGAAATGCAGGAGGACTTGAAAAAGCTGATGCACAACCCGGAAATTTCCTATGTTTCGGGGGGCCATCTGTCAACGGTGTTGAAGGCGGACGCGTATATCCGGACGATTCGCACATTTTTGAGCCGGTAAACGGGGCGGAGCGCCGTCTGCCAGGGATAGGAAGGAGTGTAGGGTGTCAATGTGTATCACAATCGTTGCCGTGCTCATGGTTATGCTGGCATATTTTCTCGTTCTGTATGGCGCGGTGGGCTTTCTTCAGGATAAGCGCTTTTTCGGCTCAGCACCCAAGGAGAATCTGGCTGCAATTCCTGACAAAAAAGAGCGATTCCCCGGTGCTCATGCACTGGGCTGGGGGATAGAGGCGATTGCCGTCCTGATGTTTATAGGCGCGGCTGCGCTGTGCATATGGGACGGTGTCCGGCAGGGCTTCGGGTTCCGACGCTTCTTTGCACGCTTTCTGACGGTGCTCTATTGCATGGAGATTTATGACATTGTTTTCTTTGACTGGTTTTTGCTTTGCCATTCCAACTTTTTCCCCCGTTTTTATCCGGAATTGAAGGGCATAGTCGGTCCGCACATGTTCGGGTACAACAAAAAGGCACACATTTTGCATTTTCTAATGTACCTTCCCGCCAGTGCAGCGGCGGCATGGCTCTGTACATTCTTCTGAAAAAGCGCGGAGAAGAGACAAAAAATTGCAGAGGCATCCATACGAAATGCCGAAGAAATAGAAGAATGCCGGCGCACAAAGGAGATTTCCCTTGTGCACCGGCGTTTTTTGATTAGAGAAGTGCGACCGATGCTTTTCCTGCGCGCTCGGCAGCGCGCTTATCCCGCATCCGTTACGGTGCAGGCGGCTGATGCTGCACGGCATCCACAAACAGGAGCATCAGACCAATATAGGCTGCCAAAATCAGCGCCATCAGAACGCATCCGGCCATGCACAGGGTTCGGACCGTTCGGTTCCGGGACAGGTATTTGCGGCATAGCAGGATTCCGGCCACTGCCGCCAGAAACAGCACCGAAGCCAACCAAAGGGGCATAGATTTCACCTCCGTCACACCGACCGAAATACGTTGCATAGAAAACTCCACCGCACAGATATTGTACGGTGGAGAAGGGTCAATTACCATTAACCAAAGGTTAGCTCCTTGGCAAGGCGGACAATCTGCATTCGTTTTGTCCGGGTGTCGCCCTCCATATGGAGCTTGGAATAGATCTGGTTTATGTATTGCTTTACGCTGCCCTCGGAGAGAAAGAGCTTTTCTGCAATCTCGCGGTTGCTTAGTCTCTGCGCCATCAGATGCACGATCTCAAATTCCCGCTGCGTCAGAGCGGCAAATGCCGGAGGGCGGGATGCCTTTTCCCTGCGCTGCCTGGATGCCGAACCCAGCTCCGCAATTTTGGCAATCCACTTATCTTGCGGCTCCCGCGCCAGCAGAGACTCCAGATAGTCGTAGTTTTCCGCAAAAGGCAGGATAAGGCCGTCCGGTATGGCGTCGGAAAGGGCTTGGGTCAGCCATGCACGTGCATCCTTGTGTTTCCCCAGCCGGGCATAGGCCGCCGCCGTCTGGATACGGACGTGCAATCCGACCAGCGCATAGTGCATTCCTTCACACGTGGACAACAGCGCTCCGCTGCGCCCGATTACCCGGGCGTAGGCACCCTGGGCGAGATAGACCTGATTTTCGATCATTTCGATCATGGGCTTTCCCGGCGCGAGGGTGTTTACGGCGGAGAGCCGGTGCTGCGCATATAGCTCCGGAATTTTGTCTGTCTCGCCCCGCAGCGCGTGGTAATAGGCGACGGCAGCATTCCAGATGTGGATCCATGCTGCGTTGTGATGCCGCAGCAGCATGGCGTATCGCGCATCAGGGCTGTACCGCAGCTCCACATCCGCCCATAGGGAGAGGCGCAGAGCCAGGAAATCGCAGCATAGCGCCATATTTTCCTGCCCGTTGCCCCAGATTTGCGTGTAGGCACGTTCCAGCTCAATGTGCGCATCGGTGAAGCGGCCCTGACAGAACCTTGCTTCTGCCCGCATGATGGTCTGGGCACCCTGCCCGTGGTTGTCTGTGATTTTGTAGTAATGGGGCATACATGCGTCCATTTCGCAAAGCTCGCCTTCCAGTTCCCCCGGTGCCCGGTGAAACATCATCAGCACAGACGGCGAGCCAAAGGTCCAGCCGCCGCTGCTTCGGATGCTGATGGCGTTCCGGGACATCCGGCTGCTTGCGCTGCGATGCAGGCGGCTCATGGCGCGAATGTCATTGTAGCACAGAAAGCTCATAATAAGGTCGCACTCGCCGAACAGATTGCCCCGCTCTTCCGCAGAAAGCTCCGGATGCTCATCAATGGCGGTAAGAAGAAGGTCCTTGAGCGCCATCATTTTGGGAATGTTCCGCAGATTGAACATGCAGCGCATCAGTACCAGAAGAGCCAGCGGATGCGCCTTCTGCGTTTCCACAGGACAGGCGTCCAGCATCTCCAGAATTTCCGCAGAAGGCAGCGAGGAAAGTAAAATGCCCGCGTCCTTGCGCACGACCTCCAGCAGCCCGTCATAGTCCCCGCTCTGCCGGTAGGCAGTCATGGCGTGAAGATACTGCGCATGCTCCTCATACCAGACGCCAAATCGCCGCCAATAGTGCTTTTGCCTATCCTCCTTCATCGCCAGGAAGCAGCTCCTTGCGCATTCCTTCATCATGTGGTGAAAGCGGTAGGTGACGCCATCCGGCAGACACTTTACAAATGCGTTTTGCTCGGTCAGGGTGAAAAGAATCCGCTCCGCGCTGCAATCCTCTGTAATAAAGCGCGCCATTTCTACGGTAAACTCGTCGGCCAGTCCCATGACCGCTAAAAATCTCTGCTGCTGCTCCGGCAGAGGGTCAATCATGGCTGCGGTAAAGGTGGCATAAATATCGGAATTCTGACTTGGCAGTGCGCCGCGCTCAGAAAGGGTTCGCAGATTCAGATAGACTGCGGAAAACCAACCTTCACTGAAATAGAGAAGGCTCTCAAGCTGACTGTCGGATAGATCCGTCCCGCACCGATGGGCGTACACGGCCAGCTCTGCGTGATTGAGCCTGAGCTGCTCCGTACCGATTTGGTAGACTCTGGCGCCCAGACGCACCGCCTCTGCGGCGGGCAGGAAGCGGTCCCGGCTGGCAACGATCAGGTGTACATTGGCGGGCATCCGATTTGTCAGCGTACAAAGAAACGACGATGCACGTCTGTCGGTCAGCAGATGAAAATCATCGATGAAGATATAGCAGGGGACCGTTCCGGCCAGCTCGCGGCAAAGGTCGTCCGCCAGAAGGCTGCCGCCGGATGCGTCCGTGGGACAGGGATAGGTCTGCAGAAAGTCAAAACCGGCGCGGACAAAGGCGTCCTGCGCGCTTCTCCAGAAGATTGCGAGATTGTCGGAATATGTACTTATGCGGATGATCCGAGGGGACTCCGCCTTGACGCGCTCCTCCAGATACCAGTTTACCGCTGTGGTTTTTCCGTAGCCCATAGGAGCCACTACGGCGGTCATGGCGCAGCGGGAGATGGGCCGCAGACTTTCCTGCAGCCGCTCCGATATATAAATGGCATTCAGATTCCATTTCGGTTTTGGCATGGCTTTCCCTCCGATGCGCTATGAAGGCTTCCTGCGGTAAAATTGCCCGCAGCACAGGCGGTCCCGGTATCGGACGGGAACAGAGCTTCCCAAAGACAGCATGCGCCGTATGGCCATATACAGCTTTATTCTACCAAAAATTGCGGAATAATCAAGTATAAGTGGGCGGTCCCTGTCGGCTCCCTTTCTCCGGGAGCGACTGGCAGCGTTGCCTATGGCGGTGCGGGGAAGCCCTATCCAGGGAAATCAACCGGCGTATACCCGTCAGATAATATAAAATTGTCAGTTTATCTATTCTAAAAACGGTTGCATTTAGTAATTTACAATAATGCTTGTATTCTTTACCAATATATGTTATTATAATAGCAGGATGACGAAACGACGTCAATTTATATGCAGAGGAGGTGCCCGGTCTGACGCCGGAGATTATCGATGGCTTACAAAGAGGAGGAATATCTTGCGCTCTCCGGAATTCAGCACTTTCGTTTCTGCCGCAGGCAGTGGGCGCTGATCCATATTGAAAAGCTGTGGGCAGAGAATGTTCGGACAACGGAGGGAGAAATTCTGCACGAGCGCGCCCATGATGCCGGGCTGCGGGAAAAACGGGCAGGGTGCATTTTCGTACACAATCTTGCCGTCTCGTCTCCTACGCTGGGGGTTTCCGGAGCGTGTGACGTCGTGGAGTTCAGAAGATCGGAAGAGGGAATTCCGCTGCAAAGAGAGGTGGGACTGTTTCAGCCCTATCCGGTGGAGTACAAGCATGGCGCGCCCCGGGAGGATCATGCCAATGCGCTGCAGCTTTGCGGACAGGGAATGTGTCTTGAGGAAATGCTTTGCTGCGATATTCCGAGAGGCGCCCTCTATTTCGGAGAGACACGGCGGCGGGTGGAGGTGGAATTTACACCGGAGCTTCGCCGGGAGGTCATAGAAGCCCTGGCGCAGATGCATGAGCTGTATCAGCGAGGATACACGCCTCGGGTGAAGCCGTCGAAAGCCTGCAATGCCTGCTCGCTTAAGGAGCAATGTCTGCCCGGGCTGGAGCGATGCGGCTCGGTGAAGCATTATCTGCAAAGGTATATGAAGGAGGGACTATGAGGCATTTACTCAATACGCTCTTTGTTACCTCCGAGGATGTTTATCTGACGCTGGACGGAGAAAATGTGGTTATACGCCGGGACAAGGAGGAGGTTGCCCGGTTCCCTATGCATAATATGGAGGTGATCGTGAGCTTTTCCTATGCGGGAGCTTCTCCGGCGCTGATGGGAGCCTGTGTCAAGCGCAATATTGGATTGAGCTTTTGCACGCCGAACGGCAGATTTTTAGCGAGGACAACGGGAATCGCAAACGGGAATGTGCTGCTGCGCAGGGAACAGTACCGGACGGCGGATGATCCGGAGGCCAGCTGCCGGATTGCAAAGTATATGATCTGGGGCAAGCTGTTTAATGGAAGATGGTGCATTGAGAGAACGAAGCGGGATCATAAGCTTCGCATTGATGAAGAAAAGTTTCAGAACGCATCAGCCGCGATTTACAATGTGATGCCGCAGGTCATGGAAGCGGCATCCCTGGACTCCCTGCGCGGCCTGGAGGGCGCGGCGGCTTCGGTGTATTTTGAAGTGTTTGACGACATGATTTTGCGAAACAAAACGTGCTTCTTCTTCCGGGGGAGAAACCGGAGACCGCCGACGGACAGCGTCAACGCAATGCTTTCCTTTGCATACAGCCTTCTGGCAGGGGAGTGCGCATCGGCATTGGAGAGCGTCGGACTGGATGCCTATGTGGGATTCCTGCACCGGGACCGGCCGGGCCGGACGTCCCTTGCGCTGGATGTGATGGAGGAGCTGCGGCCGTGTATGGCAGACCGATTTGTCCTGACACTGATCAACAATCAGGTGGTGGGACCGGATGATTTTGAGACAGGGGACAGTGGGGCGGTGATGATGACGGAGGCCGGGCGGCGAAAGTTTCTCAAAGCCTGGCAGGAACGCAAGCGGGATGGAATTACGCACCCGTATTTGAAAGAAAAAATGCCGTGGGGGCTGGTCCCGTATATACAAGCGCTGCTGCTGGCGCGGTACCTGAGGGCGGACCTGGATGCCTATCCGCCGTTTTTGTGGAAGTGAGGTGAGGGTTATGCTGGTAGTGATTTCCTACGATGTGAGCACGGAGGATGCGGAGGGACGGAAGCGCCTCCGGCAGATTGCAAAGCAGTGCGTGAACTATGGACAGCGTGTCCAGAATTCTGTGTTTGAGTGTGTACTGGATGCCGCGCAGTGCAAGCGGCTTCAGCATAAGCTGTGTTCTCTCATGGATAAAGAGAAGGACAGCCTGCGGTTCTATTACCTGGGGAATCACTATGAGACGAAGGTTGAACACTTTGGAGTAAAGGAGGGCTATCAGCCGGAGGGAGTTTTAATGGTCTGACGGTGCGAAGTGGAAGCGATCCGGAAAGTGCCGGTAGGTTCGCACCGGAAAATGCATGAAGAATTCGGCAAAAAATGTTGCAGCGGCCGAACAGGCTCGCTGTGCAAGCTGCACAGTCGCATGATTGTGCATTGTGCAAGAATGCGCAAGGGAAATTTTGTGCATAATTGCTGTCCCGCCCCGCAC
>CAKTKB010000078.1 GCA_934569195.1 uncultured Oscillospiraceae bacterium
CCCGAATACAAAGCCCCAGATCCGTATAGCCGGATACCAGCAGATCTCCCGCCTGTACGGCCTGCCCCGGGCGGCACAGCGCGCTGCCGCTCAGCACGGTTATGCTCCGGATCACGCCATCCCGCGCGGCAAGAATCCCTCCGCATCCGGGCGGCTCCTCCTGAGACGGCTCCGTCCGTTCCCGCACGGATATGACGGCCACGCAGCCGCGGGTATTTACCCCGGCCCATTCCAGCTTGGGAATAGCGGATAAAAGGGCGTTTTTTACCTTTTCACTCCGGACCGCCCGCCGGGAGACACCAAAATGCAGCCCGCATTGGGCAGCCCGGTCTAAAATCAGATTTTCCGGAATCGTCTGATTGCCTTCCACCTGAAAGAAATAGATACGGCTCGGGAAGTATAGCATACACGCCAGCAGAAGCCCGGTGCCCAGAACCAACACCGGGCGACGGAGAAGGGATTTCCATACCCAGTAGACGCCGCGCCTGCGCAGCAGAACCAGACGCGCCCCCTGCGCCCGGCAGAGCGTATGCAGCCGGCGGAAATCCCGGCGATAGATTTCCGCGCGCAGAGTCAGATCGTCTATTCGGGATAGCTGCAGCAGGCAGATACCCTGCTCGGCGGCGAGACAGAGCAGACGCTCCGGGTCAGCGCTGGTCATTTCTACGGTAAGCATACCGGATGCGGATTGCCAAGGTCCCATCAGCAGTCCCTCCTTGTCAGTGTGACGGCGTCAATTTTTCCGGAAATAACCAGCTGTTCCCGGGTCATTTTCGTCAGGAGCAGTCCTTGGCCGGAAATACAGATTTGTCCGAAGCGAACGCGAACGCGAATCCGGCATGGGCCGTACTCGGTAATCCCACCGTGATTCTCGACAAGTATCCGATTTTCTCCGGCCAACTCTACCAGCGGAAGCCCCGGAAGCGCCATGGTCGGCAGGTCTGCCCTGTCGGACAAGCGCTCGATCCAGCTCCGTTTCTGTTTCACTGCGCCACCCCCTTTTTCAGAGCATATGAGCGAGGTGGGATTTTTTGCACCCGCCGGCATAGATTCTTTTGAGGTGATGGTGATGGCGCAAGGCAGAAAAAGGGCAATGGGGATAGGCGCGTGCATCGGGATGCTTGTGCTGATTCTGGATGCGCGCACCGGGATCGCCGGCGCGCGGGAAGGAATCACGGTATGCGTGCAGACGGTTATCCCCACGCTGTTCCCCTTTTTTGTATTGGGTGCAATCCTGACGGATTCCCTGGGGCAATGGAAGATTGCAAGACCGCTGACCGGACTTTGCCGGATTCCCCGGGGAAGCGAATCCATTCTATTGGCCGGTCTGACGGGTGGTTATCCCGTAGGCGCGCAGTGCATTGGACGCGCGCACGCCCGGGGGGAATTGACGGATACGGACGCGCAGAGAATGCTGGGCTTCTGCAGCAATGCCGGTCCCGGATTTCTGCTGGGAATGGGCGGCATTGTGCTGGGATCGGCAAAGGCTGCGCTGGCTCTGTGGGGCATTCATGTGGCCGGTGCAATTGCTGCAGGGACCATGCTGCCAGGCGGCAGCAGCGGCTCCGTGCGGCTGTCCGGAAGGCAGAGCGTCCCCATCAGCCGGATCATCCGTCAATGTGTGAGCGGCATGGGCAGCGTCTGCGCGTGGGTCATGCTGTTCCGGATGCTGCTTGCTTTTCTGGAGCGATGGATTCTATGGGCGCTTCCGGCAGACCTAGCCTGCCTTACGGCGGGATTCCTGGAGCTGACAAACGGCTTTTTGGCCTTGACCCGCATTCCCATACCGGGATACCGGTTTGTCCTGGCGGCCGGACTAAGCGCCTTCGGCGGCGTATGTGTCATCATGCAGACACGCAGCGTGGCGGGCAGGGTGTCCATGGGATTTTACATACCGGGAAAAATACTGCAAGCCTCTGTAAGCATGCTGCTGGCCCTTCCGATTCAATACGCACTGTTCCCGGCGGAGCAGTGCTGCCGCCATCCTGTGGGGGCGCTTTCTGCCGCGATCGGCTTGCAGGCAGGTGCGCTTGTCTGGCTGTACTGCCGGAAAAAGAGGGTAGCATTCCGGAAGGAAATGGTGTATAATGGGACGCGAAAGAAAAGCTTCAGGAGGCCGCGACATGCTGTTTAGAAAGCAGATTGTACCCGCCTGCCGCCATTGCCGCTACAGTGCGATGCTGGATGCAAATCAAATGCTGTGCGTGAAGAAGGGCGTGGTATCCATGTATTTTGGTTGTAAAAAATTTCGGTATGATCCGTGCAAGCGGATTCCGCCCCGCCCAAAGGCCCCGGATTTTGACAAATTCCGCGATGAGGACTTTACCCTCTGACACAAAGCAAGACGGCCGCACCGGAGTCAACGCCGGTGCGGCCGTATGTGTATCCGTTAGTCCAGCAGGTCGTCGGAATGCTCCGTTTCGTCCGGCTGCTTTTTCTCGGTCCGCTCCTTCAGCTTGCGGATCTGAGAGAAAGCCAGGGGGTATTTCCGGGAGGTTGCGGTGGGGTTGCGACGCAGGATCGAGACTGCCTGGCGGAAGTCCCGGTTCTTGCGCTCGGCCAGCTCTGCCTCGGCCCGGGTAAGGAGTGCCTGAAAATCCGCAAGGGACCGTTCCTTCTTCTCCAGCTTTTCCCGCTCGGCAGAGGAAACTTCTCCGGCCAGCTGCGCCCGAACCTGCTCCAGCAGAGCGTCGGTTTTGGAGCCAAGGTTGGAGAGCAAGTGACCGCGGCGATTTCTGCGCTCCGTCAGCCAGGCAGGAAGCGCATCCTTTCCGGGCTGAATTTTATGCTCCCGATAGAGAAGCGCAGACTGCTCCAGCTGCCGCTTGAGCTGGGCAAAATGCTCGGACCCTTCGTTGAGGAGACCGTTGATCCGGGCGACCGTATGGCTGCTCTGGGTCAGCTTTTGCAGAAGCTCCTTGGTATCCAGGACAGCCTGGACGGATTTTGTAGTATCCACGGCAAAAAGAACCGTGAGGACAAGACTCAGGGGGTAGTCCCAGCTGATGGGTATAAGGGCGACCAGTTTGTCGATCTGCGGGTGAATCACTCGGACCAGCAGCACGGAGAAAACACCCCAGCCGAGGGAGACGGGAACGCACACGTAGCCGTTGAGATTCAGCGGCTGCTTGCTGTAATCCCAGTAGCGCATATGGAAGATTTGTTCCATGGCCCAGCCGGTGACCAGCTCCAGCAGCGTCGCTGCGGCCATTCCGGCCAGATAAACCAGGTAAAGATTATCTTGGAACCGCAGGGTCGCCAGGAGAATGACGACGGCTCCGCTTCCGTAGATGGGCAGCCACGGGCCGTACAGGAAGCCGCGGTTCACCCAATGGCGCTGTTTGGCGGAGACATAGCAGGATTCCCATACCCAGCCGAAAAAGCAGTAGGTATAAAAGACGAGAATCCACTGCGAAAACGTATAGCTCATGGTAGCTGCTCCCTCACTTCCTCCAGCGTGCGGCCCTCCTCTCGGGCGATGCGGGCCAAATCCTCATATTCCCATTTTTCCCGGCAGATACCATAGCCGGTGCTGATTTTTTTCCGCACGGTGCCGCAAGGGGTATCCACAGTCTGCTCCTGCCGTGCCAGGACGGCCCTGCGGCAGGCTTTTTCCCGAATGCCAAGGGTCGTCGTGTGGCAAAACAGCAGCTTGACCATTTGTTCCCGGTCCTCCGGCCTGCACAAAACACACAGGAGTGTCCCGGGACGGGATTTTTTCATGCCGATGGGTACGGTGAATACATCCAGCGCACCTGCGGACAGAAGCTGCTCCGATGCAAAGCCGATATCCTCGGCGCGCATATCGTCAAGGTTGCAGGAAAGCTCCAGAATATCATCCTCAGACGGGCTGTCAGCCCCAAGAATTGCCCGCAGACAGTTTGCCTGAGCAAAATCCTTCCTGCCCATACCGTAGCCGATTTTTTCCGGGCATAGGATGGGCATTTCTCCAAAACGCACCGCAAACTGACGCAGCAGAGCCGCACCGGTGGGGGTACACAGCTCGCTTTGAATCCGGCCGCTGTAAATGGGAACCCCGCGCAGCAGTTCGGCTGTGGCGGGAGCGGGTACGGAAAGAATGCCGTGGGCACACTGCACCTGGCCGCTGCCAACGCAAACCGGCGACGCGATTACCTGCACGGGAGCAAGCTGCTCCATCAGCAGGCAGACCGCCGTGATGTCTGCAATCGCATCCAGCGTACCGACCTCATGGAAATGGATGTCCGATACAGGGACGCCATGTACCAGGCTTTCCGCCTGGGCGATCCGGTGATACACCTCGGAAATATTTTTCCGCACCGTCTCACTCAGAGCAAGCCGGTCAACCAGGTCCAGAATATCCGACAGGTGGGCATGGGAGTGGTGGCCGGAATGGGACGCTTCGGTATGGGGATGAGACGGGCCTTCCTGTACGCCGTGGACCAAAACGGAAAAATGCGTCCCGCGGATGCCGCATTTTTGGCTTTCCTCCCGGAGAAATTGGACACCCGGAATTCCCAATTGATTCAGCTCGCGGAGTGTGCCCTCGGGGTCGGGGACCAATTCCAGCAGCGCACCGGCAAGCATATCCCCCGCTGCGCCCATGCTGCAATCCAAATACAGCGTTTTCATTTTTTCTCCTCCATATGATTTACGCGGCTGGCAAAGTAGCCTGCACCGAAGCCGTTATCTATATTCACAACCGTGACGCCGCTGGCGCAGGAATTGAGCATGGAAAGCAGCGCCGCCACACCGGAAAAGGACGCGCCATACCCCACGCTGGTGGGCACGGCGATCACCGGACAGTCAGACAGTCCGCCGATCACGCTGGGAAGCGCGCCCTCCATACCGGCCACGGCGATGATCACACTTGCCTGCATGATCTCGTCCATGTGCGACAGGAGCCGGTGAATTCCGGCAACACCCACGTCATACAATCGTGCGACCCGATTCCCAAGGGCCTGCGCAGTCAGGGCAGCCTCCTCCGCTACAGGTATATCGCTGGTACCGCCGGTGACGACCAAAATGGTTCCGATTCCGTCAGGCTGCGGCATAGAGCCGACAATGCCGATGCCGGACTGGGCGTCATAGGTCAGTGCGTGTCTTTCCCCTATGAAAGACGCGGCTTCCGGCTTCATGCGGGTAATCAGAATGGTGGACTCCCCTGCCGCTTCCAGTGCCGTCAGGATTCCGTCAATTTGCTGAGGCGTTTTTCCGGCGCCGTAAATGACCTCGGCCGCACCCTGCCGGACCTTTCTGTGCAGGTCTACCTTGGCGTAGCCGATGTCAGCAAAGGGCTGGGTCTTGATTTGCAGCAGCGCATCGTCCACGCTGATGACGCCGTCCTTTACCTGCTGCAAAATTTTTCTCGTTTCACTGTCCATTTCTTGCCTCCAGGTCCAGGCATATATCGCTGTAATTCTGCCCCAGACGCTGCCGGATCTGGTCCGCGCAGGCGATTACAAGAGGCATTTGCTCCCGCTTTACCTGAATGCGCGCGCCTCCGTTCCGATAGCGCACCCGGAAATCCCGAAAGCCCAGCTCAGCCAGATCCTTTTCCGCCTGCTCCGTAATGGCCAGCTTGTGGGCGGTAATGGGATCGCCGGAGGGAATGCGGGTGGCCAGGCAGGCATAGGATGGCTTGTCCCAGGTAAACAGGCCGGCTTCCTTTGAAAGCTGACGAATCCGGTCCTTAGTCAAACCGGCTTCTCTCAGAGGAGAGCGAACGCACATTTCCTTCAGCGCCCGCATTCCGGGACGGTCGGATACATCGTCGGATGCGTTTGTGCCGTCCAGCACCAGCGAATAGCCGTCCTCTCCGGCACGCTCCAGGATCAGAGAAAACAGCACACGCTTGCAGTAATAGCAGCGATCGGGCGGGTTGTCGGTTACTTCAGAATGGCAAAGCACATCTGGCTCGAGGACGCGAATCGGAGCATGAAGAAGCTGTGCCATACGCAGGGCATCTCGGTACTCAAATTCAGGCTGAAAGGCAGTTTTGACGTAATAAGCGGTCACATCCGCCCCGGCCTGCATCGCGGCATAAAGCAGATACGCCGAATCGACGCCGCCGGAAAAGGCAATGGCGGCACGAGGGTTTTCATGGAAGAAATCAGTCAGATTCAAAGCATGTCCTCCCTTTGGTCTGGTGGATTCGATTATATCACGGGCGCAGGAAATTGACAAGTTTCTCTTTTTTTCAAAAATTTTTGAAAATGGGGCTTTACAAGTGCTAATACATCTGATATAATCTGTCCTGTTCTCAGGTGCCTTGGCCCGGTGGTGCAGTCGGTTAGCACGCCAGCCTGTCACGCTGGAGGTCGACGGTTCGAGTCCGTTCCGGGTCGCC
>CAKTKB010000079.1 GCA_934569195.1 uncultured Oscillospiraceae bacterium
GTCCCAAAGCTTCCCAAAACCGACAACGGTGGCGGGGGTGGTGTTTTCATTCCAGACACATAGGGCGGTGTCCCCCACTTGGAGGAACCAACAGTGGTCTGCAAGGGTGAGATAGGCGGCAATCGCAAGAATGAGGAGAATGGCGATCACGTCGAGGACGATCAGAATGACTTTTACAGGCTTTTTCATGGTATATCAACTCCAATCGACGTGGTATTTTTGCTCAACCAGTTGGAAGCCCTCCCAGTCGGGGCTGTCCCATCCGGTTGTTCCGGGCTGATAGTAAATCGTGACGGGCTGATCTGTATATAGGTCATCAAAAGGATTCCAGGGATAGGTGCCGTCAGAAAAAATTTCCTCCTTCAGGTAAACGGATTTTGGGGCGTTTCCCTGGAAGTAGACGTGGGCAAGCTTGGAGGATCCGTCCAACGACATGCAGTCGAATTCTCTAACGGATGCTGGAATATAAATTTCGGATAATTTGTCACAATCAGAGAAGAATCCACGGGAAATTTTGGAGATGCCGTAGCAAACAATAACTTTTTTGACATTGAACTTAAACAAAAAGGGAGGTTGACCGTGGTGGGGGAAACTAAAAATCCCCAAACGGGTGTAATCCCAAAGTTTTCCGAGGCCAAAAATCACAGCGGTTTCCCCATCCTTGGTTATGAGGCAGAAGGCGGAGTTGCCGACCTGGGTGATGTCATAGATGCTGGAGAGGATGAAGAAGGCGGCAATGGCGAGAATCAGCAGAACCGCAACCACAGCCAGCGCGATGGATAGTCCGGTGAGCGTTTTTTGTACAGGTTTCTTCATGTAAACCTCCTTGTCATGAAATGGCGGATGGCGAATAAAGATGCACGATTCTTATAAAGATGGGTTGTGCTTATCCAAATCATCATGGGGATTTTTTCAACAACGAAAGGCTTTTACCATATTCGCCAAATGAAGTATTTTATCGAGTACACCCTATAGCGGGACCAATCCGGGCTATTCCAGCCCTTGGCTCCGCTCTGATGGTAGATAATCATGGATGGATTTGTGTCCATATACAGAGGTTCAAAGGGATTCGGAACAAAATTACCGTCAGGGAGCGTTTTCTTTCCCAGACAGACGAATTGGGGAGCATCTCCCTCGAAGTGGACGCGGGCAAGGCTGCTGCATCCGAGAAAGGCGCAGCTGTCTAATTCGCTGACGGATGCGGGAATGTAAATATCCGACAATTCAATACAATCGGAGAAGAATCTATGGGAGATATTGGTGATACCATAACAAATAATGACTTTTTTAGTTCCGGATGCATATAACGGCGACCGACTGCGGGGCGGGGAGCCGGAGTAGGCGCTGCCGGCATAATTCCACAGCCTCCCAAAGCCGAAGATCACAGTGGTATGATTGCCTTTGTTTATGAGGCAGAAGGCAGTGTTGCCAACCTGGGCGACGTCATAGATATTGGACAGAGCAGTAGAAGCGGCAGCGGCGAGAATAAGCGCAGCCAGAACCACAGCCAGCACAATGGAAAGTATCGAGAACGATTTCCGTACAGACTTTTTCATGCGGACCTCCTTTTTACGAAGCGTCGGGCAAAGGCAAATCTATTCTTATAAAGATGGATTCATACATACTTACTCAATAAAATCATAGCAAATTTCTTTTGGAAATACTATTGGGAAACTGCACAAATATGATGATGAAAAAGAGAAGAAATCCAATTTGATTTGGTTAAAATGACGAAAATGAGCAAGGCACAGAAAAAATCCGGAAGCATCAGTTTCCCAATGCTTCCGGAGAAAGGGTCGCGGCGGATATTTATTTGCATTTCAGAGCGCGAATGGCGTTGAGCACGGCCAGAACCATAACGCCTACATCCGCGAAAATGGCTGCCCACATATTGGTGATACCTGCGGCAGTGAGCGCCAGGCAAGCAAACTTGACAACCAGGGAGAAAATGATGTTTTCCCTGACGATCCGGATGCACTTCCGGGAGATGCGGATGGCCTTGGCAATCTGGAGCGGATCGTCGTCCATGAGCACCACGTCCGCAGCTTCGATGGCGGCATCGGAGCCCATGGCGCCCATGGCGATTCCGATATCGGCCCGGGTCAGCACCGGTGCGTCGTTGATGCCGTCTCCGACAAAGGCAACCTTGCTGTTCTTGCCGCGGTTGGAGAGGAGCTTTTCGACCTCTGCGACCTTGTCGCCGGGGAGAAGCTCGCTGCGCACCTCGTCAATGTCCAGATCGGCAGCCACCTGCTGCGCAACCCGGTCGCTGTCGCCCGTCAGCATGACGGTCCGGCTTACACCGGCGCGCTTCAGCTCTGCCATGGCCTGCTTGGCATGGGGCTTTACCACGTCGGAGATAACAATGTGTCCGGCGTAGGCGCCGTCAATGGCCATATGGATAATGGTACCCACGCAGTGGCAGTCGCAGTAGGCGATTCCCTGCGCTTTCATAAGCTTGCTGTTGCCGGCCAGGACCGTGTGACCGTCCACCCGGGCACAGATTCCCTCGCCGCTGATCTCCTGAATATCCGACACCCGGTCCCGGTCAATCTCTTTGCCGTAGGCGCGCTGCAAGCTCTTGCTGATGGGATGGGAGGAGGCGCACTCGGCAAGGGCGGCATACTCCAGAAGCTGTGCTTCCTCCAGGGCGTTGTGGTGAACCCCGGTGACCTCAAAGACACCCTGGGTCAGGGTTCCGGTCTTATCGAATACCAGGCAGTCTGCCTCCGAAAGCGCTTCCAGATAGTTGGAGCCTTTGATCAGAACGCCCTCCTTGCTGGCGCCGCCGATACCGGCGAAGAAACTCAGAGGAATGCTGATAACCAGGGCACAGGGGCAGCTGACGACCAGGAAGGTCAGTGCGCGGTAAAGCCACACGATCCACTGGGGGTCCATACCCACGGCCAGACGCACCAGCGGGACCGCGACGGCCAGAAGCACGGCGGCAATACACACGGCAGGGGTGTAGACTTTTGCAAAGCGGGAGATGAACGCCTCGGATTTGGATTTGCGGGAGCTGGCGTTTTCCACCAGGTCCAGAATCTTGGAAACGGTGGACTCTCCGAATTCCTTTGTGGTGCGGATTTTCAGCACGCCGCTCATATTGATGCAGCCGCTGATGATCTCGTCGCCGGGCTTTACGTCCCGGGGCAGGCTCTCGCCGGTGAGGGCGCTGGTGTTCAGGCTGGCGCTGCCCTCCAGGACGACGCCGTCCAGGGGAACCTTCTCGCCGGGCTGCACCACAATGATGCTTCCGACGCTTACCTCGTCGGGGTCAACCTGTACGAGCTGACCGTCCTGCTCAATGTTGGCATAATCCGGACGGATATCCATCAGGGCGCTTATGTTCCGGCGGCTCTTGCCCACGGCGTAGCTCTGGAACAACTCGCCGATCTGGTAGAAGAGCATAACGGCGATACCCTCCAGATAGTCGCCGCTTTTTGTCCAGATGGCTACAAAGAATGCGCCGATGGTTGCAAGGGCCATGAGAAAGTTCTCGTCAAAGGCCCGGCCGTTCAGGATACCCTTGCCTGCTTTTTGCAGAATGTCATAGCCAATCACAAGGTAAGCGACCAGGTAGGCGCACAGTCTGGGCAGTCCGGTGACGGGAATGAATTGCAGCGCGATCAGCATGGCTGCGGTGATCAGGATGCGCAGCAGCATCTTTTTCTGTTTTTTTGTCATGGCGTTCCCTCCAACCTTGACGGTAATCGGCTGCCTTAAAGCTCGATCTCGCAGTCAGGCTCTACCTTCTTGCAGGCTTTGAGTACATTTTTCATAACGGACTTCGCGTCGGAGCCGTCGGCGAATTCGACGATCATCTTCTGGGTCATGAAATTGACCGTGCAGGAAGCCACACCTTCTGTTTTGCGGGCGGCGTCCTCCATCAGATTTGCGCAGTTTGCGCAGTCAACTTCGATGCTGTAGGTCTTTTTCATAGGGCATTACCTCCGGTTAAATTGAATTACGATTAAGCGGTTGCTTAATTGTTATGCCTGTAGTATACTAGAAGCGCGAAAAAAATCAATGCCCTTTTGCGACTTGCTTCCAAAAGGGCGAAGGAGATTTCCAAAACGGAGAACGGAGGCGTTTTTATGGCGGAGTTTGACCTTCCGCATCATCACGGGCAGCAGAAGCACCTGGAATATATCCATCGGGAGCTGGAAAATCCACAGCACTTTCTGACGGTTTCGGAGATCTTCCGGCAGCTGTCCGATCCGACTCGGGTGCGCATTTTCTGGCTCCTGAGCCACGAGGAGCAGTGCGTGATCAACATTGCGGCTATGCTGGGTATGTCCAGCCCGGCGGTGTCGCACCATCTGCGCAGCCTGACGGAGAGCGGCATCCTGGTGAGTCGCCGGGAGGGCAAGGAGGTTTATTACAAGGCGGCTCCAACACCGGAGATTGACCTGCTCCATCAGATTGTGGAGCGGGTTATGGAGATTACCTGCCCGGAACGGGTGGTGGATTTTCAGGGCAGTCAGGAGGATGTGATGCACCAGGTGCATGCCTACATGATGGAGCATCTGTCTGAGCACATCACCATCGAGCAGCTGTCCCGGGAGTTCCTGATGAACACGACCACGCTCAAGCAGGCGTTCAAGAGAGTCTACGGCACGACCATCGCCTCCCATATGAAGCGGCACCGGATGGAGCGGGCGGCGCAGCTGCTCCGGGAAACCCGGATGCCCGTGTCGGGAATTGCCCGGGAGGTGGGGTACGAGAGCCAGAGCCGGTTTTCTGCAGCTTTTCGGGAAACCTACGGAATGCTGCCTACGGAATACCGCCGGGGAGGGCTGGGCGGATTACCGGACGGCGGGGAGGACGGAGCATCCCTGGGGTAAAAAACGCTGCCCGGAAGAAAAAACAAAACCAGCCTGCTTGCCCCAGTGCGCTGCCGCCGGAGCCTGTAGACTGGTTTTGCGTTTGCAGATGTTTCTTGCGGACCGCCGCGCAGGCGGCCCTTTCGGTCAGATGCGGGCGACGCCGGACTTCCGGGCGGCCTCCGCAACGGCCTTTGCCACGGCGGGACCGACCCGCGGATCGAAGGCCTGGGGAATGATGTAGTCGGCGTTCAGCTCATCGTCGGAAATCAGACCGGCCAGAGCCTGGGCGGCGGCCATCTTCATTTCCTCATTGATATCGCTGGCGCGCACGTCGAAAGCGCCCCGGAAAATGCCCGGGAAGGCCAGAACGTTGTTGATCTGGTTGGGGAAGTCGCTGCGGCCGGTGGAGACCACGGCGGCGCCGCCGGCCTTTGCCTCGTCCGGGACGATTTCCGGAGGGGGGTTGGCGCAAGCAAAGACGATGGCATCCCGGTTCATGGAACGCACCATGTCGGTTGTGAGGGTGCCGGGGGCGGAGACACCGATAAAGACGTCTGCGCCGCGGATCACATCGGCCAAGGAACCGGTCTCGTGGTTGAGGTTGGTGATCTGGGCCATTTCCTCCTTGATCCAGTTCAGACCCTCGCGGCCGGCGTAAATGGCGCCCTTGCGGTCGGTCATGACCACATTCCGGAAACCGGCGGACAGCAGCAGCTTTACAATGGCGATAGCGGCGGCACCCGCTCCGGAGGTGACGATTTTTACGTCCTCCTTCTTCTTGCCCACGACCTTCAGCGCATTGGTCAGTCCGGCGAGGGTAATGACGGCCGTGCCATGCTGGTCGTCATGGAAGATGGGAATGTCGCACTTTTCCTTCAGCTTCCGCTCGATTTCAAAGCACCGGGGAGCAGAGATATCCTCCAGGTTGATGCCGCCGAAGGAACCGGAGATCAGGTAGACGGCGTTGACGAATTCGTCCACATCCTTGGTCTTGACACAAAGAGGGAAGGCATCCACGTCGCCGAAGGCCTTGAACAGGGCGCACTTGCC
>CAKTKB010000080.1 GCA_934569195.1 uncultured Oscillospiraceae bacterium
GGGCAGAGCAATCAGGCCGGTGATGCGGGCGGCAGACTCCTCGGTCCGGCGGACCTGGTCGTCCTGCCCCAGGGTCAGGTGGGCGGTAATGGCGGGAATGATGCTGATGGTAATGGCGGGAATGAAGGCGATGGGCATGTTGAACAGGGTCTGGGTCATGTTGTAGATGCCCTTCATGGTATCCGCCTGGGGCTGGGAGTACCCCAGATGCAGCAGCTGGGTCATATAGACCTTTGCCTCCAGCACGGACAGAAGCTGCAGGCCGGCCGAGCCGATGGTAATGGGAACGGCGATGGCCAGCAGAGCCTTGGCGGTGGCCCAGACGGAGGATACCGGTTCCTGCGTCCGGGGAAGCGCGCGATAGGCGCTGCGGAACTTCCCGTGGAGGAACAGACAGGATACCAGGCAGCTGACGGTAACGCCCAGAATGGCGCCGCCGGCAGCCAGAGCCACATCGTCTGTCAGACGCAGCAGGAGAACGGCGGCGGCAATGCCCACGATCAGCTTGCACGCGGCTTCCAGAACCTCGCTGACGGAGGTGGGAGCCATGTTTCCCTGCCCCTGGAAAAATCCCCGGTAGGCAGACATCAGGCATACGAGCACGGCGCAGGGACCGAGACAGGCAATTGCGAACCAGGCATCCGGCTGCTGCTGAAAATTCGCCAGCGTATGACACCCGGCGATCATGAGCGCGCTGCTGACCAGGCCCAGTGCCAGGAAGATACCCCTGGCGGTATGGAACACCCGCCGCACCTGACGGTAGTGCCCCAGGCTTTCAGCCTGGCTGATCATCCGGCTTACGGCTACGGGGAGACCTGCGGTGGATACAAGGAGCAACACGGAATAGATTTCGTACGCCGTGTAAAAATAGCTGAAGCCCTGCTCGCCGATGATGGCGTTGAGGGGAATTTTATAAAGCGCGCCGATGATTTTTACGATTGCGGTGGCCAGAGCCAGAAGGGCGGCGCCGTGGAGAAAGGATTGCTTTTTTGCAGGCTCGGACATAGAAACCTCCTTAGTCCTCCCGGCCAAACAACCGGGGTATGGCGTATTCACCCAGCTCCTTTACCACTTCGTTCAGGTCAATTGTGGGGAAGCTGCCGCTGCGGTAGAGAATCTTTCCCCGAACCATGGTCAGGGCAACGTCGCCGCCCTTCGCGCCGAATACCAGACCCGTGAGCACATTGTGGCAGGGCATCAGGTGCGGCGCGGTAAAGTCTACCAGAATCAGGTCGGCATCCATGCCCTCCTTGAGCATACCGCACTCGGCGGAGCGGCCCTGGGCGCGGGCGCCGCAGACGGTGGCCATCATCAGCACGGCGGAGGCGGGCAGCGCTGCGGCATCGCCGGACTGCATACGGGCGGCAAAGGCCGTGCCGCGCATGACCTCAAAAAGATCCAGGTTCCCCGCCTCGACGGCGCCGCCGGTACCCAGAGCGACGTTCATCCCCGCTCTCACCGTGGGAAGAACGGGTAGGCAGGGCTGGCCGGATTTGGCGCTGGCCAGAGGGGTGGCGACGGCGGTAGCGTGCTTTTTGCCCAGCAGTTGCCGCTCGGCATCGGTCAGGAAGGCGCATCCGGCGGCGGTGGTGGGCAGGGCAAAAAGATTGTGACAGTCCAGAAGCTCGGCCGGTCCCATGCCGGTGCGGGAGAGACAGGAGTCTGCCTCGGACTGGGTCTGCGCCAGGTGCAGCTGGAAGCCCAGATGCTTTTCCGCCCCGTAGCCCAGCAGCCCTTCCCACAGCTTGTAGTTGCTGGTGTATTCGGCGTAGATGCCTGCGTCGATCCGGATCCGGCCGCCGTCAAAGCCGTGCCATTTTTCCGTCAGGCGGCAAAGCTCCTGACACTGGGCGTCGGTGTCAAAATCAAAGTCCTCGCACGGATCGATGAAGCGGTAGGCCGACAGGGCCAGGTTTCCCTTGATCCCGGCCTGCTCCATAGCCTGCGCCGTGGCCTCGGGATAATAGTATAGGTCGCTGACGGAGGTAACGCCAAAGCGCAGGCACTCCGCAATTCCCAGGAGCGCGGAGGCCTTGGCGCAGCGGGAATCCATCTTATCCTCTTTTAGGAGCTGCTGCTCCAGGGCTTCGCTTCCGGACAGATCGTCGCTGAAATTCCGCAGCACCGTGGCGGCAAGATGGGTATGGCAGTTGATCAGGCCGGGCATGGCCACCATGCCGGAGCCGTCGATGATTGCGGCGGGGGGCTGAGTGGGGGGCTGCTTGCCGATATAGCAGATCTTGCCGTCCTGAATGCCGATGCAGGCGTCAAAGAGAACCTCCATCCGCTCGTTCATGGTCACAATGGTGACGCCGGAAATGAGAGTATCCAATCAAATGCTTCCTTTCATCAGTTGGAACAGCTCCTGCTTCTGCGCAAGCACGGAATCGATCATTTCGATGTACTGCTCCGGAAATTTCGGGTTGTGAAACCGCTGCAGGCGGCCGTCGGGCAGATTGACCTTGTTCATGCCGCCGCCACCTACGGAAAGAATGGTATGCAGCTCCTCCATCATGTAGATGTTGTACAGGCAGTCCAGCCCGCCGCGGCTCCAGCCCACATTTTCAAAGGAACCGGACATGTACTTCTGGCGATAGAGGTAATAGGGCTTGTAGCCCAGGGAGCGCAGAGAGGCACCGGCGTAATCCACCATATTTCCTACCGCCTGCGCAGAGGGAAGGGCGACCCGCTTTTCAAATAGGTCCGCGCCCTTTTTCAGGGCCAGGGTATGTACGGTGATGTTGGCAGGGGCAAGGGCTGCGACGGTATCCAGCGACCGGCGGAAGCCGTCCTCCGTGTCGGCAGGCAGCCCGGCGATCAGATCCATGTTGATGGCATCAAAGCCGGCATCCACGGCCTGGGCGTAGGCGCGCAGCACATCTGCCCCCCGGTGGGGGCGGCCGCAGGCGTGAAGGACGGCGTCGTCCATGGTTTGGGGATTGATGCTGATGCGGTCTGCTCCATGGCGGCGGATGACGGACAGCTTCTGCGCGTCAAGCGTATCGGGCCGCCCGCCCTCCACGGTAAACTCCAGGCAGCGGGACAGGTCTAAGGCTTCTGCCAGCACATCCAGCAGCCTGGCCAGCTGGTCGGCGGAAAGCGTGGTGGGCGTGCCACCGCCAATATAAAGTGTACGCACACTGCGGCCGGAATTTGCCAGGAGCGTACCCGTAAGACGAATTTCCCGCTCCAGCGCCTGAAGATAAGGCTCCAGAAGCTCCGTGCGTTTGCCGATGGAACGACTGACAAAGCTGCAATAGGCGCATCGGGTGGGACAAAAGGGAATGCCCACATAGACCGACAGATCCTGCGGCTCCAGCAGGGCGGCGGCCCGGACGGTGGAAACGGAACAGTCTGCCGCCAGCTCCGCCCGGGGCGGGGTGACATAATAAACCTGCTCCAGCATCTGCACGGCCTGCTCCCGGGTCTGACCGGCTTGCAGGCAGCGGGTAGAGAGCTTGGTGGGGCGGACGCCCGCCAAGGCGCCCCAGGCCGGCGCCTGGGGAAGAAAAGGCAGCGCGGCCAGGTAGTAGCTCTGCTGCAGGATGCGCCGCCGCAACGGAACGGTCTCCTCCCGGGCCAACAGACGGCGGCGGGCCGTAAAGCTTTTGCCGCCGCAGGTGATTTTTGTGGATGCGGTCAGCCAGGTCGCACCTCGGTGGAGGGAGCTGATCGCTTCCCCCTCCTGATCTCCGGGGAAGAGGCACAGCTGCAGCTGCTCCACAGCATAACGGTCCTGGTGACCGGAAAGTGTCAGCTTCATAAAACCTCCGTCAGGTATGGATTCCGGGCGTGCTGCACATCCAGCGTGGTGGCGGGACCGTGCCCCGGGTAGACGTGAAAATCGCCGGACAGGGCGGCAAGGCGGCAAAGGCTCCGACGCATTTGCAGATGGCTGCCTCCGGGAAGATCGGTCCGGCCGCAGGAGCCGTCAAAGAGCGTATCGCCGGTAAAAAGACAGTCCTCCCCCATTAGGCAGACGGAGCCGGGGGTATGCCCCGGCGTTTTCAGCACGGACAGATGCAGGCCGCTCACTGTAAGGGGCGCATCCTCGGAGAAAAACCGGACCGTCCGGATGCGGCTGTGATCCAGGGGAAAGAACGGCGCGGCCGACGGCTCCAGGGACATGGCCCAGTCCTCCGGGCTGATCCACAGCGGACAGCCCTCGGCGGCGGCAACCTCTTCCGCCGCGCCCACATGGTCAAAGTGCCCGTGGGTCAGGGCAATGGCGGCGCATTGCAGACCCAGCGCCCGGAGCTTATCCAGGATGGTCCGGGGCGCATACCCCGGGTCGATTATGACGCACTCCGTGGCTCCGGCGGGACGGACAAAATAGGTGTTGCTCTGATAGGCACCCAGTGTAAGACAATCGATTTTCAACATATGCTTATCCTCTGCGGGGGCTGCCCATGAGCTGATCCGTGTCCAGAAGCAGCGTGACCGGCCCGTCGTTCACCGAGGAAACCTGCATATCCGCTCCGAATACGCCATGCTGCGCCGGATGTCCCAGCGCTGCGCAGCAGTCCAGAAATGCTTCGTAAAGCCGGTTCCCAAGCTCCGGAGCGGCGGCTTCGGTAAAGCTGGGACGCCGGCCCTTACGGCAGTTGCCGTAAAGCGTAAACTGACTGACAACCAGGACCTGACCCCCTACGGCATCGAGGTCCAGATTCATTTTTCCGTTTTCGTCCTCAAAAATTCGCAGACCCAGGGCCTTCTCCGCCAGAAAGCGGCAGGTTTCCTCCGTGTCCTCCGGCCCGACTCCCAGCAGGATGAGAAAGCCCCGGCCAATGCTCCCTACGCTCTGACCGTCGATGGTTACGGATGCGGAACGGACCCGCGTTAGTACGGCGCGCATAAAGTTGCCTCCTTATGGATGAAAAGATTCGGCGGCCGGGTCAATTTTGCCCCCGGCGGGAGCCGATGACATCGGGAATGCTGAGAAGCTTGGTGCGGATGGCATCCAGCTCCGCCACATTTTTTACCTCAAATTTTACGGTAAAGACGCTGCGGCCGCCGGGGAGGTCCTTGCCGTTTAGCTCCTTCACCCGAACCCGGGCGGAGGTCATCGCGGTTGCCACATCCAGCAGAAGCCCGTCCCGCGTCAGGCAGTCCAGCTCCAGGGTGGTTTCAAAAGGCTGATCCTCCGCAGTGGCCCAGCGTACCCGCACCCAGCGGGCGGCCTGCCGGGGGTCCTCCCGGTGCGCGGCGTTGGGGCAGTCGGCCCGGTGAATGGATACACCAAAGCCCTTCGTGATAAAGCCGACAATGGGATCGCCGGGGACGGGAGTGCAGCATTTGGAGAACTTGATCATGCAGGAGTCGATGTCCTCCACGATGACGCCGTTCACGCCGTGGCGATTCTGCTTTACGGTCTCGGAATCCGGACTGGTCCGCAGGGGAGAAACCGTTCCCGGGGCGGGAGCGGTCTGCGCCCGGATGGAACGGTTGATGTCGTCCCGGATCCGGCC
>CAKTKB010000081.1 GCA_934569195.1 uncultured Oscillospiraceae bacterium
AACGCAGAGTACATCCCGTTCTACTACTTCATCCCGAAAAGCATCCTGTCCCGCTGTGGGGCGGAGCTGAACGCCATCCCACGGAATCCGCAGGAGCTGTTTCACAATCGAACTGCCTGCGAATTTGTGGAGAGCGACCTGTTCCGCTTACTCATCATCGATGCCGTAGCCTTTATGGTCTGGCCGTATATGGGCTTTGACGAGTATATGGAAGTTTACTCTGGCTACGACCCGGCATGGCGGTTCGCCCACTGCCCGGACTACTGGATCAAGGAACTGGAGGACGAGGGCATTCTGGCATCCACCGGCGAATTCTTCAAAGGATGCCATTCGGAACTGGGCTATGTCCCCGAATGGCAGATCGACATCTATCTGCGCTACATCGTGCCAAATGTGATGAAGAAGCACCAGATGAACGAGATCATCCAAATTGCACGGGAATACCCCTGTTTTGAGGACTTTGACTTTCGGAAAAGCAACCAGAAAACGGACTTTATCCGTCATTGGTACCACACCCGCACCAAGCACCCGATGATCTCGCTGGAGGAATTTCAGGAGGCCTATGCCGATACCCACGGCGGGCAGGAATACGAAGAACCGGACCTCTCGGTGGATGTGGAGGGGACGGCAGTAGCGCAGACACTGGTGGATCAGTTCAAGGCCACGCTCAGCGAAAAGGATATGCAGATCCTTGAAATGCGCATGAACGGCGATACACTGGAGGAGATCGCTGAAAAGCTGAGCTACAAAAATCACAGCGGCGTGCTCAAGCGCATCCGCAAAATCGGGCAGGCCTATGAAGCCTATACCGGCGTGGACTATGGCTTTGAAAATGACAAGATCACCGGATAACACCTATCGGAAATCGGTAGGTGTTATTTTTATGCCCAAATGGAGGTGATGAGATAGTGAAATGGAAGATATCCCCGTCCCAGCGAGGGCGGGTCAACAGATTGGTGCGCCGCCGGTGCTGCTGCTATGATCACGGCAGCTGCATCCTGCTGGATGACGGAGAGCCGCACCGCTGCGTGCAGATCATCAGTCGGAGCGGCATCTACTGCAACTATTTCCGCCGTGCGGTGTTGCCGTCCGACAGCGAGCTTTACACCCAAATCAGAAACCAAAACAAATGAGAAAAGGAGAATGTGAAAATGAAAAAGTATAACGACTTGTATGTTATCGGCATCGATCACGGGTACGGAAATATGAAAACGGCCAACTGCTGTTTTCCCACCGGGGTGCTGAAAAGTGAGACCGAGCCTGTCTTTACCGGCGACCTGCTGGTATGGGACGGGCATTATTATTCCATTGGCGTGGGACACAAAGAGTTCACGGCGGACAAGTTCAACGACGAGGACTACTATGTGCTGACCCTTGCGGCCATCGCACGGGAGCTGCGCCGGGAGCAAATCACGGAGGCCAAGGTGTTGATTGCTGCCGGTCTGCCGCTGACTTGGCTGAGTGAGCAAAAGGCAGATTTTAAGAATTATCTGCTTCAACACCGTGAGGTGTCCTTCACCTTTCGAAATGTGGATTACCGAATCAAAATTGTCGGTGCGGAGGTTTACCCACAGGGCTTCGCTGCCGTTGCGGAACGGCTTCGGGATTTCAGCGGCGTAAATATGCTCTGCGATATCGGCAACGGCACGATGAACCTTCTTCGGATCGTGAACCGTAAGCCTGACCCGCAGCGAATGTTCACCGAGAAATACGGCACCCACCAATGTGCCCTTCTCATCCGGGAGCAGATGATGAAGCGGCATCACGCCACTCTGGATGACTCCGTTATGACGGAGGTTCTCCGGAAGGGTACGGCGGATATTGATCGGGCGTATCTGGCAACGGTAGTCGGTGCCGCCAAGGAGTATACCACAGGAATCTTCCGTCGTCTGCGGGAACACGAATATGACCCGAAGTTGATGAAGCTGTATGTGGTGGGCGGCGGTGGCTGTCTGATCCGCAACTTTGCAGACTGCGACAGCAGCCGGGTGTTCATCAATGAGGACATTTGCGCCACGGCCAAGGGCTACGAGTATATGGCGCTGATGACGCTGAGATGGAATGGTGGTGCGGTATGAGCGTGAAAAATATCAAAATCCGGCTGAACCTCAATAAGGAGAATGACCGCAAGGTGTATGACTATCTGCAAAGCACAGAGGTGTCATACAGCAAAGCGGTCATTTCTGCCATCTGCGGATATTTGGAGTTGTCGGAAATCAAAGTAACCGAGGACGCTTTTCTGGAACGGGTCATCCGTACCATTCGAGAAGAAACGGCAAAATGTAATCCTTTCGGTGGGTTACTACAAATTGTGCAGACACCGTCTGCACAAACACCCATTGAGCAGGAAAGCAACGCCGAGGCAGAAGAAACGGTAATGGATTTTCTCGATTCCTTTTGATGGGACACTTTCAGTGCCTATTGGCCTTGCTATGGTGTAAATTCGAGCAGAAATTGTCCCCACAAGGTCCGGTGGCACTATAATTCTACAGAAGCGGCACCACTATGATTATTTGTGGGGTCAATATTGGAGAAAAGAGGAACCGACCGAGAAGACCTGAACTTGTAGTTCTAAGAAAGCATACCGGTACCTGAGAAAATTTGTCAGGTACCGCAGGAAAGGCATCCACGGTGCGTCTCACGGTATAACAAGCAGGGACTTTGTGTGCCACAAAAGTCCCAATCACAGCCGAAAGCGGCTGACTCTTTGGGGGCACAGCCCCCAATCCCCCCGAAGGAAGGAGTGTGATGCTATGGGGAAAGATGTGCGTATTGCCGTCCGTGTGACGGCAAAAGAAAAAGAGAAGGTTCAAGCAAAAGCTCGAAAATGCGGGCTGAGTACAACTGAATATGTGAAGCAAAGAGCGTTGGGGTACGAGCCGAGAGAGGTTCCGCCTGACGCTCTTTTTGCTTGCCTTGAAAGGCTGGGTGAGCTTGCGGACAAGGCGGGTTCGCCGGAACTTGATGAGGAAATTGGTGCGGTGCTGAAACAAATCACAGCAGAGTTTCTGCTGCCGGGAAAGGGGTGATGCGCTATGGCCGTTACAGGCTTTTGGCCTGTGCTCAAAAATCTGAAGGCCACGCTGGACTACGCCGACAATCCCGACAAGACCACCGCCCCGGAATATCTCGACGAGGACTTGTATACTGCCCTGCGCTACGCAGAGAACGATGACAAAACCGACCGCAAGATGTTCGTGGGAGGCATCAACTGCTCGGCGCAGAATGCCTATGCCGAGATGATCGCTGTCCAGCGGCGATTCGGGCTGCGTGGCAAGGTGGTGGGTTACCACGGTATTCAGAGCTTTTGTGAGGGTGAGGTCACGCCGGAGCAGGCGTTTGAAATTGGTAAAGAGACAGCAAGAAAGATGTGGGGCGACCGGTATCAGGTGCTCGTTACTGTCCACCTGAACACCGACAATGTGCATTGCCATTTTGTTGTGAATCCCGTGTCCTTCAAGGACGGCGCAAAGTTCAAAAACAAAATCGGCGACCACAAGGAGCTGCGGAAAATCTCCGATGAGATCTGCCGGGAACACAGGCTGTCGGTATTGGAAAACAGTGATTTCTACTCCAAAGGTAAGAAAAAGGAATATTGGGTTCATAAGGCCAGCAAGCAGACCCACCGGGATATGCTGCGCCGGGATGTGGAGGAAGCGCTGGCCCAATGCGGTTCCTTCCGGGAAATTGAGTATTACTTGAAATGTCTGGGCTACCGCTTCCAACGGGACTTCCATTATGCCCACCCTTCCGTCATCATCGACGGCTGGCAGCGCCCTGTCCGTATTGACAGCCTTGGACCGCAGTTTAGCAGAGAAGTCATCCGGGAGCGGTGCCTTGAAAATCAGCGGAAGCCGGAGCTGTACGGCTACTCTTATCCACAGCGAAAACGGGCACCGCTGCTGGCTATCGAGTACCAACTGCGGCAGGCGCAACGGAAAGATACCGTTACGCTCCTGTTTGAGATTTTCATTGAACTTCTGAAAATCTGCACCGGCAGCAACATTGAAAAAGCTGACCAGCGCCCGTTGTCCCCGGCTATGCGGGCGGAGGTGCGGAAGCTGGATCAATATCTGGAAGAATACAAGCTCCTTTGCGACCGCCACATCGAGTCGCCAAAGGAGCTTTTGTCCTTTCAGGAGGGCTTGACCGCCCGAATTTCAGAGCTGGAAGAACAGCGCTACGCCCTGCGCCTGAAGCTGCGCCGGGTGAAATCCCCGGAGGAAGAAGCTGCCTTGAAAGAGCGCTGCAAGGAGCTCACAAAAGAGATCACGCCCCTGCGGCGGGAGGGAAAAAAGGTTCTGCGTATCGCAGAGCACATCCTCAAAATACAGGAGCTTCTGGATACCGAGCGGAGAACCGAAATGGAACGCAACCACCTGACACAAAAGAAAGAGAGAAAGATTGAACGATGAAACAAACTAATATTGCAGTCAATAAACAGCGTCCCGTGCATGTTTGCATGAAGGACGGTAAAAATGGAAATGATTCAGAAGAAAGGGGGCGGTTGTATGGAGATTGTCCGAGATGATGAGAAAAAGATGATACAGGTGTGGCTGAGCCAAAAGGAGAGCAGGGACGAAGCGCTGCAAAACTGCCTGAAGCCCATGTATGCCCAATGGAAGCAGCAGAAATATATGGTGGCTGTGTTCCGCTCCGGAAAGGAAGACTTGAAGGAAAATACCCTGGCCCTGCTGGCGTATAACAAAAGACGCAGCGCGGAGTTGGCGGTGCAGCGGGAGAAAAAGCAGCGCGCAGCAAGCATGGGGCAATGAGAATTTGGCGGGAGGGAGCAGCCTTTCCTGCCTTTTCTATTTTTGCCTTGCAATATGCAAAATTCTGTGATACAATGTTGTCTGCAATAAAAAAGATAAAAATAACGATATGGGGTTATAACGATATGAGCGAGGAAATGGTGAAAGGCGGCGAAATTCTGCTGTACCAGAATGGCACGGAAAAGGAAGTCGTAAACGTCATATTTCATGATGAAAACTTCTGGCTGACGCAAAAAGGCATGGCAGAATTGTTTGGTGTCAAAGTGCCTGCCATCAGCAAGCACCTGAAGAACATCTTTCTGGAAGAAGAATTGGATGAAACCATGGTTGTTTCCAAAATGGAAATAACCACTCCCCATGGCGCCCTGGAGGGCAAGACCCAGACAAATGACGCAAACTTCTATAGCCTTGACGCGATTATTGCGGTCGGCTACCGCGTCAATTCCAAAAAGGCAACCCGGTTCCGCCAGTGGGCGACGAAAACGCTGAAAGAGTACATCCAGAAGGGCTTTGTTCTCAACGATGAAATGATGAAGAACGGCCGCCCCTTTGGCAAGGACTACTTTGACGAGCTGCTGGAACGCATCCGGGAAATTCGTGCCAGTGAGCGGCGGGCCTATCAG
>CAKTKB010000082.1 GCA_934569195.1 uncultured Oscillospiraceae bacterium
CCCCGGATGGACGGCTGGTGGAGATTGTGGAATATCCGGAGCATCCCTGGTATGTAGGCTGCCAGTTCCATCCGGAGTTCAAGAGCAGACCCGATCGCCCGCACCCCCTGTTTTTCGGGTTCGTTCGGGCGTCGCTGGCCCACGGAGAGCAGGCAAGAGAAGCCTGATTCGCTCCGGACGCCATTTCGGGCGGAGATTGTTTCCGGACGGTGTACAGCCGTACCGCCGCGGAAGGCGCGGTCCCGATTTTGCGGGGAGACAGGGACGGACGCTTTACTTTTCAGGGGAAATCCGTTACAATGTAAAGAAAAGGAGGAGTTGCCATGTCAACAGCAAAAGAACTTTTCTATGCAAAGAGAGGGGAGGTTCTCCTGAAGAACCTGAAAAAAAGACATTTTGAGGCATATTACTGCGAAACCCGGCAGGAGGCGCTGGAAAAGGCGCTGGCATGGATTCCCCAGGGGGCGGTCGTCGGATGGGGCGGCGCCCAGTCGGCCCAGCAGATCGGATTGATGGATGCGCTTGTGAGGGGAAATTACCGGGCGATTGACCGGGACAGCTGCAAGACGCCGGAGGAACGGCTTCAGGCCGCGCGGCAAAGCATGACCGCCGACGTTTTCCTGACGGGTGCGAATGCGCTGAGTCTGGACGGGCAGATGGTCAATATAGACGGGACCGGCAACCGTGTCGGAGCAATTGCCTATGGACCGGACAGAGTGCTGGTGATTGCGGGAATGAACAAGGTGGCGGACAGCCTGGAGGAGGCAATCCGCCGTGCCAGGACGGTGGCGGCACCCATGAATGAGCAGCGCTTCCTCAGCGGGACGCCTTGCTCGGTTACCGGCAGCTGCGCCGACTGCACCAGCGACGGATGTATCTGCAACCAGATTCTGATCACGCGGAACTGCCGCCCGGCAGGCAGAATTTGCTTTATTCTGGTCGGGGAAGATTTGGGGATGTAATGGGGGAGACTGTTTTTGCGCAGCTCCCCCAGGCGCTGCTGCCCTGGTATGCCCGCTGCGCCCGGGACCTTCCCTGGCGGCAGGACCGGGAGCCGTATCATGTGTGGCTTTCGGAGGTTATGCTGCAGCAGACCCGGGTGGAAGCGGTCAAGAGATATTACGAGCGGTTTATAAAAGAGCTGCCCACGGTCGGGGACCTGGCCCGATGCCCGGACAGCAGCCTGGAAAAGCTATGGGAGGGCTTGGGCTATTACAGCCGAATGCGGAATCTAAAGAAGGCGGCCCAGGTGATTCAGGAGCAATATCAAGGGCGCTTCCCCAATACCTATGGCGAGATTCGCGCGCTGCCCGGGGTGGGGGACTACACGGCGGGCGCCGTGTGCTCCATTGCGTTCGACCTTCCCACTCCGGCGGTGGACGGAAATGTGATGCGTGTCGTTTCCCGACTGACCCAAAGCCCGGACCCGATCGATATGCCGGCAGCCCGGGAGCGGGTCCGAAGAGAACTGGCTGAGGTCTATCCGCCCCAGGCGGGAGCCTTTACCCAGGCTCTTATGGAACTGGGGGCGACGCTGTGCGGTCCCTCCCGGGCGGCGGACTGCCCGGCTTGCCCGTGCAGAGCGTTTTGCGCAGCGGCAATCCATGACAGCGCAGACCTGTATCCCGTGCGCAGTCCCAAGAAGGAAAAACGCCGGGAGTCCCGCACGGTGCTGATCATGCGCCGGGAGGACGGCGCGTATGCCCTGGTCAGGCGGCCGGACCGCGGTCTGCTGGCCGGAATGTGGCAGTTTCCGGATACGGAGGGGACGCTGGAGCCGCAGCAGGCGGCCCAAATGGCCCGGCGGCTGGGCTTGAAGGTCCACAATATCTTCAGACAGACGGAGAAAAAGCACATTTTTACCCACATTGTTTGGCAGATGCGGGGCTTTTACCTGGAGGTTGAGGGGCAGGGCAGCGATTTGCATTGGCTCAGCGCACAGCAGATCGATGCAGAGGCAGGACTTCCGACGGCTTACCGACAATTTTGGGAGGAAATTCATCATGTATGATTTTCACATGCACACGACCGTGTCCTATGACGGGCACGGCAGTCCGGAGCAGATGGCGGCCGCAGCGAAGAAGGCCGGATTGCGGGAGATTTGCTTTACGGACCACCGGGACTATATGCCGGGTGTGGAGAAACAGACGCTTTGCTTTGACTTGCAGGCGTACCGGGATGCGTATGACCGTCTGAGCTGCCCGGGCCTGATCATCCGAAGAGGTGCGGAATGCAGCCTGCTCCCGGACAATCAGCGCCTGATGCACGAAGATTTGCAGCGCTATCCCTACGATTTTATCCTGGGGTCCGTCCACTTGGTGGACGGCGAGGATGTGTATTATGCCCCCTACTGGCAGGGAAAGCAGACGGAGGCGGTCTATCGCCGTTATCTGGAGCAGACGCTGGCCTGTGTGGAGGCCCACGAGGATTTTGACGTGCTGGCACATTTGACCTATATTTGCAAGTGCCGGGGAAATCCGACCCATGCGCCGCTGTATTACACCGACTATCCCAAGTTGGCGGACGCAATTTTAACGGCCCTCATCCGAAAGGACAAGGGCCTTGAGGTAAACACCAGCGGCGTGGACCGGTGCGGGACATTTCTGCCGGAGGCAGGGTTCGTCCGGCGCTTCCGGGAGCTGGGCGGGCGAATCGTGACGGTCGGCTCCGACGCGCACAACTACGACCGGGTCGGTCAGTACAACGCCCAGGCGATGGATATGCTGCGGGAAATTTTCGGGTATGTGTGTACGTTCACCGGCCGCGAGCCGGTTTTCCATAGGCTGTAGCGGACATCAGGGGAGATTGACGCAGGGGACGCTGCCTTTCTCCAGATAGGTGCGGATGCTATTTGCCGTGGCGGCAAGGATGCGCTGCCGGCTTTCCAGCGGTGCCCAGGCCATATGAGGCGTCAGAATGCAATTTGGCGCATGGAGAAGAGGACTGCTCTCCGGAATTGGCTCCTGGCAGACCACGTCGGCAGCATAGCCCCCAAGCTTTCCCCGGGACAGAGCGTCGGCTACGGCCTGCTCGTCCACAAGCTGCCCCCGGGCCGTGTTCAAAAGAAGCGCGCCGTCCTTCATTTGCTCCAGAGCGGCCGCCCCGATCATTCCCTGAGTTTCGGGGAAAAGAGGGCAATGCAGAGACAGAACATCGGAGTGTGACAGGAGAGTGGGAAAGTCCACATATGTGCCGGGCAGCCCGGCTTTCCGGCTTCGGCTGCATACCAGCAGCTCCATGCCAAGGGCCTCCGCAATCCGGCCCACGGCCTGCCCGATGCTCCCGTAGCCGAAGATACCCATGGTCTTTCCGGCAAGCTCCATCTGCGGCGTGTCCCAGAAGCAAAAGTCGGGACACTTACTCCACGCACCTGCGTGTACCCGGCTGTCGTGGTGACCTATGCGGTGACACAGCTCCAGCAGCAGGGCAATGGTAAACTGGGCCACGGCTGCCGTGCCGTAGCCGGGAACGTTGCATACGGGGATGCCCCGCCGGGCGGCCGCTGCGCAGTCTACCACGTTGTAGCCTGTGGCCAATACGCAGATCAGGCGGATGTGCGGACAGGCATCCAGAACGGCCTGTGTGATGGGCGTCTTATTTAACAGGATGATTTCGGCATTTCCAATGCGCGCGATGGCGTCCGCCTCGGAAGTCGTGCGGTCATAGATGCGCAGATTGCCGAATTCCCGGAGACAGTCATAGCTCAGATCGCCGGGGTTGAGCGCGTGCCCGTCCAGAATGACAAGATTCATGATAGAAGCCTCCTTGCAATTTGAATGGATATTAGGATAGGATAACGGAAGGTGGTGTTTGCGGTGGAGTTGATTTATCAGGACCGGGATGTCCTGGTTTGCATTAAGCCTGCCGGCGTCTGCTCTACGGATGTTCCCGGCGGCGTGCCGGAGCTGGCCCGGGAAGCGCTGGGGAAGCCGAAGGCGGACGTGCGCACGGTGCATCGGCTGGATCAGGTCGTCAGTGGCGTGATGGTGCTGGCCTGCTCCCGGGCGGCGGCGTCCGAGCTGTCCCGGCAGGTCCGGGAGGACAGGTTCCGCAAAAGCTATCTGGCGGTTGTCCACGGAGCGCCGGAGTATGCAAGCGGGACGTATGAGGACCTTTTGCTGCGGAACAAGACGGAGCGAAAGACCTATGTGGTGGACGAGCCGGGAAAGGATGTGCAGCATGCGATCCTGGATTACCGGGTGATAAACCGGGGGGAGAATATGAGCCGTGTGGCCATCGCGCTGCGGACAGGCAGGACGCATCAGATACGCGCCCAGTTTTCCTCGCGGGGGATGCCGCTGGTAGGGGACCGGAAGTACGGCACGGCAGAGGACGCGTGCCCCATCGCCCTTTGGTCCCATACGGTTGGGTTTGTGCACCCCGGGACCGGGCAGTACATGGAGTTTACCCGGGAGCCGCCGGATATTTTCCCGTGGACGGACGTTTAGGCACGCGGACAAGTGCATTATAGCATATCTGAGCCGGATTGACCAGAGTTGCCGTACAGAAAGGAAAACGATATGAGCCATTATGATTTTTTCCAGAATCGGGAATGTGAATTTTTTCCATGCCATCCGGGGGCGGATCCGCAGACCTTCAGCTGCCTTTTTTGCTATTGTCCGCTGTACGCTCTGGCAGACCGGTGTGGTGGCAGCTTCACCTACACGCCGGATGGGATCAAGGACTGTACGAACTGCCTGCGCCCCCATCGCCGGGAAAATTACGGCGAGATTTGCGCAAAGCTGCGGGAGGTCATGGAAATGGCCAGAAAAACACCGGAAAAGCCTTGATTTTTGCAGGGAAATCTGGTATACTGCATAGGCGTGGCCTGATTGTGTGCAATCGGTCTGACCCAATATGGAGATGTACCCAAGCGGTTGAAGGGTCCGGATTCGAAATCCTCCGCGGCTTAGGCTCTTTCATCCACCCATTTCCCTTTGTTTTCAAGGGGTTTCGCGGGTTCTAAAAACGAAATATTTCGCTGTTTTAACACGCCGTTCTAACATTTTGATTTTTCCTCTTTTTTTGAGGTTCAAGGTGTTCTGGCCGTGTTTGACGTACACGGAGAGGTATCGAAGTGGTCATAACGGGGCTGACTCGAAATCTTTCCAGCGCCTGTGCGTTTCGTCCCCCTGAAAACCCTTGCTAATTCTGGGTTTTCAAAAAGTCAAATCGAATATTTTTTAGTTTTCTCTCCTGCTTTTCTCTCCAAAGGATTTTTGAGTGCTTTTGGAACGACGAGAACAGCGGGTGGAAATAGATACGGAGCGATATCGAAGTGGTCATAACGGGACTGACTCGAAATCAGTTGTACCTCACGGTACCGTGGGTTCGAATCCCACTCGCTCCGCCATCAAGAGCCTGTAATCAAG
>CAKTKB010000083.1 GCA_934569195.1 uncultured Oscillospiraceae bacterium
GCAGGACCCCGGGTCCAGAGTCGCCTGTGAGACGAGGGTGACCACCAATTTCTGCCTGATTTGCGGCGAAATCACCACAAAGGCAAAGGTAGACTATGCTGCGGTGGCCAGAGAGGCAATCCGCGCCATAGGCTATACACGGCCGGAGGACGGATTTGACGCGGATACGGTGGAGATCGTCTGCAAAATCCACACCCAGTCGGCAGATATTGCTCTGGGAACCAATGACGAAGTGGGCGGCGCAGGCGATCAGGGAATGATGTTCGGCGGCGCCTGCACCCAGACCCCGGAGCTTATGCCGCTGCCTGCAGCCCTGTCCCGGGCGCTGGCCAATCGCCTGACGGCCTGTATGGCGCATAATCCCTGCCTGCGGCCGGACGGTAAAACCCAGGTCAGCGTGGAGTTTGACGATCAGGGAGACGTCCTGGGGATCGATACGGTGGTCGTGTCCGTCATGCACAGCGCAGATTATGCCATCGAGGCGCTGCGGGCGTATGTACGGGCGGAGGTGATCGCGCCGGTGTTGCAGGACTATGGCTTTGATATTGCCCGGGTTGCAAACATTTACATCAACCCGACGGGGCACTTTGTCATCGGCGGCCCCAATGGCGACACCGGACTGACCGGACGGAAAATCATTGTGGATACCTACGGCGGATATTTCTCCCACGGCGGCGGCGCGTTTTCCGGAAAGGATCCGACGAAGGTGGACCGGAGCGGCGCCTATATTGCCCGCTACATGGCAAAGAACCTGGTGGCGGCGGGCCTGGCGGAGAAGATTCAGGTCCAGCTTGCCTACGCCATCGGTGTGGCGCAGCCGGTCAGCGTCCGGGTGGATAGCTACGGGACGGGAAAAATTCCCGATGAGGATATGGAAAATCTGCTGCGGCAGACGGTGGACCTGACGCCTGCGGGCATTATCCGCCGGTTGGACCTGCGGCGGCCCATCTACGCCTCTACCGCTGCTATCGGCCATTTCGGCGTGGAGGACCGTCCTTGGGAAAAGACCGATCTGGCGCCGGAGCTGCGGGCGCTGGCAAAGCTGTAAACCCGAAAGGAGAAAGGGTATGAACAAGACGTCCCGCCTTTTCCAAGAAATTTCCCGGGAAAAGCTGGAGGAAATCACGGAATATTACCTGAATTGCCCCTTGGAGGACGGGAAGCTTCTGTCCGGCGGCCTGTTTAATACGACGTATTTGCTCCGCACGGGGAAGGGAGAGGCCATTTTGCGCCTCGGCCCGGTAAATCGCCGGCTCTTGCTGGAATACGAGCGGAATCTGATGGAGGCGGAGACGGATGTTCTTTCTCTTTTGCATAAACACGGAATCCCCACCTCCCGGATTCTCGCAGTGGACACCCGGCGGACAATCGTCGACCGGGACGTGATGCTTTTGCAGCGGATCCCGGCGCGGTCCATGTCGCTGATGGAGCCGGACAAGGAGACGGAGGAGCGCCTTTGCCGGGAAACGGGAACCCTGGTCCGCAGAATACACGAGATTACGGCGGACGAGCTGCCAAAGACTTCGGAAAAGCCCTATGGCCGCTATGGAGCGGTGCTGGCCGGGCAGGGCGGGGCGACCTGGAGAGAGGCCCTGGAGGAGGAAGTGCGGGGGTGGCAGCGCTGCATGGGACGGACGGATTTGCTTCCGGAAGAGAATGTGGAGCGGATCGCGGAGTGTTTTTTCAGCCGGTCGCCGGTGCTGGATATTCCGCAGCTCAGGCCGCGGCTTGTCCATGGGGACCTGTGGTACGGGAACATTCTGGTGGACGACCGGGGATGCCTGACTGCGGTGATTGATGTGGACCGGGCGCTGTTCGGGGACCCGGAGTTCGATCTGGCTTCCGGATGGATGACGACATCTGCATTTTTTGCCGGATATGGAAAGAAACCCGATTTGGACTCTGCTGCCTGTCTGCGGCGGAGACTCTATAAGCTCCTGCTGGATATGGAGGACTGCTACGTGCTTTACGAGGAGTACGCGTCGCCGCAGGAGGCCCACCGCCTGGCAGCGCAGGTGATGGAGGACGTGAAAACGCTGGAGAGCCTTTAGTGCGTAGAACCGGGACTGCGATTGCAGTCCCGGTTCTTGATTTTGTGCGGCTCCGGCGGCAGCGTGTGTTGTCTCCGGAGCCTGTCCGGCGGTGAACGGCCGCTCACGCCGGTGCACTTTCCCATATTTGTTGGGGCGCTGATTTACACGAAGCCCGGGACGCGGCAAACGTCCCGGGCCACAATTTGCAAGGTGCCCTTGTGCGGCCGGAAAGGGATGGCTTTTATCGCAGCTCGTCCAGATCCAGGGCAAAGGGCGGAAGGCAATTCTGCAGGAACCAAGTCAGCTCTGGAAGGTCCATGGCTTCCATGGCCTGCATGGTCTGCCGCGCGGCAGAATCGAATTCCGCATTTCCGGCTTTCTGTTCCTCCACGCATTTGATGTAAGCGGAGAGCTTGTCGGCAGCTTTGACGATGGGGGCTGCCGAAGCGTCCTCCTCCAGCAGCAGGGGACTGTAGCTCTCCCGGAGGGCCGGGGGCAGCATATCCAGCAGCCGCTGGGCAGAGATTCTCTCTACCTGCTTGTATGCGCTGCGGATTTCCGGATTATAATACTTGATGGGAGTGGGCAGATCGCCGGTCAGAATCTCGGAGGCGTCATGGTACAGCGCGGCGACGGCGCAGCGATCCGGGTCCGGGCCGGGCAGGTGCAAAATTTCCCGCCGGATCAGCGCCAGAGCGTGGGCCAGCACGGCGACCTGGTGACTGTGCTCCTGAATATTTTCGGAAAAGGTGTTGCGCATCAGTCCCCAGCGCGTGATGTAGCGCATACGGCTGAGCAGTGCATAGAACTCATTTGCCATAAGAACTCTCCTCCGTCAGTTGGGAAATCGCCGTGGGGAGGTCGCCGGGAGATTGGCACAGGTGCCTGGCCCCGGCACGAAGCAGGGTGTCCCGGTCACGAAATCCCCACAGAACGCTCAGACACGGCACACCGGCATTGGCGGCAGTGGCAATGTCCACTTCGCTGTCGCCTACGTAAATGCACCGGTCTGCCCCGATTTGTTCCATGGCGTAGAGAAGCATGTCCGGCGCAGGCTTGCGCGGACGGGCGGGCGACTCCCCGCAGGCGAAAAGATCGCCGAAGTACGCCCGGCAAAGGGATTTGACGGCGGAATCCGGCTTGTTGGATACAATGGCCATGGGAAAAGCACGGCGCAGCTCGGTGAGTGCCTGCAGCACACCCGGGTAGGGCTTTGTTTTTATCTGGCAGTGGGCGTCATAGTAGACCCGAAAGGCGGCCAGCACATCCTGCCAGGCGGGATCTTTGTCCCTGCCGGGCAGAGCCAGGCGAAAGAGCCGGGCTGCACCGTTGCCCACAAATTGGCGGACCTCCTCCAAGGAGCGCGCCGGGCATCCGTATTGGGCCAGCGCGTAGTTGGTCGCGGCCTGCAAATCCTCCAGGGTGTCCAGAAGCGTCCCGTCCAGGTCCCACAGAATACCGGTCGTCATAGTCAGTACCCCCGGTTCTTCAGCACGCGGATGTCGTCCCCCAGGAAGACCACCCGGCTGTAGCTCCCCCGCAGACGGGAGGCAATCTGGGGAGAATAGCGCCTGGAGAGGTCCTCGGAATTCAGATTTGTGGAAATAATGGTGGGCTTTCCCGCGAGAATTCGGTCGTTGATCAGCAGATAGAGGGTGGCGGTGGTAAACTGGCCGGGCATTTCCGTCCCGAGATCATCCATAATCAGCAGGTCACAGGCGGTGTATTTTTCGGTCTCCTGCCGTGCCTCCGGATCGGCGCCAAATTTTGCCCGTTCAAAATTGGCAAACAGGTGCGGAGCGCTTTCGTATACCACACAGTGGCCGCTGTCGGCAACCGTCCGGGCGATGCAGGCGGAGAGAAAGGTTTTTCCCAGGCCCGTATTCCCGGAAAACAGGAGATTTTCCGATTTCGGCGAGAAGGTCATGGCGTAACGGCGGCATTTTTGAAAGGTTCGCTCCATAGCCTGACGGATGTTGACCTTCATCACAGGGTCTATGCGGTCGGGGTAATAGTCCAGGCGAAACTGGGAAAAGGTTTCTCCGCCTGCGGACAGGACGGTCAGCTCCTTCTTCTGCTCCTGCCGGCAAAGCTCCCGCAGGCACTCGCACATGGTGCTGCCTACGTATCCGCTGCCGCCGCAGTGGGTGCAGATGGGCGTGTCGTCCAGATATCCTTCATCAAAATTGGCGGCGATCAGGGCGGCCCGCTCCTGCTGCAGCGCCTGGTTGCTCTGACGCGCCTGGGCCATGGCAGCCTCAATGTCGCCGCCCTGGGTAAAGACGGCCTGAGCGGCCTGGGCCATGGTCAGCCGAAGAAGCCGGTCGATCTCCCGCAGTCTGGGGAAACGGTCGTAGGCTGCGGCGAGGTGCTCCCGATTCTCCGATTCCCGGTCTGCCCGGGCCTGCGCCAGCCGCTCCTGTGCCCGGCGTATGACTTCCGCGCTGTATGCCATAGTTTATCCCTCCTGCATCATTCTGGCGATGGCTGCCTGCTCGTCGGCATCCAGCTGCCGTTCTGCCGGGGCGGTATCCGGCTTGTGATCCGATTCCCGTATCTGCCGGCCGGTGTGCAGTCCGGCCTGATGCCAGCGGGTCAGGATTCCGTTCATATACGGCCATTTCAGACCGCCGGTGTTCAGGCAGGTGCGCTCGTAGGCCATAGAGATCGCTTCGTTGTCGAAGTCCATGTCCAGCCAACTCTGGGCATAACGCTCCTCGGCGGGCGTAAGGGAACGGCCACGGATTTGCAGCAGACGCATGAGATTTGCCATCCGGGTAAAACGCAGATTCTGATTCTGTATGTAGGCGGAGGCTTCTTCGATGGTGTCGATGCCTTGCTCCGCCCAGGCGTAGGCTTCCTTTTCCAGGGTGCGCAGAGACGGATTGCGCAGGCTGCCCCGCTGCCGCGCCCGGTCTTTACAGTAGCACACCAGGACGCACACGACCTCTGCCGGCAGTCCCAGATAGCGGACAAAGCCCAGAAGAATTTTCAGCTCCTCGGTATTGAGCGTGCGTCCCAATAAACGCTGCACTTCTCCGTAAAGCATCCGGAAGCTGTCGTCTGCGTGCATCGCATCCAGCACATCCGATTCGGAGTACTGGGGACGCTCCCCGGCAAAGGCGTGGCTCTTTTGGTCCTGCGCCCAAAGTCCCAGCTGCCGCAGCGTGGCCACGGCGCAGGAGCAGCGGGATTCGGTCATGTGCAGGGCTTCCTCGGCCCGGCTCACGTCCGCGCCGGAGCGGGCGTATAGGTAGAGCAGTGCGGCATCGCCGTTGGC
>CAKTKB010000084.1 GCA_934569195.1 uncultured Oscillospiraceae bacterium
CCGGAACAATCTGGGTAAAAACTGCGCAAATTCCTGGCTTTCCGTAACGATCCGGATTCCCTGCCCCCCGAAACTGCTGCAAAACAAAAGGATGCCGAAGCATTCCGCCAGCGCGCAGCAGTTTTTCTGCGGTATGACCCGGCAAATTTCCGCCTTCGCACCGCCGGAAAATGAAAGTGCCATCTTATGTCTCCTCTTTCTGTTGCTTTTACCAGATCCGAATCTCCGGCTCCAGACGGATTCCGGAATCGGCGAACACCCGGTCGGAAACCTGACGCAGCAGCCGGCGCATATCCTCCGCCGTCGCGCCGCCCAGGTTTACCGCGAAGCCCGCATGCTTCTCGGATATGGCGGCATTCCCGACCCGGTAACCCTTCAGCCCGGATGCCTGGATAAGCGCGGCTGCATATCCCTGTGCCGGACGCTTAAAGGCCGACCCGGCCGAAGGCAGATCCAGGGGCTGGGAGGCCGTGCGCCGGGCCATCAGCTCCCGCATGGTCATGCGAATCTGCTCCGGAGACTTTGGCTCCAGGACAAATTCTGCGCTCAGCACAATGGCCTCCTTTCCCTCCAGGCAGCTGTGTCGATAGGAAAACGCCATCTCATCCCGGCTGAGCACATGCTTTTCGCCGTCCGAGTCCAGAATTTCTACGCTCTGACAGATCTGACCAATCTCGCCGCCGTAAGCACCTGCATTCATATATACGCCGCCGCCCACCGTCCCGGGAATTCCATGGGCAAACTCCAGGCCCGACAGCCCCAGATTTGCCGCATATACCGCAGCCCGGGTCATGGTCACGCCGGACATGACCCGAATCGACCGCTCCGACACCGCCTCTATCCCGTCCAGGCAGTCCTTCAGGCAAATGACCAGTCCCTCTACGCCCTCATCCGGCGCCAGGACATTTGTTCCAGCCCCCAGAATTTTGATCGGGCAGCGCAATCTGTTTGCCGTCGAGAGGACTCTGCGCAGCTGCCCGGCATCTTCCGGCAGCGCCATCACCTCCGCAGGTCCGCCGATGCGCAGGGATGTATGCTTCGCCAGCGGCTCTTGAAACCGAAGGGAAATATCAGGGAGTAAATCTGCGATTTTCTCCTTAAAATCCAAGTTTTCCATCATAAACGCCTCCGGGTGTATGATAAAAATAGTATACCACACTTTCCCCTGTAATGCAATTCTTCCGGCATGGAAATTTCCGGCTTGGGTATCCTGCTAAGGCAAGCAGCCCCGTCCGCTCCCACGCATGGTACGACTGGCCGGCCGCACGGTAGATTCAAAATTTATGCGGCAAGCCGCATGCTTTTTTGCACAGCCGTATAAAAAAGCGGAGAGCCGTCCGCTCTCCGCCGATACTATGTAAGGAAAACCCGCGCTTATTTCTCCACGATCTCCAGAATCTCCATGGGGCAAGCCTTTACGCAGATTCCGCAGGAAATGCACTTGGACACAGGGCTATCTTCCTTCAGCACCATGACCTTCATCGGGCACACCTGTGCGCACTTACCGCAGGCGACGCACTTTTTCTTGTTGATCATAAACACGCCGGTCTTGGGATTCTGAGTGATTGCCTCATGCTCGCAAGCCTTCATACACTTGCCGCACTGAATGCAGGTCTGTGGCTTCGCGCCGCCATTCTTCGCTACGATCCGGATGCAGGAATAATCTTGATGAAATTCCTTATAAAAGGCTGTCGAGCAGGCGCGGACACATTCCAAGCAGGCCATGCACTCCGCATTTTTTTTGACGGTCAGCTTTTTCATGACACAGGATTCCCCTTTTTCTTAGTTAATGCCGTTCTATTATACAGGCTTCTTCCGAAAATAGCAAGTTCTTTTTTGCCACACGCTTTTGCATCCACATCCGCCGAATATTTCCAGGGTAGATTACAGCGAATACGGTCATACTACCCACGAAACCGAAACTTCAGGAGGAAAATCATGAACAAAGCAATACTTCTCGTCTTCTCCCTGCTTATGCTGGGCGGTATGCTCGCCGGATGCCGCGGCGGCATGAGCACGCCGACTACTCCGTCCGCGACACACATGACCACCGAGCCGTCCACTCAGGCAGCCACAGACGCCTCCACCCAGGCCACACAGCCCAGCATTGCCCCGTCCTCCGGAGCTGACAGCTCCGAATCGAGCGACGCACAGCACGGCGGCAATACGCAGGCCCCCTCCTCCGGCGAGGAAGGCAATCCGGGCGGCAGCGGAAGCGCCGGCGGCAACGGCCAGATCATGGGCTAATTTTTGCCGGGGCCTCCCGGCTTACATCTGTGCGCGGCAAATTCTCTGTGCTTCTACAAAGCTGCCGCACAATTTTCCGGTCCTACCTTCCCCTTAGGGCGTCTCCCAGGAAAAAGCCTCCGTGTCAATGCTCCGGCGGCGGCTCTGGGTGTCAAAGGCGTAGCGCGCCAGGATATCCTCCGGATAATCCCCCGGTGCCGCCTCTATTTCTTTGCAGCCCAGCTTCCGGAAATGGCTGAAGGCGCATCCCAGCAGCTGGTCGGCATAGTACCTTCCCACATAGCTCTGCTTCAGCTCCATCCCGGAGATGTAACCCACACCCTCCCGGATCCCGGCCAGGGTAATGCTGCCGGCCGTCCCCTCCGGAAGGCTGCCTGTTATCCGAACGCCGTCCCCCCGCGCCCCCTCAGGCTGTAAAAACAGAGTCGTGTTCTGCGGATCATCCGCGTTGGCCCGCCACCTTCTCAGATAGCCGTGGGTCAGGACCTCGGGCAAGTGGGAGCTGTCATTTAAGAATTCGGCCCGGAATTCTCCCCGCTCATATTTCAGCTTGCAAACGCCGGTATTGTCGCAGTATGGGAAATCCCTCATATCCTCCACCGGGAACAGCCGCATAAGTGTCCCCCGGATAACCGCACCGTGCCCGAAAATGGCAACCGTCCCGCCGTCAAACCGCTGTGCCGCATCCCGCATTCCCTCCAGAAAGCGCTGTGTATACACGTCAAAGGGTTCCGAATGCTCTACATGCCATTCAGGCGGATTCTCCGTAAAGATTTTGAGCTGCTGCGGATATTTGCGACACAGATTTCCAATCGGCATATCCTCCCAGCTGCCCACATCTACCTCCCGGAAGCGCGGATCTCTGTGCAGGTGCAAGCCCTTGGGGATATAAACCGCCCGGGATGTCAGGCTCGTCCGGGTCAGGTCGCTGGAAAAGCAGCCGTCTACGGGAATTGTGGAAAAGCGCCGCTCCAGCGCAGCCACCTGCGTCAACCCTCTCGGCGTCAGGAGAGAGTCGTACTGACCATGGAGGCGGCGGAAAATATTTCCCTCCGCCTCGGCATGGCGAATCAAATAAACCGTCGTCATATCGCCCTCACAACACCGTTACGAATCGCGCCAGGTTGCGCTGGATACGTCCCACCGCCTCCTGGGCATAGCGGACAAATTCCCTCCCGTCGCTCTGCTCCGTCAGCCACGCCCCGGTAACCGACCCTCCGGCGCATACGATTGCCCCATGTCCAAGCCGGTCAAAGGCCGCGGCGCAATTTTTCCCGTTCCCGCCGGGGTAGTCATATCCGTCCACCAGAAGAAAGCTGCTTTTATATTTCTCCCGCAGAGACTTGACGCTGCTCGGCGCCGTAGCGGCCGCCACCATTCCCACGGAGGAATAGCCGCATTTTTCCATACGATCCGCTCCCAGCCGTGCGACCTGGTCCGCCAGGGCCATGTGTGCCAGCCTGGAGCCTGTGAGCAGGTCCTGCATCTCCGGCGCAGACTTGTTGGCCGAACGAACCACCACAAACAGGTCCTTTCCCTGCTCCCCCGGCGCCGGCAGGAAGGGGCGCAGAACGTCGCTTCCCAGATAGGCAGACAAAATCAGGCCGTCCCACTCCAGGCCCGCATCGGCAGCCGCAAGAGCCGCCGCCGCATGCTTGGCAAGCCAGGGAGACAGCAGCTCCGGTCCGTCCAAAAACACATAAAATCCCCCTTCGCGGGCGGAATGCAGGGTCCGCTGCAGCTGTGTCATGCCCTCCGGCCCCATCACGGCAAAAGCACCCATGGAAAAACGCACCGCCGGTACCATGCCCCGCAGCCCGGCCAGCAGCTCACAGCAGCAATCTGCGTAAATTTCCGCCCGGGGTTTATCCTTTTGCAAATGCGGCGGAATGAAGGTGTCCGGGATGGAGAAATCGATTACCAGAGGGCACTTCCTCTTGCGAATCTTACTCTGAAGGACGTCCATGGCCTCAACTCCTTTTTCTTTTAATATACCACAAATATCTAAAAAAAGAAAGACACAAACCTTTCCAGTGTTGATTTTTCCGGAACGGGGCAAACTATTGTCGAAAGGAGGCGTAATGATATGCAGGTAAAGGGAATGGTCCTGTCTATGGGCGTAGGCGCCGCCGTGGGGGCGGTCGCCATTCTGATGATGCCCCGCAAAAATCCGGCCAGAAAGCTGGCCGCCCAAGCTGCCGACAAGGTCGAGGATGCCGCAATGAAGGTCTCCGATAAAATCAGTCAGAGCATGGGAATGTAACAGACAAAGGGCCTGCCGCGCATTGGGAGAATCCCCCAGGCGCAGCAGGCCGGTCTATTTTATGAATTTACTTATTCCGGTCAACCGTCCGGACAATTCTCTGTCCAGCCGGGCTGAAAATCACATTCAGCGCCAGCTCCGGCAGGAAGTTGCACACCACAAGACCAGACAGGACATAGCTCAACACAGCCGTGCCGCCTGCCCATGCCTGCAGCACGCTGCGGAAAAACAGAGCCATACAGATCAGGAATACGCCCGTGTTCACAACCGGGCAAACGATGGATGCACACAGCATAGCGGCATACCCGTTGCGGCCTCTCAGCAGGCGATACACCCATCCGGAAGCGGCTCCGGCAAGAATGCCTTTCCCCATAACCACCAGAACGCACAGGGCCGGGCTGGCCTGAAACACCATGGCTCCCCCTGCATCCGTGCCGCTGATGCAGCCGATCAGGGTGATAACGCCAAATACGCCGCCCAGAATCGCACCGGCTCCCGGCCCAAAGGCTGCTGCACCGATTACAATCGGAATCAGCACCAGGGAAATGGAAACCGTGCCGCCGATGGGGGGAATCGAGCTGCCGACAAATTGCAGCACAACCACCATGGCCATGAGCAGGGCGATCCCTACCATGCGCTTGATATTGCTTTTGTTCATACGTTTTTCCTCCTTGCTGTCGCGCCGGCTCCCCGGATGCGATGCAAATTATATTTGCCGGAAATCCGGCTGGTTCCATATCCGGCAGAGTATGCCGGGT
>CAKTKB010000085.1 GCA_934569195.1 uncultured Oscillospiraceae bacterium
CCTGCACCGTCACCAGCAGGAGGCCGTCCCCAAAGGGATACAGGCCGCAAAAAGCGCCGCTCGGGGTCCGATATGCCTGCATATGCTCCGGCAGCGTCTGTCCAAGCTCTGCGCCCTGCAGCGGCGTTGGGTCCGTGGTTCCCGGCTGTGACGGCTGCGTTGCCTGGCTGAATTCCGACGGCTGCTGCGTCGGTTCCTCCGTTCCGGTCGGTTCCGGCACGGTCTGCGCACAGCCGGAGAGGGCAAGCACGATCAAAAGGCACAATACAAGCTTCTTCATCTTCACTGCCTCCGCGCCAGGGTATAGTCATCTCCCTGTCGATAATAGGGACATCTTCCCCTGGGCTGGCCGAAAAAGCGGTACACCTCATCCTCGTCCAAGTCCATCATACAGGTATAGATATCCAGTTCCTCATCATAGTCAAAGTACCAGCAGGTATCACATTCACTGGGGTTCATGTGTCTCCTCCAAAGTGCAGAAACGAAATGCGCCATCCTCATAGAGCAGATAGCTGTGACTCCCGTCCTTGGGGATGGACACGCTTCCCGGATTCAGGCAGCGCACGCCATCCACTTCCCTATCCAGCTTTACATGGGTATGGCCGCTGAGAAAGACCGTACCCGGCTCCAGCGGTGGCAGCCTATCCGGGCTCCACAAATGCCCATGGGTAAGATACAGCATTCGATCCCCGGCCAGAAGGGCCGCATAGTCGGCCATGCAGGGAAATTCCAGAACCATCTGATCCACTTCCGCCTCGCAGTTTCCCCGGACCGCCAGGATGCGATCCTTCCAGGCATTGAGCATGGGGATGACGCGCTTGGGCGCATAGTCCCGGGGCAAATCATTCCGGGGGCCATGATAGAGCAAGTCTCCCAGCAAAATCAGCCGGTCCGGCTTCTCCCGCTCCGCTTCCTCCAGCAGGCGGGCGCACCAATAGGCGCTGCCGTGGATATCCGATGCGATCAACAGCTTCATATATAGGTCTGCTCCTTCTCCAGATATTGGGACACGTCAAATGCCCGCAGCTTCTCATCCTTACGCAGATACAACGGATGGTGCGGATGGCCCTTCTTGGTAACGGCCCCGGCGCATAGCCACCGGGCGCCAAATTGCCTGCCCACGCGGACCATATCCGCCACACAGGCTTTCAGATACGGCCGCTTTTCTATGACCGCTCCCCAGGCTGCCCACACCGCCGGATGATCGGATATGGAAAGAACATATCGAAACGCCTCCAGGTTCTGCTCATGCAGCGCAGGATTGCAGCTTCGCTCCATCATGTCCGGGTCTGTCGCACGCTGGGCATACACGTTGAACATCAGAAAGCTGTCGAATCCGTTCCCGAGGGCAATTCTTTCCACAGATTTCAGCGTGTTATCCAGATGATCCGGCTCGGCCGTTGACGGATTGATGCCCATACAGATCAGGGGATTTTTTCCTCGGGTCCCCAGTATGTACCGATACTCCGAATAAAAATTGGGCGCATACAGCCATTTATGGATATCGTACCGGTCGGAGGGCGTATTTGCCGCCGCAAGCGCATCATGAAACGACAGCACCTCCACCTGGGTCGTTTCTCCCTTAGGTATGTGCATCATTTCACCTCCGTTGGCGGGAAATAGCAGGTGTTGTCCGGATCATAGAAATCGCACTCTGACGGGTCCTTCCCCGTCTGCGCGCACCAGGAAGCAAAGGCCTGATCCAAAAACGCAAAGGTCCCCGTCATAGACGACTGGAGCGCCAGGCTTCTTCCGTCCGCAAGATAAAGCTCGATCACCGTACTGCCCGAGGCGGCAAAGAGCTGCTGGGTGCGGATATCGCTGTAGCGATAGACCCGGCTCTTTTTCCCAAAGGCGCTGTACAGGAAGGTATCGTCATCGTAGTATACGCCGAATGTCATAAAATAGGTCACCATCGCCGCGCCCACCAGCCCGACAAAGATCCCGCCGATCCACAGGATCTTTCTCCCGCCTATTCCGGCAAGAACGGAAGCAACGCCCAGAACGATCAGAATCAATCCGAACGCACCGTACTTACTGTTCAGCCGGACAGAGCGGCCGGAATGGTGCTGACGCTTATTCCGAAAAATCCGGGTAAACCCCTGGTCCACAAGATAGCAGCAGCCGAAAATAACCACCACGCCAACCAGCAAAAAACCCAATTCCTTCATGGATGTCTATTCCTCCGTATCCGTCCACAGCACCTGGTCCACCGGAAGGTCAAATGCCTCCGTGTCCAGATGGGGAAACATCTGAAAATCGTAACACAGCGCCACCGTCGGATGTCCCGGCTCATTGGACAGAAATTTGTCATAAAAGCCCCCGCCATACCCGATTCGATGGCCCTGTCTGTCAAACGCCAGCCCCGGCATAAGCACCAGGGCCGTCCGGTCCCCGGCAACCGGCTCATCCGCAATCGGCTCCGGAATCCCCGCATAGCCCGCGCTGACCTGGTCTAAATCCGTCAGGTAAATAAACCGCATCTCATCTGCATAAACCTTCGGCACCGCCACGCGCTTTCCGTCCGCTATCGCCCTGCGAAGAATCGGCTCCGTGCGGACCTCCTGATTGTAGGACAGATAGCCATACAGGGTGGACGCCTGCTGATATGCCTGCGTCCGGAGCAGAAGCGCACACAGTCGCTCGCTGGCCGCCTGGATTTGTTCGGCAGACATGGCACGTTTCTTCTCCCGGACCAGCCTGCGAATTTCCTGTTTATTCATGTGTCTGCTCCTCTTCCTGCCGGTCCTCTTCCTTTTCCGGAACACCGCGGATCATACGGAACCAGGCAAAAATCGCCAGCTGTCCCGGAATTCCCAGCAAATAAATCTTCCACAGGTTTTGCTTCAGGAAAACCATAAGCGTAAAATGGATACTGGCCAAGCATCCCCAGACGATTACGGAAATCAGCATCCGGTTCCAGCGGAAGTCATGCCAGGCCGACCGAAGGCTCAGCAGAACAATGGCATTCACCGGCACCGCATAGAAAAAGGCCAGCCAACTGTACGGGACATGGACCGATGACAGAACCACAAATACCAGCAGAGAGACAAACCAAACCAGGATAGACGAGAGCAGCAAAATCATGCCCTTGTCCGCCTTGCGCTTCAGCGTCTTACTGACTACCTTGTCCATTGCCTTTTGAATCGCTCCGGTATCCTCCGGCAGCGCGTCCGGATCCGCCAGCAAATCGTTTACCGTCACGTTAAATTGCTCCGCGATCTGCACCAGCGTCACCACATCCGGCACGGATTCGCCCCGTTCCCATTTGGAGATGGCCTTATCCGAATAATTCACTTTTTCGGCAAGCTCCGCCTGCGTCATGCCTACCGCCTTGCGGTAAGACGCAATATTGGCCCCGATCCGGGCCTTCAGTTTACTTTCATCCATTTTCTGTCGAAATTCCTCCCGGCATTTTTTCCAAGCAGCCGCTTCTTCCGAAGCCGGCAGACACATCCCAGCCAATAAGCCGGCGGGTTCTGTCCCAGGCGTACCGCCATCATTGTGCCAGCGGACGTCCGCCGGCATCCTGATTGATCACACCTGTGAGGATCAGAATTCCCTCAACCAGCCCCCAAAGAGCGCTGACCGGATAGAGCGAAAAAAAGCTGAGCAGCGTAATCAGCAGCTGGGCGACCGCCTTCCCCGTATAGCCCAGGATAAAATTATGCACGCCGAAGCCACCGAAAAGGATTCCCATAACCCCCGCAAGCGTTCTGCTCTTTCCCCTACCCATGCTTTCTGCGGAAACGCCCACATGGGTGCCGCAATATGTACAATAAGCGCCTGTTCCGTTTGCCGGCATACCGCAAGCGGCGCAGTAGCGGGAGCCGGCCTGGCGCGAGCAGCCGCATTCGGAACAAAAAGCCTCTCCCGGCTTAAGCGCGTTTCCGCAATTTCTGCAATACATTGTTTTTGTCCTCCCTGATTACCGCAATATGTTTCCCTTTTGCGGTCAGATGTATTTTTGTTATCTTATCACATTTTGAGCCTATACGCAAGGCATTCGGGCTTTTTCCTGCGGCGCTGCTGCAGCATCTCAATGAATATGCGCCAGTCGGGATTGCAAAAAGCTCCCATCCGCAGTCGTACACGGGTACGGCGGGACGGGAGCTGCGCAAAACCAAAATACCATATTTTTCCCAAAATTCCACATTCTCAACGGTGCAGGGGTAAGTACATCACAAATTTCCGTGTCGCCAGACAGGCCCCAAACCTTCGCGGAGGCAAAGCTGCCAAGCAGTCGTGCGGGCTTCTTTACCGCGCTGGCAGCGTTGATTTAATCAGAGGTCCCCCATTTTCAAAGAGCCTCCTCGATGATAATCACATACGCATAATATAAAAGCAAAGACTGTAATGCGATTAACCCTCTCTCGTATCTTATATCTCGTCCAAGATAGCCTCTGCAATATATTTTCCAATATCACCCCTGCGCAGTATGGCAGCGACAGAAAATACGCCCGCGGTTCGAACAATTGAAACATAACCAGCCCTCTTTTGCTTGCCTATCGTATAGTAACAGCGAAAAACACCGCCTGTTTCAGCAGATAATGCTTTCTGCGGAAGCTGGATTGTGACAGTTGCGTGATCCGGCAAATCAAGAACCCTGCTTGTCTGCATTTCATTGCTTTTATATAGGATAGCACAACAGTTATATGTCTGATTCCGACAGACAAGCACATTGCCATTTTCAATCTGCCATGCCTTGGGGACAATAAGCGCCCCCCATCCATCGATCGGACGCTCTATTAGGGACGGCACGGAAGTCAGCACGTCCCTCTTTGCCGTTCGTACCGACAGCAGCAGGATGAACGGCCATAATATAAGCACAATACCAACCAACTCCGGGACCTCCACGGTAGAGGCTTGGATGAGAGAGAATACATAGACCGCTAGAATACCGCAATACCAAATTAGGTCTATCACCCGGCATGTAATCTCAGCAGCTTTTTCAAATTTACGCATAAATGCACCTACCAGTCAAAAATGTATCCATTATTACGCCTGCATCCCCACCACGAGTCTGCATATAAACAATCACACCTTGCGTAATTTATTATATACTGTCATATTCGCAATTACAAGTGTTTTAGTATAGATTTATAATACATTGAACAAAGAATGGCCGAGTTCGTTGCTTAGAAATCGCAGGTAAGAACGCATAATCTGGTAGCCTTTATGTACCTACTGAATGTCTATTCGATTTTCAAGGTTCGTGAGGTTTTCGCCCTCACTAACCAACTG
>CAKTKB010000086.1 GCA_934569195.1 uncultured Oscillospiraceae bacterium
TGCCATAGCATATCCGTTTGCATCATGGCGTATTTCCCCCTCTCTTCTTTGTGTACTTGTACCGAGGAAAAGTATACAGCCTGGCAGGAAAAAAAGCAAGGGGATTTTCAAACTTTTGTAAAGTTTCACAGGAAAATGCCCGGCGTATATTTTATATTCTTTGCGGAATGCTAGGTTCCGAAGGAGTGACGGATTTGATTTTGTCTTACGTGCGCACCATCCTTTTGTATGGCGTGCTGATTGTGGTCGTCCGGCTGATGGGAAAACGGCAGATCGGTCAGATGGAACCGGCGGAATTTGTCGTAACGATGCTTGTGGCCAATTTGGCGGCCATACCTATGCAGGATGCGGGAATTCCGCTTTTTTCCGGCGTTGTACCGATTGTTACGGTGCTCGGCGTGGAGCTGCTGCTTTCCGTCGCCTCCATGAACAGTGTGCAGATTCGGAAGATTCTCTGCGGAAAACCGGTCATTCTCATTGAGAATGGGAAAATTCTCCAGAGCAATCTGCGCAGGACCCGCGTGACCCTGGATGAGCTTACGGGACATTTGCGGGAGAAGGATGTGCTGGATCTGAAAAGCGTGCAGTATGCGATTCTGGAAACCAACGGCAATCTGTCGGTCTTTCTTTATCCAAAATATAAGCCTGCCTCGGCAAAGGAGGCAGGCATTGAGACGAAAAAACAGTATCTTCCGGTTACGCTGGTTTCGGACGGCAAGGTGCTGGAGGAAAATCTGCCCCTTGCGGGGAAGAATGCCCAGTGGATCGACCGCGTGCTGCGGGAGAAAAATGTACAGCTTTCCGATGTATGGCTCCTGACGGTGGATGGGGCGGATACAATCTACTTTTTGCCGAAGGAGGGCGCGGTATGAATAGATTCCGGATGGGCGTTGGAATCCTGGTCGTGATTCTGGCGGCAGGATGGATTTCCTCCTGGGGATTGTCTAAAATCCAGGAGCCGATCACCCGGGACTTGCTCAGCGCGGCCCAGTATGCTCAGCAGGAGCGCTGGGACCAGGCGGAGACGCTGGTGCAGCAGGCCCGGGACCGATGGAGCCGGTACTGGAGACTTGGCGCAAGCATGACGGACCACGAGCCGATGGAGGAGGCGGACGCGCTGTTTGCAGAGATAGCCATCTGGCAGGAACGGCAAAAGACGGAGGAATTTTCGGTTGCCTGCGTGCGCCTGGCCAGAATGACACAGGGCATCGCAGACGGGCACAGGTTCAGTTGGTGGAATTTGCTGTAATTTGCTTATTGTGAATTTGCCCCCCTGGAAAGCGCAAGAATGCCCTGCGCCAGAGCCTCGGCAGCCCGCAGAGCCTGGGTATGGGTGTTTCCCGCGGTCCCCACCTCCACCAGAAGCGCGTGACCGGACAGGTCCTGGTTGAATCGCTCTGTCCGCAGACTGATGGGGCGGCAAAGGCCGGGATAAAGGGACTCCAGTTGAGCGTCCAGCTGAAGGGCAAGACTGAGGTTGTTTTCCCAATCGGGATGCTCCAACCCGCCTTCGTCCGTGCCGACGACCAGCATAAGCTGGGCGGAGTCTGCCCCGTCAATCTGTGCGTGGGTTGCGACCTGTCCGGTGCTGTCCTCTGCGGCATCCCGATGCAGATCCAGCACCAGACGTATGGAGGGATACTGATTGAGGTAGGAAAGGGCAGTCTCCCGTGCATCCGGGTAGGAGCCATTGTAGGACGGGTAGTCGTGCAGCTCCCGGTCGTGGAGGACGGATATGCCGCCTGCCTCCAGAATCTCCGCTACCTTGTCGCCTATGCTGAGCATATTGTAGGATTCGTCCAGCGTCCGGTAGTCGGATGCACTGACGTAATCCTCGCCCGGCTCCGGGGTGTAGCTCTCGGTTGTATGGGTATGTAGGATCAGAACCGCAGGCCCGTTTTCCGTGAGGTCCCAGCGAAGAGGGGACAGAAGCAGCGAGGACAGATCCGGACGGTAGGCGCCGTCATACCGTATCGATATGCGTTCCAGGTCCGCTTCGGTAAAGGTGGGGGTTTCCGGCTGGGTTTCGGGAGGTACGGATGGGGCCTGACTGGGCTGCTCGGGGGGTGCTGTGGCGTCCGGCTCCCGGAGAGAGGCCCTGCGGCCGGTCTCCAGGTACATAAGGAAGGAGAGCACATCCGACCGGTTCAGCAGAGCATCCAGGGGAGCAAAAGCACCCACGCTCATCAGACGGATCAGGATTGCGCAGACAATAACTGCCGCACCGAAACGCAGGCACCGTTTTTGGGTATCCAAACATTCACCTCCACACTTCCAGGGCATGTCCCGGGATGGATGCAGGAGGAGCCTTAGGGCTGCGGCGGCTTTCGCCAGCGGGGACGGCTGCGCAGAACGACGCGCAGGTCCTGGAAAAAGTCGGTCAGCAGACGGGAGCATTCGGCTTCCTGCAGGCCAAATTCGATAACCGGGTGGTGATTGAAGTTCATCTCGAACAAATTGCACACAGAGCCGCAGGCTCCGGACTTTGCGTCCCGCGTACCGCAGACGACGCGTGGGATGCGGGCGTTCAGAATGGCGCCGGCGCACATAGGACAAGGCTCCAGTGTGACATACAGGGTACACTCCCAAAGACGCCAGCCGCCCAGCGCTTCACATGCCCGGGAAATGGCCTCCACCTCTGCATGGGCCAGGGCGGAATGGGAGCCTTCCCGCCGGTTGCGTCCTACGCTTACAACCTGCCCCCGGCGCGTGATTACACATCCCACAGGCACCTCGCCGTCGTGTGCGGCCAGGCGCGCCTGCTCCAGCGCCAGGTTCATAAAATCCGTATCTTCCATAGAATCCGCCCTCCTCTGTTTTGGGTAATCATACCCCAGGGAGGAGGGAACGTCAAGTATCGGTGAGCATGGATACCATCAGGGCGGCCAGCTCCTGACGGGTAAAGGGCGAGCCGGTGCGATGCTCCAGACGCTGCTCCGCGTCGGCAATTGCGTGCATCAGGACCTGCGCCAGCTTTTCATTTTCCTGGGGGCAGGCAGGCATACCGGTGAGTAAGTAATCCGTCGATACGTGAAAGGTCTGTGCCAATTTGACCAGCATCTGCGCGGATGGCTCCCGGCGGCCCTGCTCATACATACCGATGGCACTGGGGCTGACCTGCAAACGGCGCGCCAGCTCCGCCTGACTGATTCCGGCTTCCCGCCGCAAAGCGGCAATGCGTGTACCCAGCATATCTCTATCCCTCTTTTCCTGGTTTGGTGAAATAGATAATAGCACACTGTGTTTGAAAAAACAGCAGAAAAATGGAACCTACACGGTTCGACGGACTTTACACAAAACGTGTAGTATACTCTTTTTGGAAGATATTGGAAGAGGGGACGAGAAAGGTCAGTTTCTTGTATTTTTCGTCTGCCGCAGGATCAGGAAAGGAAAGTGGGAAAGGATGTATCAAGATTCATCTGTCGAGCAAGAGCTGTACTGGGACCCTCAGGCGGAGCGCCCGGCAGGCTACTGCCCGCTATGCGGGAGCGCCGTGTATCTGCCCAGCCTGACGTGCATTCGATGCGGGAGGATGGAGGGATGACTTTACAGGAATTGAGCCGGGAATACGAAGCCGCGGCCCGGCCGCTGCGCCTGCGCCTGCGGCAGCTTCGCCAGGCGCTACAGCAGACGGAGGACCCGGAGGAACGATGGAGGCTGCAGCGCAGGATCGGGGAGCTTACGCCGATCCTGACCCAGATGAACGAATTGGCTGAGCTGACCGCCCATTATTATGAGAGGGGATACCGGCGAAATGAAAAATACACTCTATGAGGGCTACTTGGGACTTCGGCTGCCGCAGGCGGTTCAGATAGAGCGTGTGAAGCGCGTGATGCGCGAAGAGCTGACGCCTTTGCAGAGAGAAACGCTGGCAGCTTATTATCTCAGAGGCATGAGCATATCGCAGTTCGCACAGGAACGCGGGGTAAATAAAAGTACGGTTTGCAGGACTTTGCATCGGGCGGAGGCCATTGTCAGACGATATCTTCGTTATTAGCGGACGGATCGCTTTACATTTTCGCCGAAGTCTGCTACTCTATAACATGTGTGCGCGCCCCGGTGCATTTTTGCAGTGCGGTCCGGCTGTGTGCGCAAGTCCTTTTGAATCGAGGATGAGAAAGAAATGGAGAATTTTTTCCGGATGAACCTGGACAGCCGCCGGATCGATGCAATATCCAATCTGGGACTGGCTCATATTGGGGACGGCGTATTTGAGCTGCTTTGCCGGAGCTATCTGTGCGCACGGGGGGATGTGACGGTGTCCAGACTGCACCACGATACGGTCGAGCTGGTAAAGGCACCGGCACAGGCGCGCTTCGCCAAGGTCATGCTGCCCATGCTTACGCCGCAGGAGCTGGCATATTACCGCAGAGGGAAAAATGCCCATGTTCATGCTGTGCCCAAGGGGGCTACGCCTGCGGAATATGCGCAGGCTACCGGCGTGGAGGCCCTTTTCGGCGCAATGTACCTGGCGGGGCAGACGGAGAGAATCAATGAAATTTTTCAGAACGTGATGGAGGAGCTGTATGGCGTTTGATGCATTCTATTTATCCGCGGTGCTGGATGAAATCCGGCAGAAGGCGACGGATGCCCGCGTGGAAAAAATTCACCAACCCAGCAGGGACACGGTGATTATGCTGCTGCGCTGCGCCTCCGGACGGGAGCGGCTCCTGTTTGCCGCAAATCCGGCGGCGCCCCGCCTGCATTTTACGGCGGAGGCCCCGGAGAACCCGGCCGAACCGCCTATGTTCTGTATGCTTCTGCGCAAGCATTTATCCGGCGGACGACTGGTGGAAATTCGCCAGCTTCCCATGGAGAGGACGGCTGTTTTCACCTTTGACTGTGTGGACGAAATGGGGGACCGCGTTCGCAAAAGCCTGGTGGCGGAGCTGATGGGCAGAACCTGCAACCTGTATTTGCTGTCGCCCCAGGGACAGATTCTGGATTGCCTGCGCCGGGTCGGATTGGACGAGTCTGTCCGGCCGGCGCTGCCGGGGCTTGTCTACCAGGCGCCCGCACCGGTCCGGAAGCTGGATCCGTCCACCCTGGATGCCACGGGATTTTCGGAGATCCTGACAGCGCCGGGGGCGGATGTCCTTGCCTCCCGCCTTATGGACACGCTGGGGGGACTTTCGCCGCTGGTGTGCAGGGAGGCTGCTCTCTTTGCAGCCGGGGACACGGACGCAAGGGTGGAGGGGCTTCCGGCCGGAGAGACCGGAGAA
>CAKTKB010000087.1 GCA_934569195.1 uncultured Oscillospiraceae bacterium
CAGCAATGAGGCCGTATTCTATCTGATGAGCCGCGGCATGAGCGAGGAGGACGCCCGCGCGCTGATCGTCAGCGGCTTTGCCGACAATGTCTCCAAGGAGCTGCCCGTGGAATACGCCGTAGAAATGAACAACCTTATCCGGTTGGAGATGAAGGGCAGCATTGGCTGAAAGGAGTTTGAATATGAGCGAAACAATTTTAATAAACAAGCTCCCGACCCGCACATGGAATCGGCTGGGCGTCAACGAAACGGCTCTTGTTTGGGGGCAAGCCGACGATTTGGGAACGGAGCGGATCACCGCCGCCGGGCAGACCGAACGTCTTGAAATTTCGGGCAGCGCCGAATACAGCGAAAAAGCCGTGGACATCCATGCACCTGAAGGGCAGACCGTGATTGTGTTTGAAACGCTGAAGGCTGAAAAAAGTCTGCTGGTTCACACGACGCTCCATGTTGAAAAGAACGCAAAGGTGCGGCTGATACAGATTCAAAATACGGCGCAGGAATCTCTTCTCCGCCTGGAAACGAGCGGCGAGTGCGCCGATAACGCTCAGGTGGAGCTGATACAGATCCTGCTTGGCCGAGGCGATGTGTACAGCGACGGTCATTTTGAGCTGAACGGCGATGGCGCGGGCTTCCATGCCGGCATCGGCTATTTGGCTCAGAAGGAGCAGACTGTGGACTTAAACCTTGTGGTGAACCACTGGGGGCAAAAAACTACCAGTGAAATCGACGCTGCCGGAGCGCTGAAGGACGATGCCAAAAAAATCTTCCGCGGAACCATAGACTTCAAAAAAGGCTCTGCCGGTTCCGTCGGTAACGAACAGGAGACCGTTCTGATGCTGGGCGACGGTGTCGTCAATAAGACGGTGCCGCTAATCCTGTGTGCCGAAGAAAATGTTGTAGGCAATCACGGCGCAACCATCGGCGAGCTGGATGAGGATACCCTGTTCTATTTCGAGAGCCGTGGAATCTCTGCGGAGGAAGCGGAAAACATCATGGCGTGCGCTGCTATTGAACGGCTGGCTCGCACACTTGGGGATGAAACGGCGCAGACCGCGATCCTCAACGAGTTGGAGGAGGTTCTGTAAAATGGCGCATACATACCAGGACGATTTCCCCCTGTTGAAAAGTCAGGATATTGCTTATCTGGACAATGCCGCAACGGCCCAGCGCCCGCAGTGCGTACTGGACGCAATGGCGAAGTTTTATCAGACCGAGAACGCCAACCCCCTTCGGGGACTGTATCCCCTGAGCATCGCTGCGACAGAGAGCTATGAAAATGCCGTCCGCGCCATTCTGAAAGCAAAGAGCAGCCGCGAGATCATCTTCACAAGAAACGCCACCGAGAGCCTCAATCTGGTAGCTTACAGCTACGGCCTCTCCCACGTGAAAGCCGGAGACGAGGTGCTGGTATCCATCATGGAGCACCATAGCAATCTCCTGCCATGGCAGATGGTCTGCCGCCAGACCGGTGCCGTTTTGAAATTCATGGAATGCGAGACAGACGGCAGACTCGATCTCAACAAGGTCGAAGCGCTCATTACGCCGAAAACAAAGATCGTAGCCTGCACCCAGGTTTCCAATGTCTTGGGGCGGATAAACCCCATCCGGGAGATTGCAGCGCTCGCCCACAGGGTCGGCGCTGTCATGATGGTCGACGGTGCGCAGAGCACGCCGCACATCCCGGTGGACGTGCAGGCGCTGGGCGCGGACTTCTTTGCCTTCTCGGGCCACAAAATCTATGGTCCTATGGGAATTGGCGTCCTCTACGGCCGCGAAGAGCTGCTGAACGACATGCCGCCGTTTCTCACCGGCGGCGAGATGATCGAGTCCGTCACCCGCGAGGGCGCGGTTTTTGCGGAGCTGCCCCACAAGTTTGAAGCCGGTACGGTCAACGCCGCCGGCGCCGTAGGACTTCATGCAGCGATTGACTATGTAAACCGCATCGGTTTTGAGGAAATGCACCGCCGCGAACTTGCCCTGACCCGCCGTGCCATGGAGGGCATTCGGGAAATCCCCTTTGTCCATATCCTTGGCTCTGATGATCCGGATGCGCACTGCGGCATCATCACTTTTACGGTGGACGGTGTCCATCCTCACGACATCAGCGAAATTCTTGCCAGCGACGGTGTGGCCATTCGGGCCGGGCATCACTGCGCCCAACCGCTGCATACTTATCTCAAGCATCCGTCCACTGCACGGGCAAGTTTGGCGTTTTATAACACGGAAGCCGATGTTGATCGTCTGCTTGACGGCATTTCCACGCTAAGGGAGCGAATGGGTTATGGAAAATAGAAGCTTTTATAACGAAATTCTTACCGAGCACAATCTGCACCCGGAATTTAAACATGACCTGCCGGATGCCGACATTGTACTGGAGGGCGTAAATCCGAGCTGCGGCGACGATATTTATCTCAAGCTGCAGCTGGACGGCGATGTGATTGCGGACGGAGCATTCGTCGGCGACGGCTGCGCCATTTCGCAGGCTTCGACGGATATCATGCTGGGTATGATTATCGGAAAAAAGAAAGAGGACGCGCTGAAGCTAGGCGAGATCTTTTTGAAAATGATTCAGGGCGAAGCGTCAGAGGAGGAGATTGACAGCCTTGAAGAGGCCTCTGCACTCCGTGATATTGCGCATATGCCCGCACGGGTCAAATGCGCGGTGCTGGGTTGGCGGACGCTGAAAGCAGCACTGAAAGACGAGGATGAAAAAACGTGACGGATCCAAATGCTGCGCAAGCAGTCCAATCGGCAATCGTTCTTTGAACAGCCGAGCTGGCGGGCATATCGTATTTGTTTTGAGAAAATACACCGTACTTGGCTGCTTAACAAATTACTTCGGTACAGAAAACCACAATCCCTATAAAGCGCACGAAACCCCGCCGCAGAATTGCTCTGCAGCGGGGTGCGCTTATGTACCGGAACAGCCGGGAAGCCTGATTCCAAGCAGCTTTGGGACTTATGACAAAGAACTGTAATTTTGACCGGAAACCGTGTAAGGGGGTGCAACTATGGTTTAGAGGGGGGTACAGTTCTTAATTTGAGAGGGTGCATTGTTTTGCTGCTTTTCACTGAGGGACATGCCTTCAACTCGGATAATTCCTTCATCAGACGCCGCGCCCCAACCGGTAGGCTTCCTCCATTGCCGCCGAGCTGCGGATTTCTCCGGCCTCCATTGCGCCAATGCCCAGCACAACGCCACCCTCTTTTGCGTCCGGGACACAGCTGGTAAAGCCGCGCAGAGATGCCAGCATGGTCTCGGTATAAGAAGCGTCCGTCGCGGCGCAGGTGATGATGAAATAGAAGGTCTTTCCTGCGAGCTGCGGATAGAACGCATAGCTGCGGTCGATGACAGCCTTCATCTGCGCGGTCATGGAATAAAAATAGATGGGCGAGGCAAGGACAATCACATCTGCCGCCAGCATCTTCTCCCGAACCTCAACCATATCGTCCTTCTGTACGCAGGCGCCGCCGTTGCGGTAGCAGCCGTTGCATCCAAGACATCCTGCAATCTTCTTGCCGCATACCCGGACTTTTTCCACGCTGCATCCCGCTTCCTCTGCGCCACGGGCAAATTCATCGCTCAAAATTGCAGAATTTCCGTTCCGGCGAGGGCTTCCCTCCAAAATCAACACCTTTTTCATCTTTATATCCTCCCGTTCGTAATGCCCAGGCTCTCGTTTGCGCCCAGGGCTTCATCTTGGATCATATCTGCCATGCACTGGGCAATCGCAGCCCGGTCAACCGTCCAGCAGATGGGCTTTTCGCCCTCTTTCGTCAGCGCATAGACCTCGTTCTCGCCATCCCGGATGCCGGGGCAGCGCAGCAGCGTCGTCACAGCGGAGCTGGCGGCAATCGTATCGGCAGCCTGGATATACTCCGGCATTTTCTTGGCCAGCTGGTTCAGCATGACGCCATGAACACCCTTGATTTCACGGTGGATACCCATGCCGGTAATCCAGATGATGCGCTTGACGCTGGTTTCGGCCAGAGCCGCTACGATGTTCTTTGCCATGGTCAGCACATCGCCCTCTAAAGAGCAAAGAAGCACGTCCTGTCCGTCCATGGCCCGCCGCACATCCTTGACGTTCAGCGCGTCACCCTGAATGACGTTGACGCCGGTCATGTCCATATCGCCGAACTTTGCTGGGTCGCGGACAAATACAGACAGCTCAATATCCTCTGTTTTCTGCATTTTGCGGGTCAGGTATTTGCCGGTATGCCCGGCGGCTCCGAAAATAACAACTTTTTTCATAGTTATATCCTTTCGCGTTGGGATGATTTATATCCGTCAGTTTATGCTTCTGACAATGACAACATCAACTTAGTGTATTAACTGTTTGGACTTCCATGCACCGTGCTTGTATCGCGCCAAGGCGAACAGTGCTGTGACCGTCCAGGTCAGCCCGGTGGTCAGCCAAATGCCCCGCATCCCGATCAGGGGAATGGCCGTCAAACCAACAGCAAAGGCCACACGCGCAGCCACTTCAATTCCGCCGTTCATCAGGGTGTACATAGAATCTCCGGCTCCGTTGAGCATATAGCGTAAGATCTGTACGCCGCCCAAAGCCATGAAAAACAAGCTCGTAATGCGGATGCCGCTGGCTGCAATAGAGATGATTTCTCCATTGGTTACGAAAATGCTCATGATCGGCTTGCCAAACAGCCAGAACACCACCAGCAGCACGGCAGAAACAACTGCACTGATTTTCATAGCGGCAGAAACGCCCCTGAAAATGCGGTCATACTTCCCTGCCCCCATATTCTGCCCGGTGTACGTTACAATAGCTGCACCAGCCACGCCCGTTTTCAGGACAACCACAAAAAAGAGCTCAAGGACGATGTTCAGTAGGCTGCACAGAACCAGAAAATCAGCGGCGTTCTGGCATCTCCCAACGCCCGGAGAATGGAGAATGGGGTGTAATAGGCCGCTACTGCCAGCAGCCCGCCCATAAAGATGTACATATAGGTCAGCGCATCGGGCAGCAGGGATTCCGGCGTATTGAGCAGCAGCAAAACCGGCTTGGTCGCTATCCGTGCGATGACGGTCATCACGACGGCAATCAGCAGGCAGGCATAGCTTCCGTTTGCGATGGAGGCTGCGGTTCCCTTTTCATCCTTTGCACCGAAGAACTGGGATACCACAACGCCGGTGCCGAAGGAGCCGTTCCGGGCTTCCCTGGGTCATATCTACTGTTTTTGCC
>CAKTKB010000088.1 GCA_934569195.1 uncultured Oscillospiraceae bacterium
TGGCGTCCTCCCACTGGATAGCGCCCCGCTTCAGGTCCCGGTACTCCGTGGCCAGGTACTCGATGGCGTCGCAGAGGAGGCGCATATCCACCTCACTGGCGGACACTCCCTCGATGAGCCGCACGGCCCGGGGGTGGAACTCCAGCCGCCCGGCGAACCGGGAGGCCACCCAGGCGGGGATCTCCTGGGGCGTTTTGGGCCGCTGGAGCAGGCTCTGGAAGTATTCCAGCCGTCCGGCCATGGCATCCATTTTGGCCTGTATCCTGGCCACCTCTCCGGCAGCCTGGTCCCGGGCGGCGCTGACGGCGGCCTCGGTCTCGTCCAGCTGGGCCTTCAGCCGGGCAATCTTTTCTGACTGCTGGCGGATGCGGTCCTCCTGGGCCATCAGCTGGTCCCGGTGGGCCTCCTGAATGGCCTGGATGCGGTCCTCGTAGAGCCGGACGGTGTCCTCCACGGTCATGTTGGCCTGTTGATACCGCTCCAGAAGCATGACCTTGGCGGCGGAGAGGAAGACCACGCTGCCGAAGTCCACCGGCTTTTTCCGGGGATAGTCCCGGCTGGCGGTCATCAGGCCGTGGAAGTTGTCCTCCTTTTTCCCACCGCTGTAGGTCCAGCGGGTGATGCCACCTCCCATCCCGGCGGTCTCCAGCAGCAGCACATCCCCGCCGCGGACGGTGGTCTGGAACACCTGGCCGAAGGCGTCGAACTGCTCCAGCGGCAGGAGGAAGCTGTGGACATAGGCGAAGCGGCTCCGGGCGAAGAGGTCCGTGTCATAAGGCGGCTCCTTGGACATCTCCGGCAGGGGCGGGGCCTGCACCGGCACGGCGGCCTGCCGGAGCAGCTGGGAGAGCTTGTCCGTCCCCAGGGAGGGGGCGGCAGGGAACTGGACCGCCGCCGGGAAGGGAAGGTTGGGGGCCTGGGTCTGGCCGCAGAACACCACGGCGGGGAGGGTCCCTTTCCGCAGGTAGTCCTTGAGCTGCTTGAGGCGGTCCCGGCCGTTCAGCTGGACCAGCCCGGGCTGGATGGGGTAGCCCGCGGTGAGCCCCAGGCGGGGGGCCTCCGCCAGCCGGGAGACCACGGCGGGGCGCAGAACGGTGGCCTGCCGGTCCTCGCCGGTGTCCTCCGGTTCGGAGACGATGATGCACACGCCCATCTGCATCCGGTTGTCTGCCACCCGGAAGGCGATGTTGGTCTCAAACAGGCGGCCCGGCAGGGCGGCGCTGACCTCCTCGCCGTTTTCCCATTTGGTGGTCAGGTCCGGCTCAATGAGCCGGAAGGCCCAGAGCTTTTCCTCCGGGATGCAGACGGTCTCCACGGTGTAGCCGCAGTCGGTGTGGGCGCTTTTCAGGTCGCTGATTGAAACGCCGCCGCAGCCAGCGGGGCTGGGAGCCTGAAAGGCCTCGGGTATCTCAAATTCCCGGAACTTGGTCCGCAGCCATTCCAGGACCGTCAGCGCGCCGATGACCAGCTGGCGCTCGGCGGGCTACTTGGTATTTCCGGCGGTGGCCCACAGCTGATAGGTGGGATACCGCACGCTTTTCAGCAGGATGCGGGGGGCGCTGCTTCTTGCCATGATGTCCTCCTGACCGGAGCGGGGAACCGCTCTGCAAGAATTTGCGGTTTTCTACATTTTATACCAAAGCGCCCCGAAAAACAATCCGCAGTTCCGGCTCCGGCCCGGTGCGGCCCTCTGTTTAATTTAAATGGTATGGCGGCTGACCGGCGGGCGGCGCTTTTTTGGGGGGACGCGGTGCGGAATGGCTGCGTTCGGATATACGAAATTCCGGCAATTTGCCATAGGAACAGATTTTAGCGGCGGCTCTCAGCCGGATCCCAGAGGTCCAACCCACCGAGTTTATAGTCCTTTGTCAGAAAAAAGAAACAATTCTTGGTTGAAAAACCGCGAAAAGTATGATGCACTTCGCCACGCATGTGGCGCAATTTTTTTGGTTTTGCGCATTTCCACGTGCCGATTCTCCCGCTTTGCGGGGGCTTACATAGAAAACAAGAAACTATGGAGGAGAAACGATGAAAAAACGCATCATATCCCTGCTGATGACGTTTTGCATGGCCGTTTCATTCATACCAACGTCCTTGGCAGCTGCGGCGCATGAGGAATCGGACAATACAGGAGAGATCCAGCGTTCCGGTGTACGTCTACGCTGAGACCGTATACGATGGCGGCATCTATAAGGGGGCCGTTGAGGGCTTGAAACGCAACGGCTCCGGCTGGGTGACCATAGATATTCCTAAAATCAGCAAATGAAAAGGACACACTGTGCGTTGAAAGCATAGTGTGTCCCTTTTGTTGCATGAAATGGAAACCACTGCCCACGGCACCGAACTGCGGCAGACTGCCTGATACTGCCTGAGAATGTTCAGCGCACGGAGCGGAGAGTGTGTGTCATGTGAAAGAGGATGATGAAAAAGGGAGAAAGCCGCGGGGTCTGGCGGCCCGCTGACCGGAGCAGCGGATGGCAGCAGTCTCTGTCCGGTAAACCGTACCGCAGCGCTTTCCATTATACTGAAGCTGTCGGGCATGCCCGGCTATCATATGGCCGGGAAGAAAGGGAGGCGTTGAAAATCGCGGAGGTTTACGGATATGTCCGGGTTTCCACAAGAGAACAGAATGAGGACAGGCAGATGATCGCGCTGCGGGAGCTGGCTGGGCCGGAGAAAAACATCTTCATGGATAAGCAATCCGGAAAAGACTTTGAGCGGCCGCAGTACAAGAGGCTGGTCCGGCGGCTCAGAAAGGGGGACCTTTTATACATCAAGAGCATTGACCGTTTGGGACGCAATTATGCGGAGATACAGGAGCAGTGGCGGATACTGACAAAGGAGAAGCGCGCGGATGTTGTGGTGCTGGACATGCCGCTGCTGGACACGCGCAGAGGAAAGGACCTAATGGGCACATTTCTCAGCGATATCGTTTTGCAGGTCCTGTCGTTTGTGGCGGAAAATGAGCGCACCAATATTCGCCAGCGGCAGGCGGAGGGGATCGCGGCGGCAAAGGAGAAGGGGATTCGTTTTGGACGGGTTCCAAAGCCCTTGCCGGAAAACTTTGAAAAGGTGTACCGGCGCTGGGCAAATGGTGAGATCACAGCGGCGGCAGCGGCCCGTGCGTGCAGGATGCCGTTGTCCACCTTCCGTTACAGGGCGGCCGGATTTGAAGCACATGGGAAATAATGTGTAAAGCGGACAGGGCTGGCAGGAAAGTACATGTTTCTGCACAGCGCAGCTTTGAAAGATCAGATCAAGAGAAGATGCGGACGCATGGAAAAGGGGAGACTATCCTGGCTTTCACACAGGATTGCGATTACAAGGTGCGCTTTCTTGGCGTAGGCGTCATGTCGCAAAAAGGATTGGCCACCTCTACCCTTACCGGAAAGGGGAAAAACGCGTATGTAGCCGTGCTTTCAGACGGAAACCCGCTGGTGCTCAGTAATATCCAAACGAGAAATACTATCGTGGTGGACCCGGACGCAGTCATCTGCTGGATCGGCCAGGGAAACTGCGATCCGACCATTCAGACGGACGTCAACTGGAAAACTTGGATCGGACAAGCGTCCGGTGAGTCGTATACCTTTGAGTGGAGCGGCGGAGAGCCAGTCACTGTGATGGTCCAGCCCTCGGAGCGCTCCGGCGGCATCAGGCTCAGCGTGGATTGATAAGCGGTCAGGATTCATGCGCCGCCTTCTAACAAATTCCAAATGAAAGGGACAGCATATCATGGCGAATTGTGAATTATGCGGGCAGAAGCTGCCATTTATGGGCGGAGAAGCCTTCCTGGCAGGAGAAACGGTACAGAGCGTTACCGTCGGACAGACCTATACGCTGTGTTCCAATTGCGTAAAGCTGGTGAATGCCGCGAAAAAGAAAGAACCCTCCGCGCAGAGTGAAGTCCGTGAGCTGGTAATGAGCTCTGAAATGGATGAGCACAAAAGGGAATGGATGCTCTCCTATCTGAAGATCCCCAAAACGCGGGAGGAGCTGGACGCCATTGAAAACCACGCAAGGGAGCAGGCACAGCTCCAGCAGGAATACAAGGCGTACCAGAGTTCTGAACTTTCCAAAATGAAGGAAGCTCTTTCCCAACAGTCTGCTTCCCCTGTGTTTGACGTGGATGGATGCCGGGGCAGGCGCATCAAGGTCTACCCCGGCCATGTGGTCCTCTATACAGACGCGACCCTGGGTGCTATTATGACCGGCAACGCGACAGATGGCGCAAAAACGATTTTCTATCACGATATTGTCGGCATTCAGTATAAGGAGCCGGGCCTGACCATTGGCTACCTCCAGCTGGAGACTGCGGCCGGCCAGATGAACAACCTCAGCAGCAATCAGTTTAGTGAGAATACCTTTACCTTTGAAACAGACACGGATACCGTCCGCATTATGCGTGATTATATCACGTGGAGAGTTTCTCAGTATAAGCAGCTCTAAGGAATGCGTGTGGGCCCCGTTACAGAATGGACTCTGTAACGGGGCCTAGTTTCTTTCACAGCCGTGACAATCCTGTGGAAACTTTTGCGCTGCTGTGGTACAATTTGGGACATGCAGAGCAAAATATACAGTAAGTGGCCCCGTGGGCGCGGTGCTCCGGGCGGCCGCAGTCACTGAAGCATTGGAGAAGCGACATGATCGACAAAATGCACATCCGTGGAGCCAGAGTCCACAACTTGAAAAATATTGACGTTGACATTCCCCTGGGGAAGATCGTGGGCATCGCCGGGGTGTCCGGCTCCGGCAAGTCCTCCCTGGCCCTGGGGGTGCTGTATGCCGAGGGCTCCCGCCGCTATCTGGAGGCCCTGTCCACCTACACCCGCCGCCGGATGACCCAGGCCACCCGGGCCAGCGTGGACGAGGTGCTGTATGTCCCCGCCGCGCTGGCGCTGCACCAGCGGCCCGGCGTGCCAGGCATCCGCAGCACCTTCGGCACCGGGACGGAGCTATTGAACAGCCTGCGGCTCATGTACTCCCGGCTGGCCAGCCACCGCTGCCCCAAGGGCCACTACCTGGAGACGTCCCTGGCCGTGGCCGCCGGAAAGGAGCTGGTGTGCCCGGTGTGCGGAGAGCGGTTTTACGCCCCCTCCGCCGAGGAGCTGGCCTTCAACTCCCAGGGGGCCTGCAAGACCTGCGGCGGCACCGGCATCGTCCGCAC
>CAKTKB010000089.1 GCA_934569195.1 uncultured Oscillospiraceae bacterium
CAGAATTACAAGGCAATTATCCATAAGCGCATCCCCATTCATTCCGTCGGGATCGAGGTATTTCCTGCATATTATGAGGATTACCTGAAAAAGCAGTATCCGGACGCATACTTTGATTTGCCTGCTGCCTTTCAGTGCGTCGATCAGGCGGCAGACTTTCCGGCTATGTCCAAGCTGCTGTTTGAGATTGAGAACTACCGGGGCGAAGGTGTAGCTGCGGCGCTTTTCTACGAGGCAAAGGTCACGGAAGCTGTCGCCCTCGTTGTGGATAATCAGAAAAAGCAGGCGGCAAAAAATGCACATCCGCTTTCCAAAGAGGACATTGCAGGACTTCGTGATGTAATGAGCTATATTGCCGATCATTACACCTTTGACATCCCGCTGGAGCGCCTTGCAAGCATCGCCTGCATGAGCACAAGCAAGCTCAAGACCTGCTTCAAGCGGCACACCGGTTGCACTGTCACGGAGTATATCCAAGGGCGGCGCATGAGCCAGGCGGAGCATCTGCTGATCGACACCGACTTCACCATGGGGCAGATCGCCCAGATGATCGGTTACTCCACCTCCAGCCGCTTTGCTGAGCTCTTCAAGAAGAACACGGGAATACTGCCAATCGAATATCGAAAAATCACCCGAAAAGACCAATAAGTTGAAGTCCACAGCATTCGGCGGATAAAGCACCGGGATCATGAAAACCACCTCCTTCCGGCATAAAAATACCACCGGGGATTTCTCCCTGGTGGTGTGATAAGCGTGATTTACTTGTAGGTCGGCAAACCGGAATTTGTCAGCGAACCACTTGATAGCGAACTCTGATATACGAATTATCCAAAACTGTGCATTCAATGAGTTTCAATACGCCCAGCTCAGATAGTCCATTTTCTGAGAGAATGGAACGGCCATCTATCAAGGAGGCAGTTTCTTTGCCGCCAATTAGTACCGGAGCTATGACGACATCAACGTAATCAAACAGTTTCTCACGAAGGAATAATCCATTGACCGTTCCGCCGCTTTGAATCGTCAATCTTTCGCATCCATACGATGATTTTAATTCACGAAGCGCCTCTTTCAGCGACAGTTCTTTTTGAAAAATAATATGGAGATTCTTCTCCTTAACGTTATAAGCAGGATGAGCATCATTCGATGTGATCAGCACAAATGTCTTGGATTTCCTGCAGAAATATGTTACGCCATGCTCGGTCAGATGGCTGTTATCCAACAAGACAAATGAGACGGGAGTTTTGTCAGGAAAAGGCTTTCTGTTTACGCCCATCTTTTCCTGCACGCGCCCTGTATTAAAAGACCAGAGGTCGGTCGTCTGCTCGATCTCATAATACTGAGGAAGCCCCTCTTTCACTCCGTCTATCTTGGGAAAATCCTTATCCACATCCAAATCATCTGATGCTCCGGGACTGATCTTTCCGTCTAAAGACATCAGCATAAATAGAGTTGTTATGGGCCTATCCATAATACGCCTCCTGAAATTCCGATTTTTTGTTCTCACTTAGAAACATTATAACATACCTTTTGGGGATTTTCTACCACTCACAACAGAGTATAGTTTTAAAGACCGGAGATCATCATGCCACGGCCTTGGGGCTGTATCATCAGCGCCACCGTACCGCTGCCGTAGAGTTTCATGTAAGGTCTGATTTCAAAAATGGTAGGTGATAAATGGATGGACAACCCCTATGAAATGGCAAAAAACATCTTGCTCTCAGAAACAAATATGGCCAAATCCAGCAAGTTTACAAGTCTTGACCTGTACGGTGCTTCTACCCAGGAAAACGATTCGGCAGATTGCGGCGACAACCGTTTTCATTTGGAGAATGAAAGCGGCACAGGAGACATCACGCTGTATCGGGCTTTCCCCGGCATTGAGCTTGTTTACAACGACATACACATGGCCTACTGCAACAAGCACCAACAGCCGGCTCCTCATGTCATGGAGATCAACTACTGCAAGGAGGGGCGGTGCGAGTGCTTATTCAGCAAAAATCAATACTGCTATATGTCCGCCGGGGACCTCTCCTTCTGCTCCCTGCATGAGAGCGCTCACCAGTCCGAATTTCCAACCGCACACTATCACGGCATTACCGTGACCATCGACTTTTCTGCGATCACGGAGGAAATGAAAATGGTGCTAAGACTGCTGGCTGTAGATCTCGACCGGATCAAAGTACTGTCCCGCTCGGAAGAATTCACGATCATCCGGGCGGATTCTACTGTAGAGCACATCTTTTCGGAACTATACAAAGTCCCTCCCACCATACGCCGAGGATATATTCGTGTTAAGGTGTTGGAGTTGCTGCTGATTCTGACGGGACTCGAATTGCCGGAAGGCTCTGAAAAACATGTATCCTTTCCAGCTGCGCAGATTGAAACCATCAAGCAGATTCACGCATTTCTGGTAGAACATTTTTCGGAGCATTATTCCATTGACGAACTGTCGGAACGATTCGACATCTCGCAGACGGTCCTGAAAAAGTGCTTCCGCGGTGTTTACGGCGATTCCGTCTACGCCTACATGAAAAAATATCGCCTGCAGGTGGCGGAGCGATTGCTCAAAGAGAGCAGAGCGACGGTCGGTGAAATTGCCTTGCAGATTGGTTATCAGAACCCCAACAAATTCACTTCTGCATTTTGTGCAGAGTATGGTATCACGCCGACAGCATACCGCAGGAAAGTCTGAATGGATAGAAAACAGTCTGCTCAGTCATTGTAATCCCGGATGGATTCTTTTAAAATACGTGGTGCGGTTAGAGAACGCTAACCGCACCACTTTTTTCAGGAGGATGACCATTCATGAAACAGAAAAAAATCGTCAGCTTACTGTTGGCGCTGATGCTGGCACTTTCCTTGCTGGCTGGTTGCGGAAATCAGGCCGCATCGAATACGCAGCAGCCCACAGACCCCAGCGCTTCCGCAAGCGCGAACATCCACGATGAAAACGCAGCTGCCGCGGAGCAGCTCCTTGTAGATTTGACCGGGACCTATCAAGAGCTATGGCCCGTAATCTTGGATGACCGGTATACGCAGACCTGGCTGGATAACTGCGCCGCGCTTGTGGGCGAGGAGAATGCCCAGGGAGCCTATGACAAGCTATCTTCCATGGTCACCGGTACGGTCTACGGTGAGGATGCCGTAAAGGCCTACGCCAATGGCGGCGGCGCTTATGACTGCTCCTTTACCGAGGGCCTGAGTAAGCTGGAGTTCGACGGTGCAAACGCCACCATCAAGGGCTATGATGCCGACGGCAAGGAGCTGTTCTCCCACACCTATCATTATGTCGGCATGGAAGAAGTCCGTGGCCTGTACGAGTATGAGAGCGACGACGCCGATTCCGGCGAGTTTACTTACTTCTGCTTGGCTCCCGACACCAGCGCCACCACCTATCACATTGAGTTCCGTTATGGCAGTGATTTGGACGCACTGGGCAAATACGACGCAGGCAACTACGCCTACTGGCTGGCCTCCGGCATTTCTACGGACTACGATCAGGCGATGATTGAGAACTGCATCAAGCTGTTCTGCACCGAAAATCTGTCTGCGTAAAAGAGAATGGCGGCAGGCGTCGGAGAAAGTTTCGACCTCTGCCGCTTTTTCCAAAGAAAAAGGAGGTACGATTCTCGTGAAAAAGAATTCTGAGATTTCCAGAATGTTTGCCTATGCAGGGAATCGGCACTGGCTCACGATCTTCGGCATGGTTCTTGCCGGACTTAGTACGGTGCTTTCCATGATCCCGTTCGTCTGCATCTGGTTTGTGGTGCGTGACCTGCTGAACGCACTGGTGGCGGGGGACATGAGCCTCGCCGCCCACAGCGGGGCCTACGCATGGTGGGCGGTCGGTTTTTCCGTCCTGAGTATTTTGCTGTATTTTCTCGCCCTGTGCTGTTCCCATCTGGCCGCCTTCCGCACGGCATCCAATATGCGAAAAGCAGCCCTGCACCATATCGTCACACTGCCGCTGGGCTATTTCAGTCAGAACGCCAGCGGACGGCTGCGGAAGATCATTGATGATAACGCCGGGCTGACGGAAGATTTCCTGGCGCACCAGCTCCCGGACCTGACGGGCGCTGTGGTGATGCCCATTGCGGTGCTGGTGCTGATCTTCGCCTTTGACTGGCGGCTTGGCCTGTGCTGCCTTGTCCCCTTGGTCATCAGCTTTTTCTTCATGAAACAGATGATGGGCGGCGACAATGCGCACTTCATGGAGGGCTACATGACTGCCCTGGAAACCATGAACAAGGAAGCGGTGGAGTACATCCGCGGCATTCCTGTGGTGAAGGTGTTCCAGCAGACGGTCTACTCCTTCAAAAACTTTCATGCCGCCATCGAGGAATATGAAAAATATGCCTCCGGCTACGCACTGAAATGCCGCATTCCGCTGACAGGCTTCAATGTGGCGCTGAACGGAACCTTCGTTCTGCTGATTCCCGTTGCCTGCATGATCCTCTCCGGCGTCACCGGTCAGGCGGCCTATCAGGATGTGCTGCTGAATTTCCTGTTCTACAGTCTGTTTACCCCTATCTGCACTACGATGATGAGCCGCGTCATGTTTTCCGGCGAACAATTGATGGCTGCAAAAAGCGCCGTGAACCGCATTGAAAGTGTGCTCAAAGAGCAGCCTCTGGCAGAAACGGAGCACCCGCAGCAGCCCAAGGACGATTCCGTATCCTTTGAAAATGTGTCTTTCAGCTATCCGGGCACCGACGAAAAAGCGCTGGACCATGTCTCATTTGAAATTCCGTCAGGAAAGACCGTGGCCCTGGTAGGTGCTTCCGGCAGCGGCAAATCTACGGCAGCGCAGCTGATCCCCCGCTTTTATGATGCGACCGAGGGCCGTGTTTTGGTTGGCGGCGTGGATGTGCGGCAGATCAGCAAGCAGGACCTGATGAAGCAGATCGCCTTTGTGTTCCAGAACACGAAGCTCTTTAAGGACACGCTGCTGGAAAATATCCGAGCTGTCCGGCCGGAGGCTACCCGCGAGGAAGTCCTCCGCGCTGCCGAGGCTGCCCAGTGCAAGGAGATCATTGACCGGCTTCCCAATGGGCTGGATACCGTCGTGGGCAGCGGCGGCACCTATCTCTCCGGCGGCGAGAACCAGCGCATCGCACTGGCAAGAGCCATTTTGAAGGACGCACCGATCATCGTCCTGG
>CAKTKB010000090.1 GCA_934569195.1 uncultured Oscillospiraceae bacterium
TCCACAGTCTGCACCCCTTCCCTTTTGGCTTACCGGATACTATATGCCGCCAGGTATGGTGTTTGTGCGGATAATTTTGGGAATGGCTGTCCTTGACGTTCCTTCGTGTGCGTTGCTTTGTTCGCCTCTGCGCGGAAGATAGACGGCGTGCCGTATTGACAGTCATACAATTCTCTGGATGTCCCCACACCTCAGTCGGATAGAGGGTCCGCCTCCTAAGCGGTAGATCGTTCGAGTCTAAATTCTGCATACAACTTCATATTTTGTGTATACGTCCCAGTAGCTCAGCTGGATAGAGCACACGCCTCCTAAGCGTGGGGTCGGGAGTTCAAATCTCTTCTGGGACGCCAGAAAATTCGCTGCAAGCCTTTGTTTTCAAGGGTTTGCAGCTTTTCTTTTTCTGTTTTGCTGCATTCAGAACGATTTTCCGCAAGGCGGGAATGTGCAGTTCATGTTTTTGAGTTTGTGGTGAATATTTGATAATTTTACTCGATCGAAAATCGGGAGCTTGCTAATGAAAACGAGCTTTTTGCTAATTTGTGCTTTAGCCTGCATTCTGCCCGGCGATTAAGGCGGCCAAAGTGCTTGCAAGTTCCGGGGACTTCTGAAGCTGATCGATCAGAGCGGCCAAGTCCAGTGCAGGTGCCTGCGGCTCTGGCTGGGGCGGCCTGGAACCGCGGAGATCAGGATTGGAGTAGAAGGCACTCTCAAATTTCTGAGCGTTGATCTTTCGGTCCTCGTCCAGAATATGTGCGTACACCTTCGTAATCATATCGATCTCGGCGTGCCCGGTATCACCCTGCGTTGCTTTCAGGTCACCATGGTTGAGTTTCAATTTGTAAGTCGTGCTGGAATGACGAAGCGAGTGAAACACCACATTGGGCAGCCCAGCCTTCTTCTTCAAGATGGAGAACTCCTTCTCGATGATTCTGGTCTCGCAAGGGCGGCCATTGGGCAGCGCCACAACAAGGTCAAAGTCCTGGTATTCATCCCCCAGAAATTCTTTCAGCTCGTTCTGTGCCTTTTTCCAGTCTCGCAGGATATAAGCTACCGTTTTCGGCAGCCAGACCTTGCGTACACTGGAATCCGTTTTCGGCTTTTTCAGAATCAGCCGAGTGCTGGTATTCGGCATGAGCGGCGTAAAGATGTGGTAGATGTCCTTTTCACCCAGCGTTTCGATAGCCTGCTTGGAAGCGCGAGTCAGCTCTTTATCGATGTAGATATAGGCGTTGTCCGCAGTAATATCTTCATCCTCGATATGGACATTCTGCCAGGTCAGCCCCAGAATCTCACCCATTCTCAAAGAGCACGCAAATGAGAGATTCATGGCGATATAGAGCTTGCTGTCCTCGCACTGATCCAGCGCCAAGCGAATCGTATCGGCGTCCCAGATGTCCCGCTTTTTGTAAACGGTCTTGGGAAGAACCGCATTTTCAAAAGGATTCTTGCCAATCAGTTCCCAGCGCACAGCCTGCTTGAATGCACACCGCAGGAGCTTGATGATCTTTTCGATGGTCTGGTTGGTCACAAACTCCGTTCTGGCTTTGCGGTTCTTACGGGACACACTGGGCGTTTTCTGGAGCGTCTGAATGTATTTGTCCACCACGCGGGGCGTGATGGCCTGTACCTCCAGGTCACCAATGATGGGGTTAATGTAGTTTGCAATCAGGGATACCTGACCGTCGTACATGGAAACGCCCCACTTCTTTTCGCCGTAGGTAGAAACAAAGTCATACAGGAACTCCTGAACGGTTTGCTTGCTCGGCGGGAGAAAGGTGCCTGTGTTCTGCTGGTTTTCAACCTCAGCTTTGCGTTTCAGAGCTTCTTTGTGGGTGTGCCAGGTTTCCCACTTCTGCTTTGTGTTACCGTTTTCGTCAACATAGTTATAAACGACGGAATATGCTTTTTTACGTTTGATGATCGTAGCCATACTGAATGTTCCTTTCCGGTCAGAACGCCTGGGCGTCTAACCATTCGTCAAATGATTTTCTGGAAACTCGTATGGCATTACCAACTCGAACGGCTTTGAAATGCCCCTCTTTTATGAGGTTATAGGCAGAGGTTCGGCTGATACTGAGCATAACAGCAATATCGTCCACTCTATAAGTTCTCTGCTCGGGAGCACTTCTGTTTTCCTTTTTGACTGCCTGATTCATACACAAACTCCTTTCCGCGGCAGCCAAAGTCGGAATCTTGACTTCTCTTATATTTTAACGCATCCGATCCCGTTTGTCTGCTGCTAATTGAAAAAACATGGATTTATCCATATTCACGGTTGAAATGTTGACGAATCGAAACCACATGAATAAGCCGGACCTGCACAAAGATGGAAACAGGCCCGGCTCATGGTATCTGATTTCGATTTGCTTCGCCGTATTTCCCAGATGTCCTCCGGGAGCTTTGCCTGTGCGGAAATGACCTTGCAGCAGTCGGAAACGCTGCCGCCGCCCACAGCCAAAATCAGGTCTACATGATTTTCCCGTGCCAGCTTGGCACCCTCCTGCACCTTGGCATAGGTGGGGTTGGACATGATACGGTCGAACTCCACCACCCGTTTGCCCTTGGCGTTTAAGATGCCCATCACCTCGTCATAGACGCCGTTGCGCTTGATGGAGCCGCCGCCGTAGGCCAGCATAACGGTGTCGCCATAGTGATCCAGCAGGCAGCCCAGATACTCCTTCACGCCGCCCTTGCCGAAGTACACCTTGGTCTTGTTCTCAAAAATAAAGTTGTTCATAGAAACACATCCTCTCTCATGGTTGCACGAATTCAATTTCTGTGTTATCATGCGATAGACAAATACGGTTGTTACTACCGATTATAACTACCGATAGTTACAATCGGTCAAGAGGTTTAAAAAATAAAATTGCGAATTTTTTGTAAACAGCGAGGAATCACCATGCTTTATACGATGTTACAAACTTGCCGGGAAACGGGCATGACCTATCAGGCGCTAAAATTTTACTGCAACGAGGGCCTTGTCCCCAACGTCAAGCGGGATAAGAACGACCGGCGCATTTTTGACGAGCGGGACATTGCCTGGATCAACAGCCTGACCTGCCTGAAAAAATGCGGCATGAGCATCCAGGAAATGAAAGAGTATCTGGCCCTGTGCCTCCAGGGCGAAGCGACCATCCCCCAGCGCAAGGAAATGTTGGCCCAAAAGCAGGAGGCGCTGCGGGAAACAATGCGGGAATTGCAGGACAGCATCGCCTATATCGACTGGAAGCAGAATTTCTATGACGAAGTCCTTTCCGGCAAGCGGCCTTACGAGAGCAGCCTGCTCCCCGTAGAGAAATAAGTCTTACATCTGCTTTTCCCAGAAAGCAACGGCATCATCAATCCAGCCCTCGGCGCTGGTTCCGGTTCCAAGTCCAAAGCCATGACCCAGACCGGAATACACATGAAACTCCGTGTCGATCCCGGCCTGCTGCATGGCACCCAGCCGTGCCTGCATGCCCCGCCAGCTCGCGATACCGTCCCGGTCACCGACGCAGGCATAGGTGGGCGGGTCGCTTTCGGAATACTCGCTCAGCCCCGTGTACTGCATGATGACTGCACCGGGACGGGGCAGGTCGCCGCCGCCAAAAGCCTCCGGGCCGTAAGTACCCAGCCATGCCGCCATCCGTGCGCCTGCCGAGCCGCCCCAGAGAGAATAGCAGTCGGTGTCCACTTCCAACTCCTCCGCATGGTCGAAGATAAAGCGGATGGCTCTTGCCAAGTCCCCGCAGGCGGTCTGTGCGCCGGGACGGTAAATGAGGGCGAAGGCGTTATAGCCCTTCTTGGAAAGCTCCAGTGCGTGAGAAAACTGTCCTGCATGGCACCCACATAGGCAAAGGCTCCGCCCGCATTGCAAATGGCGAACTTCTCGCCGGGGGTTCCCTTGAAGAAGAACAATCCCGTATCTTCCTTGGCCGGGTCAGCCGCCTTTTCCTCGTCGGTGTAGATGTCATAGAAGATGGTCTGGCCGTCCTCTGCCCGGGAGCGCAAGGTGTTTACGATCTCCACCGTTTCGTCCGGGTCGATGTGACTGTAATAGACCAGCTGTAAATCTTCCAGCGTGTCGCCGCTGTAATAGTAGTCATCTGTCAGGAACAGCAGCCGCCCATAAGAACCGAACGCCTGGTCATGCTTCACATCTTCGATTTTGCTTTTCCTTGTAAATGCCGCTGTTTGAGGTGGCAGACTTTCCGCCGGTTCCTGCGTTTCACGAGCGCCGCAGCCGCTCAGCAGAAGTGCCGTACAAAACAGCAGTGCGGAAAAATATCCAAACTTCATATCATCATCTGCCTTTTCCTGAACTTCTGCCTCTATTATAAAAAAAGCGAGACTTCAAGAGAAGTCTCGCTTCGTTCATCAGTATATACCTTTGGGTTATAATCAGCCGTACAGTTCTTTGCTGATGGTTTTGGCTGCGTCCAAAAAGCGCTGTACATTCGGCGTCGGCTCCAGAGAATGGAGGATACCATAGGGAATGCTGTAATCCCACTCCACAGGAATGACCTTCAAAAGCGGGTGCACATTCGCCCAACCGGGAATCGCCAGCAGTACATCGTTGGTGTTCTCGCAGCGGTTGAACACATCCATACTGTAAAAATCAAAATCTGCGATATGGATCTGCGGATGGTGCTGCCACAGGTCGTCCCGGAGCTGATCCACATAGTGACTCCACCCACGGTGCATCAGCATAAGGTTTTCGCCATAAAGATCGGTGATCTGTAATTTATCCTTTGCCGCCAACCGGTGGTGGATGGAAACGGCGCAGCAAAATCTGCCTCTGACCAGTTCCAGTCCCGCGCACCCCCGCAGCTTCAGCATGGTCTCATCGAAAATGCCGCCCACCACATCAATGTTCTTGCCGAGATTTCCGAGGATCTCCCGTGCATTCTCCGGAGTATTCTCAAAGGGAATGATCTGAAATTTGATGTCCGGGTGCAATATCTGAACTCTGGACCAGAGCTCCATCAGAAGCTGCGCCGGGGTCATGGGCGACGAACCGATGCGGATGATGTTCTCGTCCTCCTGCAAGGCATTTTTCGCCCGGGTCACGGAGTCCCGGCAATACTGGATGATGTATTTGGCATCCTGATACATGG
>CAKTKB010000091.1 GCA_934569195.1 uncultured Oscillospiraceae bacterium
GCCGTCATTGGTGCGGTATTTCAGATTCTGCCGTTCTTTGTGATGGCAGGGGTCATTGGCAAGCTGCTGACCGGGAACAAAGATCTCACAGGCTATTTGATCGATTGTGCGATGATGGCGGTGTTCTGGCTTTTGCGGGTGCTGTTCCATTCGCTCTCTACAGCGCAGTCCCACAAGGCGACCTTCGCCGTGCTGGGCAATATCCGAACACAGGGACTTGCGAAACTGGCAAAAATGCCGCTGGGGGATGTACAGTCCAAAGGTTCCGGCGAACTGAAAAATATTCTTGTTGAGCGCGTGGACAGCATTGAACCGACACTGGCCCACGCCATTCCGGAGATGAGCAGCAACGCCGCAGTCGCTTTGGCAACCTTGATTTATCTGTTTGTCATTGACTGGCGCATGGCACTGGCCTCGCTCATCACATTCCCGCTGGGCATGGTATTTTTCATGTTGATGATGGCGGGCTACAATAAGAATTATGCCCGTACTGTAGCCGCTACCAACACTCTGAATGATACGGCGGTGGAATACATCGGCGGCATTGAGGTCATCAAGGTGTTCGGCAAGGCGAAAAGCAGCTATGAAAAGTTCGTCTCTGCCGCAAAAGAGTGTGCCCAAAGCTATATTGACTGGATGAACAAAAGCAATTTCTATTTCACCTTCGCCATGAACATCATGCCGGCCACGCTCCTAAGCGTGCTTCCCATCGGCGGCCTGCTGCTGAAAAACGGGACGCTGACCCCAGAAAAATTCATTCTCATTGTCATTCTTTCCATGGGGCTTATTACGTCTATCATCGGCTGCATGAAATTCACCGACGATCTGGCCAAGGTCGGCACCATCATCGGCCAGGTGACGGACATTTTGACCGCACGGTCGCTGGCCCGCCCCGAAACGGATACAGAGACGCCACGGGGTAGCACTGTGGAGCTGCGCGACGTCCACTTTGGCTACAACGACGCCGAGGTGCTGCACGGCATTGACCTGACTTTCCGGGAGGGAACAGTCAATGCGTTGGTCGGCCCATCCGGCAGCGGCAAGTCTACGATTGCCAAGCTGATTGCATCCTTTTGGGATGTGGGCAGCGGAAGTATCACCGTGGGCGGCGCAGATATTCGCAATATTTCGGCTGAACACTATCATAAACTCGTCGCATATGTTTCGCAGGACAACTTCCTGTTCGATAACACTGTGCGGGAAAATATCCGCATGGGCAGACCCGATGCAACGGATGCCGAAGTGGAACAGGCTGCAAAAAACTGCGGCTGTTATGATTTCATCATGAGTCTGGAAAACGGCTTCGATACGCAGGTTGGCAGCGGCGGCGGACATCTCTCCGGCGGTGAAAAGCAGCGCATTTCCATCGCCCGCGCCATGCTGAAAAATGCACCCATCGTCATTCTGGACGAAGCGACAGCCTATACCGACCCGGAGAACGAAGCAATTATTCAGGAAAGCGTGGCACGGCTCGTGCGTGGCAAGACGCTCATCGTCATTGCTCACCGGCTCTCCACCATTGTGGATGCTGACCAAATCGGTGTAGTGAACGACGGGCGTATCGAAGCAACGGGAACGCAGACAGAACTGCTGCAAACCTGCCCGCTGTATGAAGCCCTTTGGAATGCACATATCGCATCCCGTGACAGTGCGGAGGGAGGTGCGGACCGTGCTTGAGATTCTGAGAAAGTTCTTTCATTTCTGCGACGAGCGGGAGCGGAAAGAGTTTTATCGTTCTATCGCCCTCGGCGTATTGGCGGCGCTGTTTTCGGCGCTCAAAATTCCGGCGATTGGGGTCATGCTGCAAGCGCTCCTGACAGGCGGCGTGACCGCAAAAACGATCTTGATGTCGCTTTCTATTATGCTGATATCCGTCATCGGCTCGTCGATCCTCAAATACCGCGCCACCGCTTTGCAGACCGACGGCGGCTACTGCACCACCGCGGGCAAGCGCGTGCAGATTGCTGAGCATCTACGGTATCTGCCCATGGGCTATTTTAATGAGAACAGTCTGGGGGCCATCACCTCCGTCACCACCAACACGATGGATAACCTCTCCGGCGTGTCCACCCGCGTGGTCATGCTTGTTACGGAAGGTATCTTCTCCACGGCGGTCATGACGCTGGCGGTGTTCTTGTTCGATTGGCGGGTGGGCTTGCTCATTATCGCCGGTCTTGCCGTCTACTACGCCGTGAATCATGCGCTGCAGAGCAAATCCGAGCAGACGACCCGCCGCAAATTTGCCGGGGACACGGCGGTGGTGGAGCAGGTATTGGAATTTATCAAGGGAATTGCCGAGGTGAAGTCCTACGCCCTGATCGGCAGGTACAACCGTAGGCTGGAAGCCGCCATTGAGGAAAATGTGGACGCTAACACCGACATGGAGCTGAAGCTCCTGCCGCTGATGCTGGCACAGAATATCGTTGCCAAGCTCATGGATGTGGGCGTAGTGGTGCTGTCGCTTGTGCTTTACACAAGCGGCCACATGGTGCTTCTCAACTGCGTCATGCTCTGCATCTGCTCTTTTCTGCTCACAGAGGGGCTGGAGCAGGCCGGCACACAGTCGAGCCTTTTGCGCGTAGTGGACACCTGCGTGAATCAGGCAAACGATATTCTGAACCTGCCCACCATGGATATTTCCGGCGCAGAACTTACGCCGGAGTGCCACGACCTCCATGCAGAGAACATTCGTTTTTCGTATGGCGAAAAGCCGATCATCAACGGCATCACACTGGACCTTCCAGAGCGGACAACAACAGCTATTGTCGGGCCTTCCGGCGGCGGCAAGACCACGCTCTGTCACCTGCTCTCTCGATTTTGGGATGTGGACAGCGGGCGCGTGACGCTCGGCGGGCACGATGTGCGTGAGTATGACATGGACAGCCTGATGCAGAATTTCAGCTTCGTATTTCAGAATGTCTATCTGTTCCACGACACGATTGCCAACAACATCCGTTTCGGTCAGCCGGATGCGCCCATGGAGAAGGTCATAGCGGCAGCAAAAAAAGCGCGATGCCACGAATTCATTCTGAAGCTGCCCCAAGGCTATGAAACGGTCATCGGCGAGGCGGGAGGCACGCTTTCCGGCGGTGAGCGCCAGCGGCTTTCCATCGCCCGCGCCATGATGAAGGACGCACCGATCATTATTCTGGACGAAGCCACCGCCAACGTCGATCCGGAGAACGAGAAGGAACTGATGGAGGCCATCCAGGAACTGACCCAGGAGAAAACCGTCATCATGATCGCCCACCGGCTGAAAACCGTCCGCCATGCCGATCAGATTCTTGTGGTGAACAAAGGGCGAATCGTCCAGCGCGGCACGCACGAGGAGCTGATAGAGCAGGATGGTATCTATCGTCACTTTATCAGCGGTCGTGAAAAGGCTGTCGGATGGAGGCTGTAAATATTCAAAAAGGGTCATCTGGCAGCGCAACAGAAAATTTAAGGGTGAGCACAAATGCGAAACGACGCACAGGGACGAGAAATCTATTAAAGCCCGATTTGTTGCTGCCATCGACGCTGTTATCGACCGTAAGGACAACATCCTTGAGGACTGCCGCTCGATGCAAACCACACGGACGGACTGCACAGGCATGGATGCAGAAATCGAGAGACTGCTTGAGGAGGCCGATGTGGTGGCTGTCCACGCAGACGGACGGATGATCTTCAAATTCCAGGGCGGTACAGAGACAGACGCATAATCCATAACGAGTCAAAACCTCCGGCTGTGTGAAGTTGTAAGATAAAGGTAGGCGCATGGAAAACCATCATGTTTTCTACCTTTTCTATATGCTATCTCTTTCACAAGAGAGACCACCTCATTATTGTCGTTGTGTGGTTGGCGAACCACTTCTACTATAATGGGGAGTTTTTTCTTTGCCTACTTTACCCCTCGCTGGAAGCTATTTTTTAACCCCCGGCTATGCCGGGGGTTAACTTCAGTCAACCAACACGAAGACCGCAGGTTTAATCGCCTGCGGTCTTTTGTGTCCAAAGATAAACCACCTTGTTGCCTGCGGTTTACTTTGATTTTATCTGAAGTTCTATGCCAGACAAGCCGCTGATTTGCCTGCAAGGCGGTATTGGAGACATACATCCCGTTTTCATTCGTCGGGGGCAGTTCCAACTTATCCAGAGTTTCGATGGAAAACTCAGCCAAAGTGAAGTAGTACCATATCACTCACACAATCTCTGATACGCCTTGCGAACAGTCTGTGCCATCAAGATTCTGCGCTGGCTCAGGAACTCCATATAGTCCATATTTTCAAAATTATCCGGCAGAGCGTGTTCCTTGCAGGTTTTGCGATAACCTTCTTCTCCCAGCTTTTGGCGGTAATATGCAACATAGTCCTGGGGCGCCTTATCTGAAATCTCAATGTTTGTGGCGTAATCAAGATATGTGAAATTTGCGATTTGATTTCGATCGCGGTCACTGTCAAAGCCAATACCGGTCAGGTAGTTCTTTGGGAAAATGTGGTGTTTATCGACAACGGTGTATTGCTGAAGAGCATGGGCATATTCAGCACAATTTGAGCGGCCACATAACCATACCACGCAGGCGAAATAGACGCGGCACTATTCAGTTCGTTGGGCAGCGTCAAGCTAAAATAATCGTCTGTAAAGTGCGTCTCGATGACTCGGTCAATATAAGCGATGAATTCACCTGCAGTATGAACATCACGCAGATCCGCAAACTGCTTCTCCACCTCGGACTCCGTGGAACCCGTATAAAAATAGGTGATGGCGCTCATAAAGAACCATTTGCTAATGCATTTCTTGAGCTGCGCAGCATCCAGCTTGTAGTCATACTTAGCAATCAGGTAAAGGACATAACTGAAAACGACCGCGTTGGAGGAAGCAATCAGTTTATCGCTAATATACCCAGCCTCGGCCACGATGTTGATAAAACCGTGCCAGTTGTTCAAATTCATCACCTTGTCCAGCGCGTCCTTGAAAATCTGGAGATTATCAT
>CAKTKB010000092.1 GCA_934569195.1 uncultured Oscillospiraceae bacterium
TAGGAGCATTTTCCGGCATTTCCGCTCCCACCTGGCACCGCCACCTGCTCCGCAGCCCCCTCTGTGACCGCTGCCCCGTCCAGGTAGGAGCATTTTCCGGCATTTCCGCTCCCACCTGGCACCGCCACCTGCTCCGCAGCCCCCTCTGTGACCGCTGCCCCGTCCAGGTAGGAGCATTTTCCGGCATTTCCGCTCCCACCTGGCACCGCCACCTGCTCCGCAGCCCCCTCTGTGACCGCTGCCCCATCCAGGTAGGAGCCTTTCCCGGCATTTCCGCTCCCACCTGGCCACATCGGAGACCAAAGTGCTCCCCCGCCATTACAGCTGCTCCGTTCGGCAAACCCCGCCTTTCCCGTACCGAATGCTCCTCCGGCACAATTTTGTACGGCAAACCCCACCTTCCCCGTACAAAAGAACAAGTGACTCCCTGCCCCAAAGAACACCAAACACTGACGCAGCTCCACGGATGGGCCCGAGACGAATGGGCAATCTCCGAATGGACAACCCACGGATGAACCCGAGACGAATTTACAATCTCCGAATGAATTCCGCCGGAGGCAGGGGTAAATACGGGCTCTTTCACCCCTACCTTTCGAGGGCACCGGCCCCACACAGAACTCTACGGCACACCACAGCCAAAGGTTGGGGTATTTTTGGCTCTTTTCACCCCTACATTATGCCGGCCAGAAAGGAAGAAAGGAAGAAAGGAAGGAAGACAGACAGGAAGCCGACCACCCAGACACCCAGCCAGCCTGCCACGCCCCAAAACATCATCAGGACACCCGGCAGACCACTGCGGCATCATCGGCCCGGCGCATCCTTTTCCCGAAGAAAGCGGCGCAAAAAACAGGGAATTGAGCAACATCTCAAGACAGAAAGCTATCTATCTTTCTTTTAAGTAGTTACATCGTATATTTCACATTTTCCAAGGCAAATATAGCACTTATTTCACATTTTTAGGGAGCATACGCCCGCAGTTTGTACCAGACGCGAAAAGTAGACATGTACCAAACATCGGAAGTAGTTTGTACCAGACGCGAAAAGTAGACATCGGAACGGAAAATTTGCTATATTTGCGAAGTCCAAAATCGGGGTATATTATGGGAAAAGGCATTGACAACGAAAGATATAAGAAGATGCGGACACGGGACGGCGTTTATGTCCCCGACATCGACATTGAATATCCGACAGACCGCTCTGACAAACACATCCTTCCTGTCCGCTACGACGGACGCCAGGTGGCCCTTGACCAGACTTTCCCTTACGGGGAGATCGGCCATAGTTTAAAGTACCGTTTCAATCAGGCACTCAATCATATAGGCCTCCGCTGCCTGCTTATCCCTCTCAACCGCATCCGCTACGGCCTCAAGATAGTCGGCAAGGAAAAGCTCAAAAAATACGCATCGCAACTCAAGAACGGGGCTCTGACGGTGTGCAACCACATCTATCCGTGGGATCTCACCTGCGTGCTGGATGCCATCGGCTGGCGCAAACTCTGGTTCCCTATATTCGGGGAACACATGCGCGGCAAGGATGCCTGGTTCATGTACTATCTCGGCGGTGTGCCCGTACCAGAGGATCTCTCCGGCATGAGGGCCTTTGATGCCGTGTTCAACGAGATGCACGAGAAGAAACAGTGGATCCACGTGTTCCCGGAGGCAGCCAGCTGGAGGTTCTACACCCCGATCCGCTCATTCCACAAGGGTGCTTTCCTGATGGCGTACAAATATGACATCCCCGTGCTGCCTTTCGTGATATCATATCGCAGGCGTACAGGTATTTACAAGCTTTTCGACAAGCCGAACATCCCTCTGCTCACCCTCCATGTCGGAGACCCGATATTCCCTGACAAGACAAAATCGCGCCGCACGGAGACAGCGCGGCTTCTTCATGAGGCCCACAAGCAGATGACTGAAATGGCCGGAATTCTGGAAAACCCTTGGCCGGAGACTATAGAATAAAGGCGCTATGGTTTGCTGGTCTCCTGCTGACATCATCCATTCCGAGGCCTGTCTGGTATTCATACTGACAGGGATTATCTGCTCCGCTGTGCGGTGGTTCCACATGTGCCGCCCTTTTGATCAGCAGAGCCGATATTTCTATCCGGCACGTGGGCAAGTGGCATTCTTCATGGCAGCTGTGGCCATGGAATTTCCCTACGTGATTGCGCCGTCTGACCCGGCAGTCTGGAACTATGTACGCATCTTCGGGATAGTCTTCTATCCTATGTGCATGTCTTCCATTTACTTGCGATATTTCCGCTGGCAGCGGCTGGACAGGGTCAGCAACCGTCTTTCAGTCGTTGTCCCCATGACCGCCCTCACCATCCTCATGGTCCTGGCTCTGACCGGGAACAGTTTCCTTGCTGAAGGCGGGCTGCCGCTGATGGTCTCGGCTGCGGTTGTCAGCCTGCTGCTGTCCATCCGTATTGTCAAGGTGACACTCTGGGTCAGAAAACGCATCAACGACTACCACCTCCAGAACTACTCAAGTGAAGACGATTTCCCGTATAAGTTCGCGGCCAGAGTCCTGTACCTCCCGCTTGTCTGGATTCTGCTCCAGTGGGCGGTGTTCTTTTCCGGCAGCAGGGAACTCAACGTCGCTGTCGATCTTCTGATGGCCGTGTGCCTGGTTGTCGTCCTCTGCGCGATACTCCACCCGCAGCGCGCCCTCCAGCCGGGCAAGGTGCAGGAGGACATGGACCGCATAGAGGAGGATGAGAAAGAGATCATCGGGGAGGCCATGGCCGCCGAAGCACAGGACGAATGCGCAGCCGGTGCAGTTCTCAGCTGGGATGAAGAATCCAAACGACAGGTGCTGGACATCATCCGCCGGCGCTACAAGGAACAGCATCTCCAGAAATCCGACGTCCTCTCCGAGATGGACAAGGGGAAAGCGGCTCCGGCGAGCAGGTTCATCGCCTCCGTAGGCTACTACAACCTCATCAACATGTGCCGGCTCGAACACGCGCGCCAATACATCGAGGCCCACCCCGAAGCCAAGCTCGCCGTGGTTGCCGAGGAATCCGGTTTCGCCTCCGGGTCCAGCTTCAGCAAGGCAAAGCGCAGCGTCCCGCAGATCGTTCCCGAGTACGTGGAAGGGGTGCACATCTGAGCCGCACCCTCCACCATCCCCTGCTGCCCATAATATCCGCCCCGGCTATCCCTTACCGCTGGCGATTGTCCCAGCCCCACCTATACCTCCGCATTCCAGCTGTCCCGTGTCTCTGTACTTTTCCCGGCTCTCTGTAATCCACGCCTGCTGACCCAGATCTCCGTATTCCACGCCTGCTGCCCCGTGTCTCTGTACTTTTCCCGGTTCTCTGTAATCCACGCCTGCTGACCCAGATCTCCGTATTCCACGCCTGCTGTCCCGGATCTCTGTACTTTTCCCGGCTCTCTGTAATCCACGCCTGCTGTCCCGTGCGCACGGCGTGAGATTGGGGCCGGCTGGTACGCGGCATGAGGTTGGGGTAAAAGCGCGAGAAATGCCCCAATCTCCGAGTGTTTTCTAGCGCCCCGTGCGCACGACATCGATCCCGTACGCACGAAACTATCGTGGTGCGCACGGGACAAGGCGAGACCGGGCTGCAGGGCAGGCGGCGGCGCCAGGTGGGAGCGGAAATGCCGGAAAAAGCTCCTACCTGGACGGGGCAACAGCCGCAGACGGGGCTGCAGGGCAGGCGGCGGTGCCAGGTTGGAGCGGAATCGCCGGAAACGGCTCCTACCTGGACGGGGCACAGGCCGCAGAGGAAGCCGCATGGCACATCGCCGAGCCAGGTAGGAGCAAAATCGCCAGAAAAGGCTCACACCTGGAACAGGAGTACCGCTCCGGCATAGTTTTGGAAGGTGTCTGGGCTGACTTTATAACTGTTACTATGACAACTTCTTTATTCCACCTTTGCGTCAAATCCAATGGCGAAGTCATGTTCAGAGATGATGACGACTACCGGTGCGGCATCTCCAAAATGGCGATGGCAGCAATAAAAACAAAAACGAGAATCTATGCTTACGCTTTCATGTCCACCCACATGCACATTGTGGCATTGACTGATGACACATCCAGATTCATGTCTGTTTTTCGCAATTCCTACACAAAACGCTTCAACCACAAGTATATGAGGTCAGGCAAGTTAGGAGATAAAGGATACTACGCCGAACCATTAGATACACTCAACAGAACCTTGTCCGCTGTGAACTATGTACTCCGCAATCCGGTTCACCATTCAGTGAGCGACACCGCATTGGGATACGAATATTGTTCGGCACGATACCTTTTTGAAGGAGACGTGGCCCATCCGGAAAGCACTCTTCCCAAAAAATCAAAATACATCCCGCGACACACCCCAAACCATAAACAACTTCGCAGTAACCCATCAGGAATGATATCCCCCAGCTCATTCTTGGATATTTCCGCCGTAGAACAGATATACATGACTCCTAAGAATTTCCTTTTCTACATCAACCGCCCTTCCTATAGAGACCTCGAGAAAGTTTCCGTGCAGGGAAAGGAACAGGAAAATGAACAGAGACGGATAACGATTGCCGACATTGAGCCTTACGAGAATATTGATGAACTTCAGAAAAATGAAAGGCAACGTAGCACCAAAGGATCATTGACCGACCAGCAGCTCTGCTCAATTATTGACCTGAAGGCCCAGAATAACTTCAAGAAAGCATACACCCAATTATCTGCCGCGGAGAAACGCCAGATTGCAACCGATCTTTTGAAACTTCCAATTCGCCCGACAAAAGAGCAGATAATCCGCTGCCTTGTTCTCTGAGAGGCCGGATTGCAGGGCCGCACAGAGTGGGCGGCAGTGCCAGGTGGGAGCGGAAATGCCGGAAAATGCTCCTACCTGGACGGGGTGCAGGCCGCAGACGGGGCCGCAGGGCAGGCGGCCGAGCCAGGTGGGAGCGGATTCGCCGGAAAA
>CAKTKB010000093.1 GCA_934569195.1 uncultured Oscillospiraceae bacterium
AAAGTCTCGTCTCCCTCGTAGTCGGCGTCCACCGTCAGCACCATGCGGGTGTAGTGCTCGCTGTTTAGCTTGGAGAGTGTGCCGCTGTCTAAGTATTGCTCCGGGATGGCTTCGCCCACCGTGTCCACATAGGACAGAATGCTCTTAATCTGCGGGATGTCATGCAGCGCCTTCGACAGCTCTGCCTGCGTGGCGGTGCTGCCCTTCGGCACCATCAGCACATAGGTGTCCTGCTTGCCGAAGGTGTCCTCGATTTTCTCCGTATCTGCGCCAAGCTGGGTGGCGCTGCCGAAAATGTGCGACGCGCCGTAGTAGAAGCTGTTGGCATTGGAGGCGAGATAGCCGGGAACGATCAGAATGGCGAACGCAATGACCATCGGCATCATCACATGGCTGACAAAGCGTCCGAAGCCCTTGAAGCTGGGCATAAACGAGCGGTGCCGCGTTTTGTCGATGAGCTTATAGGTACGCAGAATCAGGGCGGGCATGAAGGTAAACACCGTGATCAGGCTAAGAGCCACGCCCTTTGCCAGCGCAAGGCCAAGGTCGGGGCCAATCTGGAACTGCATCAGGCACAGCGCCAGAAAGCCAATGACCGTTGTCAGGCCGCTGGACAGAATGGAGGTCGTAGACATCGTGAGCGCCTGCACCATGGCCTCCTTCGGGTCGGCGGTTGTCTGCCGGCACTCGGCAAAGCGATGCAGCAGGAAAACGGAGTAGTCCAGAGATACCGCAAGTTGCAGGATGTTGCCCGCTGCATTGGTCACGAAGGAGATTTCCCCGAACATCAGGTTGCTGCCTGCGTTGATGACCACCGCAACGCCAAGTCCTGCCAGCACCAAAAACGGCTCGGCAAAGGAGGTCGTGGTGAGAATCAGAACCAGCAGCACGAAGGCCACAGCGATGACGGCAATGGTGGTGATCTCATTTACCGTGCTGGTCGTGGCAACCGCCGTGGTGACAGCGCTGCCGGCCATGGCATTGTTATCACCGATGATGTCCCGGATTGCGCTGACGGCGTCGATACGCTTCTCCTCGTCGATGGTCACGGAAAACAGAGCGCTGCCGTCCTTGTAGTAGCTTTCCACCGTGCCTTGATCCAGCGTTTCCAACGGGACGGTCACGCTTGCCACATCGTCCAGCCACGTCACATCGGTCACGCCGTCTACCGAAAGCAGCTTTTCTTTGTATTCCAGCGCTTCCGGGACGGACACGTTCTGCACCATCACGCGCGCATTTGGGATGCCGCCGTCATATTCCTCCGCCATCCGGCTTAACGCCTGTGTGGAAGCGCTCTCCGGCGGCAGATAGTCGTTCATGTCATAATTGACTGCCACAAACTGCTTGCAGACCGCGCAGACGGCAAACAGAATCAGAAAAAGGACGATGATCCGTTTCTGGTGGTTCACGATGTGCCTATAAAATTTTGTCATCAATGTCAAACTCCTCCCCGGAGAGCGGATAATAAGCGCCGGAATCCGTTTTCAGATTCAGAAGAATTTTTCGCCCGCTGATTGTACCCGTAGCCGTATAGTGCATTGTGCTGATCAGGGTACGGATCACACCGGTCAGGGTAAGCTGCCCTTCTTCCGAAAGCACACCGGAAAACCGGTTCTTTTCATGCATTACATTCAGCCATCCGTCCACCTTGCCGTCCGCCTCGTAAAAGACCATGGTTCCGTCCCTGGCGCCCAGCGGCGCGGTCAGGCGGATCCGGTAGTTCTTTTCACGCATATTTCCGCTCCTTTCCTTGATTTCTGCCGTCAGTATAGCGAAAGGAAAGCAGAAATAACACGGTCAAACAGAGGGCGTTTAGGTAAAAACCGGTCAAGCCAATGGAATTTGATGGGCAAATGATGTACGCCGGCGGTTGCATAGTTTGACGGGCAAGTGTATAATAAACGCAAAGAAACGGAGGATGCTATGAAACACGAGGTCACTACCCTAAACACAAAACGGACGCTCGCTGCTTCGCTCAGAGGCTTTATGGAGAAGAAGCCGCTTTCTAAGATCACTGTCAGCGAGATCATTGCGGACTGCGGTGTGAACCGCAAGACCTTTTATTATCACTTTGAGGACATCTATGCCCTGCTGAAATGGATGCTGGAGGAGGAAGCGGTGAACGTTGTCAAGCAGTTTGACCTGCTGGTGGATTATCGGGAGGCCGTTCTGTTTGTGATGCACTATGTGCGGGAGAACAAGCACCTTTTGTGCTGCGCCTATGACAGTATGGGCCGTGACGAGATGAAGCGCTTTTTCTATGCGGATTTTATCGGCATCACGCGGAAGGTCGTTCAGGATGCCGAGCAGCGGGTCGGCGTCCATGCAGACGCACAATTCAAGGAATTTTTGGCGCACTTTTACACCGAGGCCATTGCAGGGCTTCTGATCGACGAATTTACGGACAAGGAAGGGCACGATCCGGAAAAGGCGGCGGACTACTTCGCACTGGTTTTGGAAAACTCTTTGCCAAGTGTTTTGGCCTGCCCGGGCCGTACCCCTGTGAAAAGCGAAAAGAAGCTGTAAATCGGCCGCTTTTCCCGCCGCATGTGCAGCGGCGCAAAGCGGACTTTCACGCAAGAGAACTTTGAAGGATGATCGGAGGAGCATTCAGATGGCTTACACGGTTGGGGAAATGGCAAAGCTGCTGGGTATCCCGGCGTCTACCCTGCGTTACTACGACAAGGAGGGACTGCTGCCCTTCGTGGCGCGTTCCCCCGGCGGTATCCGTATGTTTCGGGAATCGGATATGGAATGGCTGCGGGTGATTGGCTGCATGAAAAAGGCCGGAATGTCCCTCAAGGATATCCGGCAGTATATCGAAATGGCGCTGCAAGGCGATGATACCATCGATCTTCGCCTGGCCATGTTCCGGCGTCAACGGGAAGCGTTGGAACGACAGATGGAGGAATTGCGGCATACCATGGAAATGGTGGATTACAAGTGCTGGTACTATGAAACGGCGCAGGAGGCCGGAACCGTTCAGGTGCCGCAGGAGATGGACCCCACAGAGATACCGGAAAGATTCCGGGAAATCCGCCGGGAGCTGAGAGAAAGCCCGGAAGCATGAGCAAGCGGCGGAAATGAAAAGGCGCAGGGGAAATACGGTGCAGCAGGCGGCGAAAGTCGGATGACCGGGCCTGCAGAAAGAAAAGTCGCTGTCGACGGACAGCGGCTTTTTTCTGCGCCGGAAGCTTTGCGCGGGATGGAAGAGAGGACCGCCTCCCTAAATGACAATTTACGACATCGAATCCTTCCGGAATGCTTGACATAGTATGATGCGTGTGCTAAAATTAGTACGCATACTAATCAGAGAGGAGGCGGACGGTATTTCTACACGAAAAGACGGCGCCGAAACAAAAAGAAAAATTCTTACCGTATGCGTTCGTCTGTTTTTGGAACAGGGATACAAACAGACGACGATCACACAAATTGTGAAGGAAGCGGGGGTTGCGAGGGGAAGCTTTCAGAATCTCTTTCCTACGAAGGACGCTTTGCTGATGGAGCTTGCGGAGGCCATGTTTGGCGGACAGTTCAGCACGGCGAGGAGCATTGCAGGGGAGGATATGCCGCCTGTTTTCGCGTATGCGGCAGAGACGGCGATCCAGCTTACGCTGACCGAGCTGAATGAGAACTTGCGGGAAATTTACATGGAGGCTTACTCGCTGCCAAACACGGCGGAATATATTTACCTGCACACCACGGCGGAATTAAAGCAGATATTTGGTGTAAATTTTCCGGATTACACCGAGAGCGATTTCTATGAAATGGACATTGGCACGGCGGGACTGATGCGCGGTTATATGGCAAGAAGGTGCGACATTCATTTTCCACTGGAGCGCAAGCTCAGCCGGTTCCTGACGGCGGCAATGCGGGTGTACCGGGTCCCGGAGGAGACGCAGGCGGAGGTGCTTGCCTTTGTTGCGGGGCTGGACATCCGGACAATTGCTGAGGAAGTTATGCAGAAGCTGTTCGCAATGCTGGAAATGATCTTTGATTTTAAGCTGCCACAAGATGGCGGGACGGGGGTAATCGTATGAAAAAGCGCATTCTTAGCATCATTCTCACCATTTGTATGGTCATCGGGCTGCTGCCGGCAGCCGTGTTGGCAGAGGAAATTATCATCATCAAGCCCATCCAGGATACGGATTTGGGAGAGGACGTGGGCGGCACCAAGATTCTGGAATATATGGAGAAGCAGACGGCCACCGTCCCTGAGGATGTCGTAACGCCCTATGGCAGCTCCAGCGAGCCGCTGACGCTGGTGGAAAAAGAGGAGCTTTACCTCACGGTCCCCGGCACCAGTACGACGATTTACACAAAGAATGCAAGCGAAGACGGAAAGCGCATGGAGCAGCCGATGAGCGGGGTATTCAAGCTGCAGTTTACCAAAAGTGTTGCCTTTGACCCCACCGGAAGCGGCAAACGCAACCATATTGCGATCCTCGGTTTCCTGCCGACCAACAGCAGCACAGCCAACGGCGCGGCCCATCTGGTTATCATGAATGCGGATACCAACACCATCGTCAAGGACTTTGAGCTGGACAAGGACTGGTTTGGTTGGATCGGCGACCTGACGACGGCCACTGCCAACAACTTCTTTGCCATCACGGCGGGTGACTATAACGGCGACGGCCGGGACTCCATCGTGGTCTACTGCACGACCTTCCGCGGCAGCGGAACCAGCGCCCTCAAGGAGTTCAGCTACGACGGCAAGAACTGGAACGGCCCGACGCTGATCAACGTCATGAGAAGTGATCAGGAGTATTATTTCAACAAGCAGTACATGAAGGCGGAGCTGTATAAGTCCTATAACCTTGCACATAAGCTGGGCGTCGCGC
>CAKTKB010000094.1 GCA_934569195.1 uncultured Oscillospiraceae bacterium
ATCAGAATACGGACAGGCTTCATGCCGCCGGCGTAATAGCTGCCGACAGGGGAGGCGATGATACACAGCCGGGCGCGCTCAATCGCATGAATACCCAGCTGCGCATCGGTGCAAAACAGGAAAGGCCGCAGATAGAGGGCAGTGCCCGGCGCGTCCGGGACCCACTCCGCATCCGTTTGGACAAGGGTGTCGAGGGCCTCTAGCAAAAGATCGGGATCAAAGGTCGGAAGCCCCATCCGGGTAGCGGAGCTGTTCAGACGCTGTGCATTGTCCCAGGGACGGAAAAGCTGAATGCCGCCCTGAGCTGTGCGGTATGCCTTCAGGCCCTCAAAAACCTCGGCACCGTAATGGAACACGCCGCTGGCGGGGTGAAGATTCATCGTATGCAGCGGTTCGACCCTGAGATCATACCATCCACGGGCGCCATCATAGTCGGCCAAAAACATATGATCCGTAAAGTAACGTCCGAAGCCAAGGCCGCTTGCGGGATCCGGCTTGGCGCTGGGAGCATCCGTTCGTTTTACTGCAATGGGCATATGGGAACAGTCCTTTCCAATCATCGACTTCGCGTAACACTTTACGATGTGAAGGTGCAATTGTCAACAAAAAATAATGCAGATTTTCCTGCAATAAGCCTTGCACGGCCGGAAAATGTAGATCTGTTTGCAGGTTTACCGCCAATTTTATTCTTGAGGGAAAAGGGACAGAATGCAATTTGTAAAATGCTACAAATTGCATTCTTAATTTGTTCATAATTTTGGGAGCCTTCCTAGTTGCAATCTTTTGTCGAAATGGTAAAATAAATGTGTGATTGTTCCTGAAAATTTGGGGAACGGCACGAATAAAGCAGAATGCGAGAAGAAAGGTAGAAAAACATGCTACAAAAATGGTTTAAGCTGTCCGAGAACAAAACCAGCGTCAAAACCGAAGTCACCGCAGGCATTACTACGTTCATGACCATGGCCTATATTTTGGCGGTTAACCCGTCCATCCTGTCGGCTGCGGGTATGGACTCCACGGCGGTCCTGCTGGCTACGGCCCTTGCCTCCTTTGTTGCCACAGTTTGCATGGCATTCATGGCAAATCTTCCCTTTGCCCTGTCCGCAGGCATGGGACTCAATGCCTACATGGCCTACACCGTGTGCGGCGCTATGGGGTATTCCTGGCAGATTGCACTTCTGGCAGTTTTTGTCGAGGGCGTAATCTTCATCATCCTCTCCCTGACCAATGTTCGTGAAGCTATCTTCAACGCGATTCCTTTGACGCTGAAGCGTGCCGTTTCCGTTGGCATCGGCCTGTTTATCGCTTTCATCGGCCTGCAGAACGCCGGCCTGTGCGTAGGCGGCTCTACGCTCGTTGAGCTGGTTGATTTCACGAAGGACTTCAACACGGCCGGTATCAGCGCTCTGCTGTGCGTGCTGGGCGTAATCATCACGGCTGTTCTTTACATCAAGAATGTGAAGGGTTCCATTCTGATCGGCATTCTGGCTACCTGGGTGCTGGGTATGCTCTGCCAGGTTGCCGGCCTGTATGTCCCCAATGCTGAGGCGGGCTTCTACAGCCTGTTCCCCACCATGCGCATGACGGATTTCTCCAAGCTGGGCGAGACCGTGGGTCAGTGCTTCAAGGCCGACTTCAGCGGCGTGAGCATTGCCAACTTTGTCGTTGTCGTTTTCTCCTTCCTGTTTGTGGATATTTTTGACACCCTGGGTACTCTGATCGGCGTGAGCACCAAGGCGAACATGCTCGATTCCGAGGGCCGTCTGCCCAGAATCAAGCCCGCTCTGCTGGCTGACGCCATCGGCACCACTGCCGGTGCAGTCCTGGGTACTTCCACCATCACTACCTTTGTGGAGTCCGCTTCCGGTGTTGCTGCCGGCGGTCGTACCGGTCTGTCTGCTCTGGTTACCGGTCTGCTGTTCCTGGTCTCCATCTTCTTCGCGCCCATCTTCACGGCGATTCCCTCCTTTGCGACGGCTCCCGCTCTGATTATGGTTGGCTTCCTGATGTTCAGCGGTATTTCTCAGCTCAAGTTCGAAGACGATAACCTGACGGATACCATTCCTGCCTACATTGCCATCCTGGCGATGCCTCTGTTCTACAGCATCTCCGAGGGCATCAGCATGGGCATCATTTCCTATGTCGTGCTGAACCTGATTTGCGGCAAGGGCAAGAAGGTCACCCCGCTGATGTATGTCCTGGCGGTGCTCTTCATCCTGAAGTACATCTTCCTGTAAGCACAAGCGGTGCATCCATAAAAATGCAGACAAGGTCCGGGTTCCATAGGTTCCCGGGCCTTGTTTTTTTGCATGGAATCCTACGCGGGGTTTAGTAGTCCATGGCGGGATTCATGGCATATACGTTCCGCTGATCCAGCTTCTCACGAAGAAGCTGCGCAGCTTCTCCGAAGCGCTGGAAATGGACGATTTCTCTTTCACGCAGGAATTTAATTGCATTATTTACATCCGGGTCATCCGACAGCCGCAGAATGTTGTCATAGGTCACCCGCGCTTTTTGTTCTGCGGCCATATCCTCTACCAAGTCGGCCATAGGGTCACCCTTGACTGCCATGGAGGCGGCACTCCAGGGGAACCCGGAGGCTGCGGTGGGATAGACGCCCAGGGTGTGATCCACAAAATAGGGCGCCAGAGCCGTGTTTTCGATTTCGGATGTTTTCAGATTGCGGGTAAGCTGATGAATAATGGCCCCGATCATTTCCAGATGGCCCAATTCTTCGGTTCCGATATCCGTCAGCAGCCCCTTCATTTCATCGAAGGGCATGGTATAGCGCTGGGACAGATAACGCAGAGATGCGCCAAGTTCTCCGTCCGGTCCGCCATATTGAGAGATAATGACGGCGGCAAGGCGGGGATTGGGGTTCTTGATTTTTACGGGATATTGCAGCTTTTTATCATACACAAACATGGTCAGTCCTCCTGATTCTGGCAGAATTCCCAAGGCCAAGGATCATCCAGCCATCGGTAGCCTCCGTCTCCGCCAGGGATGCTGTGGTTCAGGGGGCCTTCCTCCTGGGAATAGCTCATCATAGCGTTGTGGTAAAGGCTTTGGTACTTCCTGTATAGCTCCAGCGCCTCCTGGTCGTCCCGGTGCGTATCCAGATAGAGGGCCAGCTCCTGAATCGCAAAATTCAGTGTTTGCAATTCGCTCAACGGTGTTACAGGCTGCTCTGTCTCGTTTACCATGTGCATAAAGGGAAGATCCAACCCGGGGAAAAGTGTGCCTCGGATGAGCGCCTTTCTTGCCTCGTACTTTGGCGGACTTTCCAGCTGAAACGGGACGTAAGGATTCGCCAACGGCGCCATGGCAGGCAGTCTCCCCATGGTCCCTTGCGCATCTGCTTTTTGTGCATTCAAGGTGCATTCCTCCAGTCAGGGAAAAGGTAGGAACTGTCGTTCCGGGTCATACTATGCCGCCATTTGCCGCAGGGTTCATGAATTCCTGGGGGAGGGCATATCCTTTCGGGAGGTGGTATGGCATGAAAAGCAACAGGAACTGGGTTCGGATCGGTGCGGTTTACATATTGATTTTGGCGGGACTGGTGGCAGGCGCATTTGCCGGTAGCCGGGCCGTTACGACTATGGTCCAAATGAACCGGCAGACGATGCGGCATACGTTGGTGATCGATCCCGGACACGGCGGGGAGGATGGGGGCGCGACTTCCTGCACCGGGGTATTGGAGAGCCAGATCAATCTGGAGATATCCCTGCGCCTACAGGATCTGGCACAGCTCCTGGGCTACGACACGAAAATGATACGGACGACAGACCGCGCTGTGTATACGCAGGGGGATACTCTGGCACAAAAAAAGATGTCGGATTTGAAAAACAGAGTGAAAATCTGCAATGAGACACCCAATGCGCTTTTGGTCAGCGTCCACCAAAATCAATTTTCGGAAAGCCGGTACAGCGGCGCCCAGGTTTTTTTCCCTCCCGAAAACGAGACGGCGCGCCAGCTTGCCTCGGTTATGCAGCAGGTGCTTGTGCAGACCGTCAACGCAGGGAGCAAGCGCCAATGCAAAAAAGCCGACGGCGTGTATCTGATGGAGCATATTCAGTGCCCGGGCATTCTGATTGAGTGCGGCTTTCTGTCCAATCCGGAGGAGGAGGCCCGTCTCCGCTCTGCGGAATATCAGAAAAAACTTTGCTGCGTTATAGGAACTGTGGTTGCCGCCTATTTTGCCGCGGAATAGAAATCTTTGACAGCGCTCCTGTCCGCTGGTATAATGGAACCATCTGATTGAAGCATGTGGAGGGAAGTCGTTGTGGCAAAGGCACGGTCCGTTTTTTATTGCACATCCTGCGGGAATGAGGTGCCCCGATGGCAGGGCAGATGTCCTGCGTGCGGAGCTTGGAATACGATTGAAGAGCGGGTAGAGAAGCCGGCGGCGGCCTTAAAGGCAAAGTCTGCTCCTGTGGGTATGAGCCGGAAGCCGCAGAGACTCGACAGCGTGGACAGCGGCGCGGAAATCCGCTTTTCCACGGGAATGGGGGAGTTGGACAGAGTTTTGGGAGGCGGTGCGGTGGCCGGGAGCCTGGTCCTGGTCAGCGGCGCGCCGGGAATCGGAAAATCCACCCTGCTGCTGCAAATCTGCAACCGTCTGTGTGCCGGGCACTCTGTGCTGTATGTGTCCGGTGAGGAAAGCGAACGGCAGCTCAAGATGCGCGCCGTCCGGCTGGGGGTACACCCGGAGTCCCTGTTTATTTTATCAGAGACGCGCTTGTCCGATATTCTGGAGGCGGTGGAGGAAACAAAGCCGGATATTCTGATTGTGGACTCCATTCAGACGCTTTACAATGAAGAAAACGACGCGTCACCGGGA
>CAKTKB010000095.1 GCA_934569195.1 uncultured Oscillospiraceae bacterium
TGATGGGACTGCCGCGGCAAGGCGGAGTTTATGAGCAGTTACTGAATCTATACCGTTGCAAATCCTGGCATAGACCGAGAGTTGGATCATATGATATCCGTCCATTAAAAGAAAATTGCGAAATTTCGCGGCAGCCCTCCGCTCTGCCTTTGTCTTCACCGGAAGATCAAAAAACACCAGTATTCTCATAAGCCGATTATTCATAGCGATAAGGTTCCAGAGGGATCAATTCCGGCAATTCTAATGCAGCTGCATCTTGTGACAGCACGCGTGCAAAACTTTCTGTCATACGGCCTATGGCGGAAACCATTCGATATCGCTTTCCGTTTTGGAACAGGACATAGTTTGTTAAATTAAACAACTGCTGCTTCAATTCCGAGCATAGGTCCTCATCTGTATCACAAACATTGGAGGCCACATACAGATCCACCAAAGGCCGGTATGGCTCCATCAAATCATCCGCCAGGTTAAACTGATTTAATTCGCTGTGATGGAATATCCCAAGACAGGGCTCCAATCCGTGAACGACCAGGTTTCTGGCTACTGCACCCCGCAGGATCGCATAACCGTAGTTGAGCGCTGCATTCGTTAAGCAGTCCATTCCTCTGGTGAACCCTTCTCCAAAGAGGGCAGGAAAATACTGTGCAGCAGCGGAAGCTTCGCAGTTGTCCGGATCACCGGACCGGACTGAACGGGACAGCTCCAACAGGTCTCCACTCCCCGGCCGGCCCAACAGCTCCAGACATTTTGCTTGGTTTCGTATCTTTGCCATGGTCACCGACTGCCAAAGCCTCTTTTGTGTGGGCTTCGTCATAGCAATCTGCCCCTTCAGCATCTTTAGCTGCCGGCTGTGCCGGTTGATGGGGAGCAGCAACGCTGCGGGTAGATGCTTTTCATCGCAGAGATAGACAGTCACACCGTATCCTGCTAGCTTTTGCAGCGCTGCGGAGGTAATTGTGACGGCCTGCGACTCCAACAACAAACTGGTGATGTCCTCCATGGGAATGGTGACCTCCCTAGCTTGCCGGATCACCAACTGCTCCCGCCGGACAGAGAGATAGGCCTGGTTTGCGATAAAAATGGCGCGGAATTCCATAAAGCCTCCTTTCCTTTAACAGAAGGTTTGACGTTTCTCAGGAATATGGACTTTGTGATATTCACCCAGGGGGTCGACCTCATACTTTTCGATAGCCAGGAGTGTTTTTATTCCCAGGCTGCCTTTCTGATATTTTCGGTCATGCGTTGTTACCGTAATAGATCCAGTACTGATACCTGCACTGACATAGTAAAGCATCCACTCGTTTCTCTGCACTTCCGGCTCTCCGGAGGCTTCTTTATTGGTGAGCTGCAAGCCGATTGGCTTTTTCGCTTTGATTTTGATCAAATCCCCGGCATAGAGGGAAAACAGAAAATCAGAATCCCGCATTTCTTTCCAGTCCTCTGCCGCCGTATGAGCAACCACCGCCCTCTGTGGCAGTTGCGATTTCACCGTGTCCGCCGTGTAGATGGGAACAAAGTAATACCCGTCATCCTCCACATAAAACACATCAATCCGCACCATGCCGCCGTTGTCTGCGATACCGCCGCAGGCCGACACATTCAGACTGCTCTTGCCACAGGTCTTGACCTTGTTGACCACTGGTCCCGGCGTGCCGTCCCGCTTGGGTTTATGGAACGGTTGGGCAAAGGCCTTTTTCCCATCTCCGCCGAAAAGGTTCAACTGTTTTTTCAGAGCTTCATACAGCAAACGGTCACTGGAGGGATCGTAGTAATCTTTGATCTCCCCGTCCTTGTCCAACTTCAGATCCATCAAAGCTGTTTTTACAATGGAGTATCCCGGCAGTTTTCCGCTGCGGATGGTCTCTTTATGAGCCGCGCCACTGACCTTGCGGTTTGGCATTCGGGAGACGAAGACCGGGCGTACTACCTGATCTGAGTCATAGTTGGGTAGGTTCAGCGCTTGGATCTCGGTGTCCGGGTCCTGGCTGAGGCGGGCTTCCAATTCTTTGCGAAACCACGGCCAGGGAGGCGGAAATGTCGGCGCGTATTTCTCGTCAAACGCCTCCTGCGTCAGAAGTTCCCCGGTTTCCGGGTCCACATAGTCTCCACGAACCTTCTGCCCCCACTCCCGCCGCTTGGCATAATTGGAGATTCTCTGGATCATTCGGTCTGTCGTAATGGCCACCACAACGGCATCCATGGCGTGGTGCAGGTCTCCGTCGGCTCGGTTTTTGAGCAGTCCCAACCGTTTGCGCATATAGTCCGTCACAGCGCCGTTGACGGCTCGGACCGGCTTTTTCGCAAACGGTGTGTCCTCTGCAAATTTCAGATGGTCGTTCAGCAGATGGTATACCGCTTTGGTAATATATTGCGTGTCCGAAAGATTTCGCTCCTTAAATCACTCTAGATCTTCTTCCGTCAGTTCTTTTTTCAGCAGCCGCTGACGCTTGCGGTAATCCCGGATATGGGTCTCCACCAGGGTGATAAACCGCTCCGTTTTTTCTGGGTCCCCGGCCATGTATTCTAGCGGGAGCCGGTTGCCTTTCTGCCGGTTCTCAGAGGACAGCACCAACACCTTATTCCGGTAGCCGTCATCAAAACAGAGACTGTAGGGCACAATGTGGTCCACGTCCACATAACCGGGTTCGAACAGCCGTGTCGCATCCAACTTCGTGCCGGAGTAAAGACATACCTCATTCTGCTCCTGGAAGAGCCTAAATTTTACAAGATCCTGTCCCGTGGGACGGCCACCCTTAATTTCTTCGATCTGCTCCATAGTCTGAGCATTTTTTCTCTGGTTTTCCTGATACTGCTTGTCCATTTTCTGGCGATCCGCAAAGTTCCGGCTCATTTCCCGAGCCAACTCAATGTGGACCGCCTGAGGGGAGCCATACTTGCGAACAACGGCATTGATGATCTTGATACTTTGAGAGACCGCCCGCAGGACCACAGGGTTTGTGATCGCGTCTAGCGCCCCTTGTTCCCGCAGCGCGCCATATGAAAGGATCTCTGCCCGCTCCGCACCGACATGTCCGCGATGATCTCCATACACGGTCCTGGCGGCCTCGTCATAGTTGACGCCGCGCTCCAGATGTGGGATTAGCTTCTTCATAGCGGTCAAAGAAAGATTTCCCGCCTTACTGAAAGACAGCGGTAGCAGGGCATCGATCACGGGGGCTTCCAGACCCAGAGCCCGCAACCGCACGATTCTCCGTTCGTCTGACTTGAATAAACTGAGAACTTCGGCAATTTCATCTAGCTTGCCATGAGAAAACGTGCCGATATATCCTTTCTCCACTGCATCCAACGCCTTGCGAATTTTGTGATATGACTGCATCTCCTGAAACTTCGTTTTCTTCTCCGCATCCTCCGTGGTATCCGAATGGTAGCGGACGACATTAAACCGCTCGTTTTTGCCCAATGCTAGCTCTTTTCGCAAATGTCCATAGTGCAGATTTGGATTTTTCATTGCCAGAGCAGTCAACCGCTCTCGCTCATCCGCCGTTAACGTGCGTGATGCCTGTCCGGCGGACAAAATGCGGATATGATTCAGATCCTGAAGGAGTTTGAAATATTCAAAAGTATAACACGCTTTGAACGCCCGTGGTTCATCCCGCTCAAAGGTGCAACCCCCCCGCCGGTCTCCCTGCTGAAAGGGGCTGTTTCCGCCGGGGCCGGCATCAAAATTTCGTTGGGAAAAGAGGATCCCGCAATATTGCTCCTCCAATTCCTTCGACGCAAAGGAATTTCCGTACTGCCGTTGGGCGGCGAACAGGACGTGTACCTCATCTTCCACCATGTTCCGGGTTACGGTAAAGCTGTAATCTCCCGCGGTATTGCGGGTTTTGCGCCAAATCCGCCCATCCGGATCCATCATCTGGAATTTCTCGTCCCGACAGAACATCTCACCCACTGTGCGGTAATTTTTTGATTCCATCAACGCTTGATTCGTAGATAAGGCTGTTTTCAAAACGCCGGATTCCTGATCTTTTGCGGTCTCGGATGTGCTGTTGGAGCGGTAGCCTCTCCGCTGCGCCAGATGCAGCAGTACTCTGGCCCATTCATCCCGCTCTAGTGGGCGGTCTAGCCCCTCTGCCCGCAGAGTATAGACATCCTTGACAAAACCCGAGGCCATCAGCAGGGCATCCAGTTCCCCCCGGTTGATACACTCTGTTTCCTGAAGCAACGCTTTGATCCGTTCCTTCCGGTGCCGTTTCCGGCGAAGGCGGCGGCGGGCGTTGCGGGCCTCCCTGCGGGGGAGTGCCAAACTGGCACCTGTCTTGGGCTGTTCTGCTTTTTCAAAAATGCGTACCCCAAGATTCTCAATTTTAAAAGATTCTCCATCCGGCATGTTTTGCAGAACGGCCCAACCGATAGAAGAAATTCCAATATCCAGTCCAAGTGTATAGTGCATATTCCCGCCTCCTTTAAAAATATCTTTCTAAAACGAAGACACCCCAACCACAAAATGTGGTTGGGGTGGAGCTTCGAGGCATACTGCCTGATCGCAGTAACCTAAAATCTCTTGTTGTGGTACAAGATAGAAATATTATATCTTAGAGTAATTAAAATGTCAAGTTTTATCCATTTGTGCATAGAAAAAGCAGAATTCAAATCTGGCAAAAGGTTACCACATAAATTTTTAGCCTTATCTTTGTTGCTATGGTGCAAATCCTGAGCGGCGCCAAAAGACTTGACCCATAGACCTTTCAGCCATGCTTTGAACGATCACTGCGGGAGCAAAGCGGGCAATGGTCCAAATGGGTTGCTCTTAGCCCCAAGGATAAATGGAACAAAGCATAAGAAAAGGAGAGGGTCCCTCCTTTTC
>CAKTKB010000096.1 GCA_934569195.1 uncultured Oscillospiraceae bacterium
GCACGTCTTCCGGGGGATACCCCAGGAAAAGACCGATTTCGTGAGGGAATTCTGCATTCTCTCGCACCCGGCGTACCAGGCAGGCGATGCTTTTTCCGCATCCGCCGCAGCAGCCCGCGTGGCAGTAACCTGCCTGACGGAGTATATCGCACGCAAGATCATTCTGTAAGTCATGCTGCAATTTCGCCGGACGATAAAGGTACAAAAGCACGCGCTTGGACAGAAAACGTATGGGAAGCAGGCACAAGCCCTTTGGCGTGAGAACGCGGTTGAGCGTGCGGACCTCGCAGAGTATAGTCTGTCGATCCGTGTAGGGACATGCGAAGAGGCTGCCCGTCTTTATACCGGCCAGAGTGGGGGCGGCGAGCCGCACCAGTAACTCCTCCGTCATGTCCGTACCTCCCGTGCACAGCCGACGCTGCGCTATCAGCTTTCATGCCCCTATTATACAGCAGCAGCCGGAGAAGTCCGCTCCAAAACGAGAAAGGTTGGCTCCAAATGCACAACAAATCAGCAATTGGCGCCCGGCGCACAGCTGTCACTGTCGGCTCCGCTGCGATACGCGTTGGGCGCGACCCCGATCACGCTGCGGAATGCCTTGGCAAATTTACTGGGATTATCGTAACCAAATTGTCCGGCAATATCCAGAATGGTCCGCTGTGTCGTACGCAGTAACGCCGCTGCGCCGTGCATCCTCTGAGCGCGAAGGAAGGCGCCGGGCGTCATCCCGTAGACACCGCGGAAGGCGCTGGAGAGCGCTGAGGTCGATACACCCAGCTGCGTGGCAAGCTGGGTAACGGTTGCGTCACTTTGGGCATGTGCCAGAAGATAGTCGCCGGCCTGTTTGGCGAGACGCACTTGCGCTGCGGAATAGCCGGGGCGCTCGGACTGCGTGGGCAGCGCGCTGAGAAAGAGCAGCAGCTCCAGAATTTTGACCTTGAAATATCCTTTGCGTATTTCCTCCGGGACGGAGTACAGCTCGGAAAATATGTGTTCTACGTGCGCAGAGGAGCGCGTGACAAAGCATCCGCATGTCCCGCAGAATTTCTCAGCAAGGGCGCTTGGACGGACGTTTACGTCCTGAAGGAAGCAGCAAAGACAGTCCGGGGCCTGCTTGGGGTCCAATGCTACCGTAACGCCGTGGTAGTGTCCGGTGGGGAAGAGAATTTCCCCGTCCGATTCGTCCCGATGGGTGACACATAGGTCGCCCGGGGCCAAAAAGAACGATATATCTCCATACCGGCACTCCATACGCCCCTCCCGGCAGTGATGGATTTCCAGGATGTCCTCGGCAGAGGAGTGATTCAGCTGGCAATGCGTGGCATGGACGTCATGATATATCAGGGCAATGCCCGGAAAGACGGAATAAACCGTCATCTGCGCGATTCCATCGGTCTGTGGGAGATGATAGACGGTTTTGTCCGGATCGCCGCTCTGCATCCGGGAAGCTGCGCCATAGAGTAAGTCGCCGATTGGTGTTCGCATATTCCACCTCCTGATAATATAAATAGGTTAGCTGGAGCTAACCTTCGGGTTCCATAAAAACCGTATGGAAACGGTCTGCGGACAGTATAGCATATTTGCGGGGAAAAATCAACTCGCCGCACGCGCAAAAGAACAGACCTCCCGGCAGCCGCTGTGCAGATAAATCAAAAAATGGTGAAAACCCGTATTTTCGGAGATTGAATATCAGCCGGAAAAGCTTTTATAAATACTTGCAATGAAAAACAGAGTATGGTAAACTGGAGAAAAGGAAAAGGGAGGCGTTTCTTGTGACAAATTACAGCGATGTTTTTGGCGGAATATCCGACGGGGGCATGGGCAGCCTATATGCCGGGATTTTTGTGGCCCAGATCGTTCTGGCGATCGTGCTGTCCTTGACATTTTATATTTTCCAGTCCCTTGGCCAGTACAGCCTTTCCAAGCGCCGTGGAATCAAGCACGCGTGGCTCGCCTGGATCCCGGTGGCATCGGCCTGGAATTTTGGCTGTATTTCCGACCAGTATCGGTATCTGGTAAAGGGAAAGAATACCCACCGGCGTACGATTCTGCTTTGGCTGAACATTTGCGTGTTCCTCCTTGTGGCGGCTCTCCTGGTATTTCACGGAACACTCGTTTCGGCCTTCTTACGTTTCGATGCGGGGCTTATTTCAGATGCTGCATTTGAGCAGATTTGGGTGGAGCAAATTCTGATGATGTTTGGAGTTGGCATTGTCGCGTTTGCGGTCGGCATCACGTATTTGGTATTTTACTTTATTGCAAGCTACGATTTGTACACATCCTGCACACCGGATTACAGCGTTATGCTGCTGATCCTGAGCATTGTCTTTCCCGTTACGCAGCCGTTTTTCATTTTTGCCTTCCGGAAAAAGGATGGCGGGATGCCGCCGAGAAAGGACGCGCGGAATCAGATCTGATTTTGGGAGACGCCCGAAAGCACTGTGCTTTCGGGCGTTTTATCAGGCCTCGCGGAAGAGTATTTTAGCGACTCGCTTATACAGCAGCAGCGCCAATACGGAAACCGTTACGGATTTCAGAAGGTTCAGCGGAGCAACCGTCAGCAGGACCAGCGTGGTAAGGTTATGCACGCCGGCACGAATTTTGGTGCCCATGGCGATGATTGCATCCAGGGGAAGACCGTACAGCTGGGAAAATTTCGGAAGAAGGTACAGAGCATTGAACAGACTTCCAAACACAGTCATGGTGACACAACCGACCGCCAGACCGATGACGGCGCTGCGGCGGGTCTTGTTTGTGTGGTAGAGAATGACCGCCGGGAGAACAAAGGAGCAGCCTACAACAAAGTTGGCAAAATCGCCGACAAATGCTGTGCTGGTACCCTTGAGCAGCAGCTTGAGAAGAATTTTAACGGCCTCAGAGGCTACGGCAGCAGACGGACCCAGATAGAAGCCGCACAGAATAACGGGCAGATCGGAAAAATCTACCTTGTAAAATGTGGGCGCCAGGAAGGGAAGCGGGAAATCCAAAAGATGGAGCACGGTGGCGATTGCAGCGCTGACGCCGATGATGCTGACGCGCCGCGCCGCGCCGATACGCCGCCGGGAGGGGAGCAGACGCTCAGCGCCCTTTGCCGCCAGAAACAGACAGATCAGGACGATGGCGCTGATGCCGAGAAAAGACAGATTTTGACAGACTTGATCCCAGAATTCTTTCATAATGATACCACCCTTGTAAAAAATAAGCGCCCCGGGCATACACCCAGGGCGCGAAAAGATACAGCAAAGCCGTGACCCTCTTCCATCCAGACTATACTGTCGGTATCGGAATTGCACCGATTCAACGCCGAAGCGCTCGCGGACTATACCGCCGGTCGGGAATTACACCCTGCCCTGAAGATCGTATGTATTCACTTCACGGACAGAATATCACTTGTGCGCATACTTGTCAAGATATAAATTCTGTGTTACACTTTTGCTGAGGAAAGGGGGCGGCGGAAATGATCTGGGCGTTCACGGGCCATCGGCCGGAAAAGCTGCCCTGGGGTACGGACGAAACGGATCCGCGATGTGCAGCCTTAAAAATTATGCTGGCGCGTACGGTGCAGCGGCTTGCGCAGGATGGTGCGGATACTTTTCTGTGCGGCATGGCGCGGGGGTGCGACTTCTATTTCGCGCAGGCCGTGCTGGATACGGACGGCGGCAGAGGTGTGCTGCATCTGGAAGCCTGGCTGCCATGTCAGAGCCAGGACCGATCCTGGCCATGGACAGACCGGCGGCGCAAGGAGATGCTTCTGGCCCAATGCAGCCGGGTCCGTATGGTCGAGAAGGATTATACGCCGGGGTGTATGCTGCGGCGAAATCGCGCAATGGTCAGCGGAGCGGACGGCCTGATCTCCGTGTGGGACGGCTCGCCCGGAGGAACGGAGGCTACGGTTCGGTTTGCCCGTCAGTTGGGGCGGCCGATTGAGCGTCTTTGGTTGTAGGCATCTGGAATCCCTGCACCACGCCCTTGGCGGCGGTATCGGTGATGTCTCCGCCGATGATCTGGTTTTTATACACCAGGAGTGTGGCGTACACATCCGCTGTTGCGTTGGGGTAATTGTTGATTTTGTACACGTAACGCAGGACATTTTTCCCGGCAAATTGGCTTAGATCGTAGCCCTGGCTTTTTTGCAGCTGATTGTACCGCTCGTAAACCTGGGTGCTTTCTTCCGGAATGCGCACTTGCCCGGATTCCGTCGGGGAGGGCGTGACTTCCCAGCCGAAATCCGTCAGAAATTTGACTCTGGCGTCATTGTCGCTGACCTGCGTGCCGGCGGTTGGCGTAGAATCCTTCCCGCCGAACAGGAGAATCAGTCCGATCACAAGCGCTGCCGCGGCGGCGACCCATATGGCTATTTTTTTCTTGTTGACTTTTGCAGTCATTACCATCATAGCAAATCCCTCCTGATCTGAGTTGACACCAGAATGTATGCACAGACCTGACGGGGTAGAACGGAGGCACCATGGAACGTTTGGATAAATTTCTGAGTGACAGCGGCGCGGGCACCAGAAGCCAGGTCAAGCTGCTGCTGAAGGCCGGAAGGGTCAGCGTGGACGGAAAGCCGGAGAAGGACCCTGGCAGAAAAATCGAACCGGGGAAAAACCTCGTTTTTCTGGACGGCGCGCCTATGGGCGGATATCAGAGACGGGTCGTCATTATGAACAAGCCTGCCGGATTCGTAACGGCTACTGAGGAT
>CAKTKB010000097.1 GCA_934569195.1 uncultured Oscillospiraceae bacterium
CCGTGAAGGTCGTAAAGACGCTGGGACTATGTGTTGTGAGCTGGCCACTCTCTATGTCGAGGTTTCCGTTCTGGAAGGTCAGGAGCCGCCTATTCAGAACCTCTTCGGGGACTTGGATTCTCGGCTCCGACAGGATAAAATTCATGGCTCCCTGCACCAGTTCAAACCGGCCATTCTCATTCAGTTCCTCCTCGCAGATCCCTGAGATGAGCTGCTTCAGCCTTGGTTCACTGATAGACTGATAACAGCAACCATCATAGCAGTAGACCGTATCGTTCTGCATAAGGAGGCACGCACTGGAAAGGACCTTATTCTTAAGCGCCGCTGCGGTGATTCGCTGCCGTCCTGCCCCTCCGTATTGTGGGATATTGATCGCATAGCTGGCCAAGGAAGGCATTGGCGTGAGGGATTGCCTATAGGTGCTGCCAGGCACGGCAGCAGCCGGCTCTGCGGGCAACGCATTGAGCGCCTCTGCGACTTTAGTCAGGTCCACAACACACTTTTGGGCCTGCGCTGCTTTATAGCGCTCAAACCCACCCGGCTCACCGGGCGAATCCGTCGTCCGCAGCCATTCTTGGTGGAGTTCGTATTCTTCGGATGAATCGAACTCTATCAAGGGGTTGATTAGATTCTGTTTTACCATAGCTTCATGGGATCTTGTATAGGGAAATAATTTGTTTTCGCCAGCACACCAACACACTAACACAGATTACAAGCCCTTATCACACTTATTCCTTTCCCTCCACCCAAGACCGATACAAGCGCAGCGCCATCTCGGCACCTTTCAGGAACAGGGCGATCGCCTCGGCAAAGGCGGTGGAAATCATTTTACCGGGCAGGTCTCCGTCAGGCAAAGCGCCAGCAGTGTCAGTGCAAACCCAATCGCAAAGAAAATAAACATTGGTCTCATCCTCCTTATACATCTAACTTCAAATGGTTTTCAATGGCATCTTCCAGTTCCTTCGGCTGGATGCCAATATAGCGCTGGGTCACAGCGGCGCTGCTGTGCTGCAGCAGCTGCTGGACCAGCGCTATATTGTAGCCGCTGTTCTTATAGATCTCCGTGGCGTAGAACTTCCGAAAACTGTGGGTACTGACACCCACGATCCCAAGATAGTCGCAAACGGTCTGCAAATGCTTTTGAATGGACCGTTCCGTTACCGGGAAGATGCGCTCCGTACTGCCAATGCCGTTATCCAGACAGTAGCAGCGGATGAACTGATACAACGCCAGCGGCACGGTGAACACCCGCGCCTTCCCGGTTTTCTTCTCCGTGATCGCCAATCGGTATCGGTCCCCGTCCTTCACGATGTCACACAGCCGCAGCCGTAAAATATCCGAGATCCGCAGTCCAAGATTTGCTTCCAGCATCAGCGCCGTGGCCGCCCTCGGATTGGGGCGGCAGCCGCAGAAGCCCTGCTTCATGGTGGAGATGATCTCCTTGTACTGCTCTACCGTCAGCGCCATAGTCCTTTTGTTGATAAAATCACCCCCGTAAATACGAACTCCCCGCCGCCGTAATACGAACTTTGAAGCCGATCCGGCGGAAAGCCTTGGAAAACCTCGCTTTTACCCTTCGTATTCCCATCATTTAACGAACTTGTCCGTTTCACAGCTCTCCGCTGTAGAAATACTCCTCAATCTCCTCCGGGCTGATGCCCTCCCGGATAAGCCAGTCAATGTCCTCCGGCGTATAGCCGAAGGCGCTGGCCACGCTTTTCAGTTCATTCACATAGCCGTCCTGTGCCGGGTCCATATCCCAGAGCGAATACCCGTAGGGCTGATAGTAGGGAAAAGGCATTCCGTAGTAGTATTGCGGCTCAAACTGTTCCATGCTCCGGCAGCCATCGGGGTCGATCCGCAGCATATCCCCCTCTTTCAGCGCGATCTTCTCCGGGCGGCCCAGAGAGAACGGAAGTCTCCGCAGCGCAGTTTGAAGGATCTCTTCCGTGGAGGCGTAGAGATACAAGCCATGCTTTCTCCAATGATACAGGTAGAAAGGGATTACTGCCTTTCACGATGTAGAGATGATTGGCTCCGTCAAAAACGGTGAAATTGAAAGAACCACGGACCGACTCCGCCGTGTGCCGCAGGGCGTCAAAACTCAAGTTCCCATACTGCTCGATCAGCTGCACGGCGATATAGCTATCGGTCTCAATCTTGGTGGCAGGCAGCTGTTCCGTTTCCCGCAGGGTCTTATCATTGCGGAGGACGCCATTATGCGCCAGCGCAAAGGGCATTCCACCCGCTTGTCCCACGAAGGGGTGATTATTGAAGTTGTGCTTCTCGCTGCCCTGCGTGGTCATGCGGGTGTGGCCCATAATATACTGCGTCTCCGCCGGAACGCGGAAGTGCAGCCGGTGGGCCGGGAGCGGTCGTTTATAGACGCAGAGCGTGTTTCCTGTCCGATAGGCGATGCCGGTGGCATCCGTACCCCGTACCTCGCAGGCGACGGACAAAACGGACAGCAGCTTTTTCTTCTGCCGGTCACTCAGGCTGTTTCCGTAATCCAGAATTCCAAACAGGCAGCACATTACAGCTCTGCCTCGCTTTCCACCGGCTCATTCAAATAAAGCCGTCGCTCTTTCAGATACCGGATCAGCTCCGGCGCTTTAACACCTGCCATAAACTCGCTCCATGACAGGGCTTTCAGCTGTTCATCGGAAAGAAAGATCGCCGCGTCGCAGATGCGGTTGACCATCTGCAGCGTGGCGATCAAAGTATTGTATTTCAGGGTCCCACGGAAGATGCGGAATTCAATGGTTGCATCGTTGGTCAGATTCACGCAGGTGTACCGGCTGCCGTAGCCTTTCTTGACATGCTCCTGCATCTCCTGCGGATCGTCCTTATACCCGTACCGGGCGGCCCAGCGGTCCAGCTGCCGCTGGGTCCTGCGGCTGAAGCGGAGAAGTTCGTTCCAGTGCTTCTCCACAAAGTACAGCACACGGGAAATGGCGAAATCCTGCTCTTCCCGGTTCGCGCCGAATGCGGCGCGGCTGACATGGACATGCAGGCCGCAGGTGTTGGCCTTATGAGAAAGATAGCCCATCTGAACAGCCTTTTCCAAAATCTCCAACCACGGCATTTCATGCAGGTGGAAGTCCAGACTCATGGGGTGGGTCACGATCTCAAAGCCCTCGTCCAGACTGCCGTCATGCTTGCAATAGATCCGTTCCCCGCCCCGGTTTCCGATGGCAAGGAGCTTCCCGGCGCTGTCAGAGTCCTCTCCGGCATTGTCGATCTCCAGTTCCACGCCGAAATACCGGGGGCCATCTCCATAAAAGATAGGGTCGGGTTTGTAGCTATAGCTATGGATCTCGGCGTGCAGCAGCTGGTCCCGGCAGTCCGGACAGTAGGGATCGTCATCGTTGTCGCTGAGATAGCAGGCGCTGTCATTGTGCAGCAGTTCGCCGCAGCGGGTGCAGCGGGTGTAGTCCTCATAATAGCAGGTCGCGCAGAGTGGCACATCGCTGCTGCCTTCGTTGTTATCCCGCCAGATGCGATCTCCGCAGTCTGCACAGATCAGTGTCTCCGTTTCCAGACACTCAGGGCAAAAAAGGCTGCCGTCAAAGGTGGTCAATCGGTCGGCAGGATAGCCGCGTCCGCAGTGCTCACAGGTTCCCAAGGGATTCATAGAATTACCTCCACAAAATAAATTTACCCGGAGCAGCTTTGCTCCGGGTATTTTCATAGAGATAATATATCGTTGAAGGAATTTCTTTTTCCAAGTGACAGCCATTGTCCATGTGCTGTGGTACACTGGAACCAGAAATGGGGTCATTCTTCAAAAATCAGGAATTTATACGCCGGGACCTCCAAGACCTCTGCAATGGCAAACAGGGTGTCCAGCGAGACGGCCTTGTTGATGTTGGGCGCTTCCACATGGCCGATGAACGCTGGCGTCCGCTCAATGCGCTCCGCCAGTTCTTCCTGCGTCAAGCCGCGAAGCTTGCGGTAATAGGCAATCTTTAACCCCAGCTGCCGATATTCGGATCGATATGATTCTTTCATGCCATCACCTCGGTAGTATTTTACCTGTGAGAGACAATGATTGACATGATTTCAAAATTAGCTTATTATATCTGATAGATAGTATTCATATCTGCTAATCATAAAACCATTACTTACAGCGCATACTATCGTGAAATAACAGGTAGGCGTCAGGGGGCATACTATGGAATTGGCTTTGGGGAAAGAAAAAATCATAGTTAATGAAAATCTGGAACATTACACCCTTCTGCGAAACGGCTTTGTAGACAGTGCGATTGCTATTGCAGAGGCTTTTTCTGAAAAGTATTATGAAATCCAAAAATCCGATGACTTTTGGAACAAGATTTTGCAGGTTTTTGCTGGCGTTTTGGAGATGCAGTCTGAGCAGGTCTGCCGCGTTTTGTTTTCCTTGAAAGTATATGACATTACGCAGGAGCAACTAGTTGAAAAGTACTACGATTCGTACTTTGACCCGGATTCTTACATTGGAGAAATTTCAGAGCAACTGCAAAAAATTGATGACTTTGCTCAACTGCGTAAAGCTGGAAGGGAGATTAAAAAAGCTACACGCGGGAGATGGAGCGGTGGCGGATTCAG